>JAIOPG010000004.1 GCA_021414025.1 Planctomycetota bacterium | reverse complement strand
GCACTCCGGAGCAGCATTACCATCCCAAGCCCGCGGACATTTTCGTTACTCCCGACACGATCAAGCGTTGTTTTTTGCGTGAGGGCTGCCACGTCAAGGGTTCCCTGCAGGCGCCGCATCGCGGTTCGAGTCCCCAGCTGCGCGAGGTGTTGGAGGTCAATGGCATGGCCTTCGGCGATTACACGAAGTCGATGCGTTTCGAGAACCTGACGACGATCGATCCGTTCGAGAAGTTTCGCCTGGAGACGATGCCGGACTCGATCGAGACGCGCATCATCGATCTGGTGACGCCCATCGGCAAAGGCACGCGCGGCCTGATCGTCGCGCCTCCCCGGACGGGCAAGACGACGATTTTGAAGCAGATCGCCAACTCCGTGACGGCCAATCATCCCGAGGTTTTCGTGATGGTGCTGCTCATCGACGAGCGCCCCGAGGAAGTGACCGACTTCCAACGATCCGTGAAAGCGGAGGTCGTCGCTTCCTCCAACGATCAAGACTTGGAAACGCACGTGCGGCTCTCGCGGTTCATGATTGAACGTTGCCGTCGCATGGTCGAAAGCGGGAAGGACGTATTCGTCCTGCTCGATTCCATCACGCGTGTCGCGCGCGCCTATAACAGCGTGCACGGCGGAAGCGGCAGGACAATGACGGGCGGTGTTGACGCCCGGGCGTTGGAAATTCCCCGCAAGATGTTCGCGGCGGCGCGCAAGATTGAAGAGGGCGGTTCGCTCACGATCCTGGCGACTGCGCTGGTTGAAACCGGCAGCCGGATGGACGAGTTGATTTTTCAGGAGTTCAAGGGCACCGGCAACATGGAGCTCATCCTGGACCGGTCCATCTCCGAGAAGCGGGTCTTCCCCGCCATCAACCTCGCCGCCAGCGGCACCCGCAAGGAGCACCTGCTGCTCTCCGAGCGCGAACTCAAGACGGTGACCGCGCTTCGGCGCCGGCTGCTGAGTCTGCCGCCTCACGTCCAGGTGGAGCAACTGCTCTCGGCACTGCAGCGCTACAGCTCCAATGAAGTCATGGTCGGCGGACCCCAGGCCGTCGGCACATAGCCGGGAGCCGCCGCCGGGGATTGGTTACCATCCGCTCACCTATGAGCGACACGAACTTTTCGAACAACCTCCGCGCGGGCATCTTTGTCCTGACCGTCGCCGCGGTCGCGCTGGCTGTGGGATTCGTGCTTCTGAAGGTCGACTTTCTCCACAAGACGCAGTCGCTCGTGCTCCGCTTCGACACCGCCGAGGGCGTGAGCGGACTGAGCCGCGGCAGCGAGGTGAAGGTCGGCGGGCTCACGGTGGGCCGCGTGCTCTCGATCACGCCGGTCATCGACACCAAGAACGGCAACCTGACCTCCATCGACGTGGTCATCGAGCTCGCCGCGGAGATTCCCGTCCACTGGTCCGCCACCGCACCCGAGGGCACCAACGCCGAGGCGATCCGCGTGGGCAGCCTGGTGGGCAGCACGGCGATCATCAACTTCAACACGCTGGGGCAGTCGCCCTCGCCGATCCTCAAGGATGGCGAGATGCTGATGGCCACCCACGGCAGCGGCATGCTGACCACGCTGGTCGGTCCCGCCAACGCGGTCCGCACCAACGAGATCATCAAGGGGCTGGCCGTCACCGCGAACTGGCTCAAGACGATTCCGGAGGAGTACCGGACCCGCGTCGTGCCCACGCTGCAGAACCTGGCCACCACCACCGCCAACTTCAACCAGGACTACGAGACCTGGCGCAAGCCCATCGGCGAGACGTTGCAGAACGCGCAGAGTTTCACCGGCAACGCCGATCAAATCCTGAAGGACAACAAGGGCAAGATCAACCAGGTGGTCGACAGCACCGTGGCCACCATGGGCGACGCGGCGGCAACCATGAAGGACGCCCGGCAGATTGCCGCCGAAGTCCGCGCCAAGAGCCTGCCCGCCCTGCAGAAACTGCTTGACCAGGGGGCGGACGCGGCAGGCACGCTCGCCGGCACTTTGGACCAGATCGAGCAGCAGCTTCCGCAGCGGCTCACCGACCTGAGGGATTTCATGCTGGACGCGCGGGAGGTCGCCGGGCAGTTCAAGCTGGCCGCGATCGAGGTGCGCCGCAGCCCGTGGAAACTGCTCTACCAGCCCAAGCCCGGCGAAATGGCGCATGAGAATCTCTACAACGCCACCCGCGCCTTCGCCCTGGCGACGGCCGATTTGAAAACCGCCAGCGCCTCGCTGCAAGCGGTGCTGGCCCAGGACGCGAGCAAGTTCAACAGCGACGAGGCCTTCCGCAAGGAGGTCCGCGAGCAGGTGCTGGAATCGCTCGAGAAGTACGACGCGGCGCAGCGCCAGCTCTTCGACGTGCTGGCGGCGCCGAAAGCCCAGGGCGGCGAAGGCAAGTGACTCATGAGCTCCTTTGACCCCGACCCTCCGAAAGAGCGTCGCGCCGGGTTCTTTGCGCTCCTGGTCATTCTCATCGTCGTCAGCGCCATCATTGTCATGAACGAAGTGAATTGGAAGAGCCGCACGCCCTACCGCGTGGCATTCTCGATGCTGCAGGACGCGACGGACATCGCCCCCGGAACGCCGATCCTGGTCGGCGGAATCAAATACGGCGAAGTGCTCGACGTCGCCGCCGGCGCGATCCCCGGCGATGCCGTCGCCCCCGAAGGCGAATCGGACGATGCCGTCTCCGGAACCGCGACCGGAACCCTGGTGCAATTTGAAATCGACTCCTCCATCCGGCTTTGGAGCGGCGTGCGGATCTACCGCAGCGCCACTGTGCTGGGCGGAAATGTCTCGATCCACATCTCCGAGACCGGCTTCAATCCCCGGCTCTCGGTCGCGCGACAGCCGCTGCCCGCAAACTCCACCATCCGCGCCAGCAATCCGAGCTCCGGCCTCAACTCCATACTGGGCGGGCCGGTCGCGGCGCAGCTGAAGCAGATGCTGGAGGATTTCGATCCCTTCAAGGATTGGCTCATGAAGGTGGCACGCCAGGACTTCTCCGCGAGGTTCGATCCCATCGTGGCCTCGTTCAACTCCGCCCGCTCCAAGATCCGCGGCGACTTCGACGAGTGGAGCCCACGCATCACGGCCCTGAAGTCCAGCGCCGGCGACCTGACCCGCCAGCTCGGGATCGGCGACGAGGAATCCCAGGATCCGCAGAGCATGTCCCGAATGGTGTCGAAGGTGTCGCAGCAGGTCCGCGGCGACTTCGACAGCGTGAGGCAGGACGCACAGGCGATCCGCGCCGACTACGGCGCCATCGCCGACGATCTCAAGAGCAAGCTTGGCGAAAAGATGGTCAAGGCCTACGACGAGTACCAGCTTGAATTCGCCCGGATCAAGACCATCCTGGAGTCACTCTCCGCCACGGGCTCTGAAACCGGCAAGCTCTGGTACCAGATGCTCTCGGAATTCTCCCTTGGGGCCGGTCAAATCGACCGTCTCTTCCATGCCGTCCTGGAATCCGTGATGCGGGCGATCCTGGAGAAGCCCAACGCGGGCGAGATCAACGAGCAGGAGCGCCTGATGGTGATCCGGATGCTGGCGCTGCGCGCGGAAGAAGTGCAATGGTCTGTGGACGATCTTGAGGCCCTGGCCAAGCTCATGGAGAAGGCCTCACCCGAGACTGCGGTCGAGATCCGCCACCGCGCCGGGGCCTCGCTCGAGGCGCTGAAGAAGTCCCTCGACTCCTTCCACGAGTCGCTGCTGAAGCAGAATTAAAACGCACTCCTTCGACCTGGGGCGGCCGGTGGGATTCATCGGACCCGAAGCGCCGTCGCTTCAGACCGAAGCGGCCGCCGCCTCGGCGCTGGCCGGCGATCCCTTCTCCTCGCGGAGGCGCTCGATGCGCGCCCCCAGCGAATTCAGAACCTTCTCCATCTGGTAATAGCCGCGGTCCAGGTGATAGACGCGCGTCACGTTGGTTTCGCCCTCGGCCGCGAGCCCGGCGAGCACCAGGCTGGCGCTGGCGCGCAGGTCGCTGGCCATCACGGGGGCACCGACCAGCTTCGATCCACCGGTGATGATGACCGTCGGCCCCTGCCGGTTCAGATGCGCGCCCATGCGCGAAAGTTCGGCCACATGCAGGAATCGCTCCAGATAGATCTTCTCGGTGATCACGCTGTTGCCCTGGGCCAGGCAGAGCAGGGCCATGAGCTGGGCCTGCAGGTCGGTGGGGAAACCGGGGTGCGGCTGGGTGGTGATGGTTGCCGGGCGAAGATTGCGCTCGCTGGTGACGCGCACCGAGCAGCGCTTGGGATTCTTGTCGTCGAGCCGCTCGACGTGCACGCCGATCTCGCGGAAAACGTCCAGCGTGGCCAGCAGCGCGTCGAAGGGGAAGTCATCCAGGATGATGTCGCCGTTGGTCATCGCCGCCGCCACGGCGTAGGTGCCGGCCACGATGCGGTCGGGCATGACGGTGTGCTCGGTCCCGGTCAGCTCCTCCACGCCATCAATGATCAGGCGCGGGCTTCCCGCCCCCTGGATTTTCGCCCCCATTTGATTGAGCATCTCCGCCACCTCGACCACTTCGGGCTCGCAGGCGGCGCATTCGATGATCGTTCGGCCCTTGGCCAGCGTGGCGGCGCTCATGATGTTGGACGTTCCCAGCACGGTGCTGCCGTTGGGTCCGCCCAGGAAAACGGTGTTGCCCTTGAGTCGGTCCGCGGTGGCGACGATGTCCCCGTTGCGCAGCTCGATCTTGGCCCCCAGCGCCTCCAGCCCCTTCAGATGCAGGTCGACCGGCCGATGCCCGAAGCTGCAGCCGCCGGGCATGCTCACCACGGCCTTGCGGCGCCGCGCCACCATCGGGCCGAGCACGCAGATGCTGGCACGCATGGTTCGCACGATGTCGTAGCGGGCGTGAACGCAGTTCTGGTCCATGCTGGTCAGCGACAGCGCGTCACCGGTGCGCTGGGCGTCGACGCCGAGCTCGCGGAGCAGGAAGTTCATGTTCTCGATGTCCGCCAGGGGCTTGATGTTCTTGAGCGTGAGCTTGCCGTCGGTCAGCAGCGACGCCGCCATCAGCGGAAGGGCCGCGTTTTTCGAGCCCTCGACCGTCACGCGGCCCGAGAGCCGGCGGCCACCCTGAATGCGAAAATAATCCATGGTTTCAACCCTTCGTAAAATGCGTCGACCGGGAATTCGGAACGACTCTCAATCGACCAAGCGGGCGGCCAAGCAACAATTTCCAGGAGAGATGTCTACGATAGCGTCGTGAGCACCACACTTGAAATCGTCGGCGAGCCCACCCTTCCCGAGGTCAAGATGCACCTGGTTCCGCCCAACGCCCCGGCCACGGCCCGCGTCACCGGCAACGAAGTGTGCATCCGGGGCCGCTCCTCCAGCTACGTCCGCCACGTCTCCATCGATCTCGACGGCACGCCAATGGCGGGCGCCTTCCATGCCGGACAAAGCTTCGGCGTTGTGCCCCCCGGCAACGACGCCCAAGGGCGGCCGCACAAGGTCCGGCTCTATTCCATCGCCAGTCCGACCTGGGGTGAAGATGGCTTCGGACGGGTCTTTTCCACCACTCCCAAGCGGCTGATCGCTGAGTCGGCCCGGACCGAGCCGGGCGAAACCCAGGAGCACCCCTACCTCTTTCTTGGCGTCTGCAGCAACTATCTCTGCGATCTGAAGGCCGGCGATCCGGTCCTGGTGACGGGCCCGGCTGGCAAGCGCTTCCTGCTTCCCACCGACCCCTCCAAGCACGACTACCTCTTCCTGGCCACCGGCACCGGCATCGCCCCCTTCCGCGGCATGCTGAAGGAGTTGCTTGAGGGTCCGCCCGCGGAAAGTCCCTGGGCGAAATCGTGGTCGCGCTCCTCCAGCCGCATCGAACTGCTGATGGGATCGCCCTACACCACCGACCTGATCTACGACTCGGAGATCCAGGCCCTGGCCAAGTCGCACACCAATTTCCACTACCACCCGGTCATCAGCCGCGAGCGCCGCGCCGACGGCGGCAAGGGCGAGTATGTCCACCAACATCTTGAGCGGCGCCTCGACGCCTTCCAGGACATGCTGCGAAGCCCCAGAACCTTGATCTACATATGCGGACTCGCCGGCATGCAGATCGGGCTCTTCAGGATGCTGGCCTCCAAGGGTCTCGCCGCGCATTACCTGACCATCGACGAGAGCATCCGCGCCATCCCCCCTGAACAGTGGAGCGATGATCAGATCAAAAGGCGGGTGCGCCACACGCACCGCTGCATGATCGAGGTCTATTAGCGGCGGTTGGCGGGAAAAATTCCGTGCTCTTTGGAGGGCCGCGCCGCTTGCCCGACTACACTCCCCCCATGGACGAGGCCCCCGAATTCGATTTCAACGCCGAGCAACTCGTGGAACAGGCCCGCGAATTTTTTCGCAAGGGCCGGCTTGGCGAGGCCGAGGCGTGCCTGCGCAAGGCGATCGATCTGGAGCCGGACCGCAGTGCCTGGCGCCTGAACCTTGGCGTGACCCTGCAGGCGGCGGGCCGCGGCGAGGAAGCGCTTCAATGCTTTGAAATCGCCTGCAAATGCGCCCCCAAGCACGCGGAGCCGCGCCTGGCGGCGGCGATCGCGGCGGCGGCGCTGGGCCGCTGGCCGGTGGCCTTGAAGTGGGCTGAGCAGGCGACGCAATTCGATCCCTCCCTTGACGCCGGCTGGGGCTGCCGCGTCGAAAGCCTTCGGCGGCTCGGACGCCGCGAGGACGCCATGCTGGTTTTCTACCTCGCCCAGCAGCATCTCGAGGCAATGCCCGCCACCCTGCAGGCGGTTGCCGATGTCCTGGTCGAGGATGCGAAGATCGAGCGCGCCATGTGGTGCCTGCGCGAGGCGATCCGTCTGGAGCCGAATCTGCCGCGGGCGCGCACCCGGCTCGCCCAGCTCCTGGGCGATGGCGGTCATGCTCACCGCGCCGTCGAGCTGCTGACCGAGGAGCTGCGGCTGCGGCCCGGCGATGTCAGCACACTTCTGGCCTTCGGCGACGTGCTGCTGCGCCAGCGCCGCGACCCCGAGGCCGCCGAGAAGTTCCGCCGCGCCATCGAGATTGATCCCGCCAATGCCGCCGCGCGCTGGCGGCTGGGCGTGCTGGCGGCGAACACGCGCCGCTTCGACGAAGCGTGCACGGAACTGGAGATGGCGATGCGGCTGGACCCCTCCAATCCGCTGCCGCGCGTGGAACTTGCCCGGGCCCGGCTGGAGAACGGTGAAATGGCCGAGGCCGCCCGCCTGCTGGAGATTCATGTCCAGCAATGCGCCCCGGAAACCAATCCGCGCCTGGAAAACGTGGAGGCCGCGGTCAACCTGGCCTCGCTGATGCTGGCGGCGCAGAAGCCCGCCCTGGCCGCACGGGTGCTGACGGCGGCGATGCGCTTCGAACGCGTGAAGAATGCGGCGATGCCCTGGCAGAAGCTGGCCCTGGCCCATTACCGCAACAGCGACCTGGACAAGGGCAACGAAGCGAGCGAGCGCCTGCTGGCGATCGAGCCCGAAAATCTCTTTGCCATGCACAACCTCGGCCTCGCCTGGCTCTCGCGCGGCGACAACGCCAAGGCCATGTCCTGGATTCGAAAAGGCCTGGCCATCAAGCCGAACGATGCGTCGTTCCGCCGCCTGCGATGGCGGGCGAGGATCTTCCGGTACCCATGGCTGGCGCGGCTGATCCGTTCGGATGCGCGCGAGGCCGGAACCATCAAACCGATGTGAATTACGCGGTGGCGTTGGTGAAGGGAAGGATCGCCATGTGTCGGGCGCGCTTGATCGCCTGGGTGATCTGCTTCTGTTCCTTCGCCGACAGTCCCAGACGCTTGCGGCTCTGGATCTTGCCGTTGTTGGTCATCAGGCGCCGAAGCTCCTCGGCGTTCTTGTAGTCGATCGGCCCCTTGAGCGAGGCTCGTCGGGGTTCCTGTCCCATTCCAAATTGTCCGCTTGAATACTGGCTCATGTGCTTTGCGTCCTGGATCTCAATTGCGAGAGCCCCCGACGATCGGGAGCGACGAGCCGAACAGTGTAGTCAAATTTGGTTCTGATTGAAAGCGGCCCATGGATTCGCAGGGTTCCGGCACCCACGCGTCCCCGTCGGAAATCCGCGATTCAACGGCGTTTTCTGGCCATTTCAATTTCTGCCCGGAGGGCCAGCGAAGCGTACCGGACCTGGTCCGCATCCACCCCCGTCTCCAATCCCAGTCTTTTCGTCAACTGCAGCAGATCCTCGGTGGCCAGATTGCCCGGCGAACCGGGGGCAAAGGGGCAGCCGCCGAGTCCGCCGGCGCTGGCGTCGAAGCTCGCCACGCCGAGATGGATCGCGCGCTCGGCGACGTCCAGGGCATGGCGGGATGTGTCGTGCAGGTGCAACGTGATCGCTCCCGGGGCAGCGACTGATTGAAGACCCGCGAACAGACGATCCATGTCGTCGGGAACCGCGGCGCCAATGGTGTCGCCCAGGTCAAGCTCCGTCACCCCCATGGCCAGCAACTCGGCGGCGACCGTGCGGACCTGCTCGGCGGAGACCGCGCCGTCGTAGGGGCACTTGACCACGCAACTCACGTAGCCGCGCACCGGCAGCGCGGCTTTCCTCGCCCGCGCGACAACCGGCCGCAATTTCTCCAGGCACTCGCCGATCGAGGCGTTCACGTTGCGCCGGCTGAATCCTTCGCTGGCGCTGACGAAGACGGAGATCTTCTGCGCACCCGCCTCCAGCGCCGCGTCGAGCCCCCGCTCGTTGGGCACCAGCACGGAATACACCGTGCCGGGCCGCCGTCGAATTCCCTTCATCACCGCGGCGCCGTCGGCCAACTGCGGCACGCGGTCGGCGCGGACGAAGCTGGTCACCTCGATTTCGGGGAAGCCGGCGAGGGACAGCGCGTCGATGAAGGCGATCTTCGCAGCGGTCGCAAGGGCGACCGGCTCATTCTGCAGGCCGTCGCGGGGGCCGACTTCGGTGACGCGGATTGCGTTCACGCCCCATCCCCCGGCGGATGATCGCGCTCCTGGCGCAGGATTTTGCGAAGCCCGAAGAAAGCCGCCACCGCGAGGATCACGCTGAGCAGGCCCGCCGCCAAGAAGAGGATGAACTCCGGCTCCACGGTCATGGCTTGGAATCCGGCAGGAAGGAGAGCGTTTCCTGGATTCTCGCCCGCGCCAGCGCTCCCTCGGCGGCGATCACGACTTCGCCGCCTGCGACGGCCGCGGCCGACCTGATCATGCCAAAAGCGATTCCGGCCGCGCCCAGCATCGGCGCGGGCGCGCTGCTGGTGACGGCTCCCACACATTCGCCGATGTTTCCACCGCCTTCGGCGCCGGGCGCAAAGATCTGCGCCCCCGCCATCGGAATCGCCTCACCCTGCACGCGCAGCGCACGCAACACCTGTTTCGGCTTGCCCAGGCTCTGCATCCGGGCCACCACTTCCTGTCCCAGGTAACAGCCCTTCTTGAAGTTCACCCGCCGGTCAAGCACCCCGCTTTCGTGGGGCAGATTCTGCTTGCCGAAATCGACCAGGAACAGCGGCGTCCCCGCCTCGATGCGTGCGACGTTGAAGGCGCTCCATCCCACGGGCCGCACCATCGAATCGGTCCGCGCTCCAAGGTCGACCAGCGCCTTCCAGATTGAGGAAAGATCCGAGATGGCGCAGAACACTTCCACGCCGACCTCGCCGGTCTGATCACGCCGGGCGCACCACACCGCACGTTCCGCAATGCGGCCTCCGATCACGCGCCGATTGGTTTGAAGTCCCTCAGTCGCCAGGCCCGCTTCGTCCAGGACCCGCAGCGCGGCGGCGCCGTGAATCGACAAGCGGCCCGCGTCGTCGGAGCAATCGCGCAGGGAGACGTCCTCGCTGAACACGAAGGATTGGAGCTGCTCGGTCACGCCCTTGGCCACGAAGCGGTCCACGTCGATTCGCATGCACTCGCCGCACTCGCAGAGGAGGAGATCCGCCTCGATCCTCCCCTTGCGATTGAGCCAGAAACTCTCGCGCACCTCGCCCGCCACCATGCCGTTGAGGTCCTGCGTCACCATGCGCTGCAGGAACGCCACGCGGTCCGCGCCGCGCACTTCCAGCACGCCGCGCTGGCTCGAATCCATCACGCCCGCGCCGCGGCGGATCGCCGCGTACTCGGAGGCCGCAGCTCCGATATCCGCGGCAATTTCCACGCATTCCGCCTGCTCTGCCGGCCCGTAGGGAATCCAGAGGACGCCTCCCTCGACCGCCTGCGTCTGCCGACTCGCGGGTCGATCCGCTTCCCGCACCAGGGCCGCGCGGCGCCCCGACTCCGCCCGGGCGAACGATTCCAATTCGTCATGAAGGGATGAGCGTCGCACTTGGCCTTGATGGTAGGGCCTGTCGGGCGATCACCGGGGCTTCAAATCGGCCAGCACCAGCTCCGCCACGCGGTCGGCGGCGTCGCGCTTTGGCCGCGCGGCAAGCGCCGCGTGCATCGCGTCGCGAGCGGCGCCGTCGGCGATCAAATGCTCCAGGGTCACGCCGATCGACTGCATGTTGAAGTCGCGTTCGAGCCGGTCCAGCGCCAGTGCCGCCGCGCCGGCCTTGACCAGCGGTTCGGCATTCGCCTTCTGGTGCAGATCGCGGTGGTAGGGATAGGGAACGAAGATCGCCGGCACGTTGTTGAGTTCCACCTCGGCCACGCTGTTGGCCCCGGCGCGGGTCAGGGCCAGATCCGCCGCGCCCCACGCCAGCCCCATGCGATGAAGAAAAGGAATCACCACCGCCTTCACTCCCAGACGCGTGTACTCCGAACGCAGCAGCGCCGCGTCGGCCGTGGAGCCCCCGGCCAGATGCAGGATCTGCCAGCGAGTGAGCAGATCCTTGTGCCGGGCGGCGAAGTGCGGAACAAACAGGTTGAGCGACGAAGCCCCTTGCGAAGCGCCGGTCACCAGCAGCGTGAACCGGGTCGGCTCGAGCCCCAGCTCGGCGCGGCAGCCCGCCGGATCGGCTGGGGCCACGGCGCTGCGCCGCACGGGAAAACCGAGCACCTCGCCATCCCATCGCTTCAATTCCTGCGCCGCCACGGCGCTGAAGACGTGCGTGGCCCGCGACTGGACGAAACGGTTGGCCTTGCCCGGCGTCGCATCGAGATTCAGCAGGGTCACCGGAATGCCCAGTTTCCGCGCCGCCACCACCACGGGAACCGTCACGAATCCGCCCAGACTGACGATGTGCCGGATGTTCCGCTCCCGCATCACCTCCGCCGCGCGGCGCTTGGCGGCGAAATAATTTTTCGCGAATCTCAGAAGGCGCCCCGGCTTCAGCGAGGGCGGAGAAGCCGGCATCGGCTCCGCGATCGCGCCGGCCTCGCGCAGCATCTCCAGGTCGATGGCCCGCGTGCTGCACAGAAAAACTGAGGCCATGCCCGGCGCGCGGGTGGCGATCCGCTCGGCGATCGCGATGCCCGGGCTGATGTGCCCGCCCGATCCGCCGCCGGCGAAGCCGACAGCGCCCTCATCGGTCCGCGCGGGCTGCTGCTGCGAACTTGAACTCATGCGCGCCCTCAGCCGGTGGACGGGAGCGCCGCTTCGATCTCCGGCGGTTCCACGAGCCGTCCCGCGCTGCCCAGCATCTTGCGCCGCCGATCCGAGGCGCCGGCGATGCTGGCGACCATGCCCAGGCTGAACGCCGTCAAAATCCATCCGGTTCCGCCGCGCGAGATCAACGGCAGGGCGATCCCCTTGGTCGGGGCCAGGCCGGTGACCACTGCGGCGTTGATCAGTGCTTGCAGCGTGACGGTGAGCGTGAAGCCCGTGGCAATGAGCGACTCAAAATTGGTGGTCAGCGCCAGCGATTGAACCCGCCCCTCCTGGTCCTTCACCTTGGCCGTCGCGGTGGCGATCGCCAGGCCGGTGATCGCCAGCATCACGAAGATGGCCAGCACGCCGATCGCCCCGCCGATCCCCAGTTCCTCGCACACGATCGCATAGATGAAATCCGTGGTGGCCTCGGGCAGGTAGCCGAATTTCTGGATGCCATTGCCCAGCCCTCGCCCGGGCAAACCACCGCCCGTGATCGCGGCCATGCTTTGAATGATGTGATAGCCCTTGCCCTGCGCGTCGGCGAAGGGATCCCAATAGGCCAGAATGCGGTTCAACCGGTATGGGCTGGTGACGATCAGCCCCGCCACCGCCAGCAGAACCGCCGGCAACAGCAACAGAGCGTGCCAGATTCTCGCGCCCGCCGCGATCAGCATCGCGATCGCGACCACTTCGATCAGGACCGCGGTGCCCAAGTCCTGCAAGGCCACCAGCCCGGCGAACGCGCTGACGAACAGAAGCGGCGGCAGAAACCCCTTCCAAAAAGATCCCAGCCCGCCGGCGCGGCGGCAGCAATGCCAAGCGATCACGATCGGCATGCCCCATTTCACAATTTCGCTCGGCTGCAGTCCAACGGGACCGATCGAGATCCAGCGCCGAGCCCCATTCACCTCGCGGCCGATGCCGGGGATTTGCACCAGAACCAGTCCAAGGAACATCGCCAGCACGATCCAGGGAACCGGACTCGAAAGCCCGCGCATCGAGAAGACCCGATCGACCGGCATCCGGGTTCCCAGCCAGAGGGCGGCCACGGAGGCGAGGGCGAACCATGTGTTCCGTCCCAGGAGCAGATCGGTCAACGTGATGCCCGCTCCATTGGTGGAGGTCAGCGATGCCGAGTTCACCATCACGGTTCCGGTGACCAATAGAGCCACCACGAAGAAGAGAAGACCCTGTCCTGCGCGCATCCCCCTTCATCGGCAAACCACGCCGCCGCACTAGACTGCTCCGATGCCCGCAACCACGGTTTATCTCGAAACCTTTGGGTGCCAGATGAACGAGCTCGACTCGGAGCTGGTCCGCGGCCAGCTCGGGAGCCTGGGCTACACCTTTGCCGACCGGCCCGAGGATGCCCAGATCGTGCTGCTGAACACCTGCTCTGTGCGCGAACACGCGGAAAGCAAGGCCTATTCGCGCATCGGCATCGTGGGTCAGCGCAAGCTGGCGGGGGAAAATATTCTCCTGGGGGTGCTGGGGTGCATGGCCGAAAGGGATGGCCTGGCCCTGCTCCGCCGATTTCCCCAGGTCGACATCATGTGCGGGCCCGGCGAGCTGGACAAGCTGCCCACGCTGATCGACGCCTCGCGCCGCTCCGAGGCCGCCTCCGCCGCCGAGCGCACCGCCCTGGCCGGCAATCGAACGCGCCGAAGCGCCGCCCTGGCCGCGGTGCAGGATGATCTCGAGAATCTCGATCTTTCCCGGGCCTTCGATCCGATCGTGGCCGGCCGCAGCGCCTTCGCGGCCCAGGTCCGGATCACCCGCGGGTGCAACAAGTTCTGCACCTACTGCGTGGTCCCCAACACGCGCGGCGCCGAAGTGCACCGGCCGCCGGATTCCATCGTCGAGGAGTGCCGCAAGCTTGCCGATGCCGGCGCCATCGAGATCACGCTGCTTGGCCAGACCGTCAACCACTACCGCTACGAGCATGGTCCCGCCGTCACCCTCGACGGGCGCGAAGCGCCGCAAATCGGCCCGGGTCTCTCGGCGTTCCGGGCTCCCATCGCTGCGGGCAAGCGGGTCACCACCTTCGCCCAGCTGCTGCGCCGCATTCATGACGAGGTGCCCGCCATTGCCCGGCTCCGCTTCGTCACCAGCTATCCCCGCGATTTCGGCCGCGACATCCTGGAAACCATGCGGGATTGTCCGCGCATCTGCCGCTATCTGCACGCTCCTGCCCAGAGCGGCTCCGACCGCATCCTGAAGCTGATGAATCGCGGCTACACCCGCGGCGAGTATGAGGCCTTCGCGACGGAGGCCCTGGAGATTCTGCCGGACGCCACCCTGGCCGGAGATTTCATCGTGGGTTTTCCCACCGAGAGCGACGAGGATTTCGAGGCCTCCTGCGACCTGGTCCGCAAGCTCCCCTTCAAGAACAATTTCATCTTCAAGTATTCGCCGCGGCCGGGCACCGTCGCCATCGACCGCTTCAAGGATGACATTCCCAACGAGGTCAAGAAGCTGCGCAACAGCATCCTCTTGAATCTGCAGGCGGAAACCAGCTCGCGCGTGCATGCCGCGTGGATCGGAAAAACGGTCGAGGTGCTGATCGAGGAGGTGTGCACGTTGCGGGACGCACATCCGACTGCGCGCGGCGTCGAGCTGCGCTGGGAAACCAAGGAGCCCCGCGATCATCGCACTACGCTGCGCGGCCGCACCGCCGGCGATTTGATCGTCAGCCTGGACACGCCGGACGGCGCCGAAGCCGGCAACTTTGTTGGAAACATTGTGACCGCACAATTGATGACGAGTTCATCTCTCATGCTTCACGGAGTAATGGTGGCGGGGAATGGACCGAGTCCGCGCGTGATCGAGCGGCCGACCATGTCAGTCCGATAAAATATGCGGTTCAGATTCAATATGGCGTTTCATCGCTCTCTGTGGCCTTTGGCTTTCGCGGCCCTTCAATTTACTGGACGAACGAATGAAAACTTGGGGAAAGATTCGAGATGTTCGCTTGCAATGGAACCGTTGAATTGGACTCTGCGGAAGATGACTTGGTAGGGATTGGATTCAGAGACATGTTGTCTGTGAATCATTGGGAAAAGGTCACTGTCCACAATTTGTTCCTCCATGAAGAGAGGGAAAGGGAAAGAAATGAAGAATTCGCTTTTTGGTATCACTGGAGCTTCGCTCGCGGCTGCTGTTGCCATGAATACAGTGGGGGTCGCCAACGCCTCCGTCGCGGGTGCTCAAGGCTTGTATGCCCACAACTACATCGTCTCCTCCGGAGGCACCGACTACTCGGTG
Organism: Planctomycetota bacterium; assembly: GCA_021414025.1. Taxonomy (NCBI): domain Bacteria; kingdom Pseudomonadati; phylum Planctomycetota; species Planctomycetota bacterium. The sequence continues at coordinate 354,189 of JAIOPG010000004.1, read as the reverse complement.
ATGGATGTCTTCCTCAAGTTCAATTCAGCGGTCGGAGTCGGCACGCAAGGTGAGCGCATGGTGAACACCTATGGCCAGGCCACCACCGATGCCTCCACTTTCGGCGTCACCAAGACGGCGAAGTGGGAAAATAGCGCCGGACTCAACTTCCAGCACAGCAACACCAGCTGGCTCCCGGGCTCGAGCGCGGGCGGCGGTACCGGAAACAACACATGGGATTCGTACATGACCGTTGGCGCCCGCACGCAGGGAGCGGGAAACACCGGCAACGTGAATGCTGACTCCTATTTCACCAACCCGAACTCAAACGTCGGCTCGGTGATCGGCGGCTACAACGCGACTCCCCTCTTCGTGGGAGCCGGTATGACTCAGAGTGCTCCGAGCGATGCGGGCTTTGAAACCAATGCATCGGCCAATGCGGACCACCTGATCATGGTCGGACGATTCAGTCTCAAGACCAGCGACATCATCGCCAACGGTGGTCCCGTCACCATGTCCGTCTGGTTCAACTGGACCGGCAAGTCGACCGCTCAGACCGGAGGCACCACGATGTACACCATCGCCAGCGCCAATGTGAAGAGCGATGCGCAGACCAAGTACACCACAGGCGGCAAGACGTGGATCTTTGATTCGTCCTTTGACGGAGTCGATGGTGGGCAAACGCCATGGACCTTCTCCGCCGGTGCGATTCCAACCCCGGGTGCCGCAGCTCTGATCGGCGTCGCCGGAGCGTTCTTCGGACGCCGTCGCCGGGCTTGATTCGCAACTAACAGAGTCTCTTTTCTACACTCTTCAGTCCTCCGCATCTTTAACGATGCGGAGGACTTTCGTTTTTTGCCATATCTTGCAGGTTCATGTCGCCGACGAACGAGCCTCTTTCCGATGCGCCCGGCGGCGCACCAGCGCCCCGGCCAACCGCTGCGGCGTCCTCGCGATTCACCCTGGCTTCGGTTGCCTTCGGACTTTCGATCCTTTCGCCGGTCCCCTGCTGCCCCTTTGTCGGATTCATCTCGACTCCCTTGGCCATTGCCAGCCTTTGGCGCCTTCGCGCCAGCGCCGACCTCCGCGCCCGCCGCCTCGCCCGCGCGGCGATGATCCTGAGCCTGGTCGGGCTCGTCGTGCAGGCCGTGACCTACGAGGCCCTGAGCGACTGGCTGCGGAAAAGTCTTGACCGCAGCATGAACACCTGTGTCCGCGCGGCCTTCGCCGACGACTACTCCAAGTGCGTCATCGCCATGGCGCCGAACCCCCTCGCGCCCGCCGCCCGCAGCGCGCCGACCAAGGAGCAATTGACCCTGTTCGCCGCCGAGGCCGCCAAGCGGTACGGAATCCTTCAGGAAGTCACCTTCATCAGCCAGGTGGGCGACGGGGGCCTGCTCGACGTGGCCATGACCTCGGCCATCACGCTCAAGTTCGAGCGCCGCGAAACCACCGGGAGCGTGGTCTTTCAGCTGGTTCCACAGAACGAGCAATGGACTCCTGCGACCCGCCTGATCGAGCTCACCGTCGACGACTCGAGCCTGGGCGATCTGGTGCTGGCACCAACACCTCCGGCGAAGCAACCTTGAGTCATCCCCGATGAATCCAAACCCAGATCCGGACTTCGACCAGGCCGATGCATTTTCCACTGCGGGGAATGCCGTGAACGTTGTGAAATCGTGGAACCGAGTGGCGGTGCTCTCCGCCATGTTCTGCATTCCATTCTGCTGCCCCCCCATGACGCTGCTTGGCGCGGGAACCGGCATGCTCGCCCTGCGAAGCATCCGCTTGAATCCCGAGACCAAAGGTGCCTGGCTGGCCAAAACCGCAATCGTGTTCGGGCTCGCCACGACGCTGCTGAGCGTGTGGCTCTACTGGACCTCGGGTTTGCGCACGATCGTGCTGGGGCCGAATCCGGCGCTGGCGGCCCTCTTTGCGGCCGATACCGAAGGCATGCGTAGGGAATGGGCAGGTCCGGCGAGTTCGTTGTCCAAGGAGCAACTCGACGAATTCGCTGAACAAGTGAAAAAACGCTACGGAACTTTTGTCTCCTCCAGATACAGCACGTCCCGCCCCACGCCGCTTGACCAACCCGGGAGGCGCTCCGTGGCGGTGATTCCCGTCACGATCCAGTTCGACTCGGGGCCCGTTGAGGCTGATCTCGGATTGGAACGATTTGATGAAAAGTCCGGCAAAAGCACCATGTCCTGGCGATCGCTGCGCATTCTGGATGCGGCACGCGGCGACATGCTCTTTCCCGATGGCGAGCCTGCGCCTCCACTTCTCGAAAATTCCGCATCCCCCGCCACCTTGCCGGCTGCACCTACGGGATCGAACAGCCCGGGGGATGCCAAACCACCCGCCCCGGCCCCGTGAGTACGCTATAGGCCATGGGCAACGCCATTGAAATTCGCGGTTTGGTGCGTCGATTCGGCACGCAGACCGTGCTCGACGGAATCAATCTGGATATTTCCGAGGGGGAGACCATGGTGATCATGGGCGGCTCTGGCTGCGGCAAAAGCACGCTGCTGCGCCACCTGATCGGCAGCCTGCAGCCCACCGAGGGCTCCATCAAGCTGTTCGGCGAGGAGATGGCCACCGTCGGCGAGGCGGGCCTGAACGCCGTGCGCAAGAAGTTCGGAATCCTCTTCCAATCCGGCGCGCTCTTCAACAGCATGAGCATTGCGGACAACGTCGCCCTGCCGCTGCGCGAGCACACCTCGCTTGACGCGCACATCATCGAGATCCAGGTGATGATCAAGCTCGAACTCGTCGGCCTGCGCGAGCACGCCAACAAATTTCCCTCGCAGATCTCGGGCGGCATGAAGAAGCGGGCCGGCCTGGCACGGGCCCTGGCGCTTGATCCGCGGATCCTTTTCTACGACGAGCCCAGCGCCGGACTGGATCCCGTCACCAGCGCCGAAATCGACCAGCTCATGCTCGATCTCACCCGCAAGCTCGGCGTGACCAGCGTGGTGGTGACCCATGAGATGGACAGCGCCTTCACCATCGCCGACCGCATGTGCATGCTGGACAAGGGCCGGGCACTCATGATCGACACCCGCGAGGCCTTTGACAAGCTGCGCAAAACCTCTGAGGCGGACGCCAAGGCTTTGCCGGAGAAGGAGCGCTTGATCCGCCAGTTCCTGCGCGGCGACGCCCAAGGGCCGCTCACGGAGCGCAAGGAAGCCACCAACTACGCCGAGGATCTGCTGAACCTGGGACTCGACCTGGGACTCGACGGCACCACGAAGGTTCCGGCCATCACCCCCAGCCGATGAGCACGCGAAGCGCGGTCGACATCGGGGGCAAGCGCTGCTTGGTGATGGGACTGGGCGCCTTCGGCGGCGGCATCGGGGCCACCCAATGGCTTGCCGAGCAGGGTGCGAAGGAGATCCTGGTCACCGACCTTTCCAGCGAGGAAAAGTTGAGCGAATCCATCGCCGAAATCGCCCCGCTGATCCGTTCGGGCGTGGTTCAGCTGCGCCTGGGTGCGCATGAGCTGGACGATTTTCGAAAGGCGGAGCTGGTCGTGGCCAACCCCGCAGTGCCCAAGCCATGGAACAATCAATTCTTGAAAGCAGCGCGTGAGTCCGGTGCGCAGATCACCACCGAGCTCCGACTCGCGCTGCAGCACATTCCCTCCCGTCGGGTGATCGCCGTCACCGGCAGCTCGGGCAAGAGCACGACCTCGGCGCTGATCCACGCGGCGCTCGACGGATACCAAGGGCGCCGAGCACTCTTCGCGGGCAACATCGGCGGCAGCCTGCTGAAGAACGCGCCCTCCATTGCGCCGAATGAATGGCTGGTGCTTGAGCTCTCCAGTTTCATGCTCTGGTGGCTCGGCCCCGACTCGGGGAACGCCGCGTGGCACGCGCGGATCGGCGTGCTGACCAATCTCTCCGACAACCATCTGGATTGGCATGGTGACGCCGCCAACTACAGCGCCAGCAAATCCGTCATCCGCAATGCCGCGCCAAACCAGCAAACCTTTCTCACTCGCTTCGACATCGAATCGCCGGATGTGGCCACGCGATGGGCAGCGCTTTCCGCGGGCCGTTGGTGGAAGAATCCGCAACTTGATCCGCAGCTGGAAACCTGCATGCCGCTCTTCGATGGCGCCAAGCTCATCGGCGAGCACAACCAGCGGAACCTGCTCCTGGCGCTGCAGGCCGCCATTGCAGCGCTGAGGGTCGACGATCCCAAACTCGATGTCGATGCGACGGCGAAAGCCCTGGCCGCCCGAATGAATCAATTCCCAGGGTTGCCGCACCGGCTTTCCCTGGTGCACGAATCCGGCGGCGTCCGTTGGATCAACGACAGCAAGGCCACCACTCCCGCGTCGGCGATCTTCGCGGTCAGGAGTTTTTCCGATCCGGTCAAGATCCATCTCATCGTCGGCGGCCTGGCCAAGGGCGCCGATCTCTCCCCGCTGGCGGCCCTCGCACCCCGGCTGGCGGGGCTCTACTCCATTGGAACCGCCGCGCCGGAACTGGCCAGTGCCGGCGGGACCAATTGCCAGACGCTGGAAAACGCGGTTCAGATGATTCGCTCCCGCGTCCGGCCGGGCGACGTGGTCCTGCTCTCGCCGGGATGCGCCAGCTGGGACCAATTTCAAAATTACGAGGCACGTGGAGAACGTTTCGCAGAATTGTCGATAGTGAGCTAAAGTATTCCCCGAATGAACCCCCTCATGCGAACCCTGATCCTTGGATTGCTCGCGACACTCGCCGGCTGCTACGCGCCGGACGGCGGACTCATGCCCAATTCCGGCCGTGGCTATACCTACATCTCGACCAGCATGCAGCCCCTCACCATCACGGTGGTGGACGCGCGGACTGATGAAGCCTTCTTCATCATGGAGATTCCCCCGGGCCAGCAGCTCACCTTCAATTTTCTGCAGGGAGGCGGCGACGATCCGATCTATTCGCCTGACCGAATGGTGTACGCGGTGTGGGAGGGCGGCGAGCAGTTCGGAAGCCTCAACAACCAGCTCTCCTGTCCGCCGGCGGCCGCGCGGCGCATCGAAATGGACATCCGCAAGCCTCCGGTCTGGCCCGAGCCCGACGCGGCATCGCGGCTGAGACGCATCCGGACGGACCAGGTGGAGACGCTGCCGCCCTACGCCACAACCCAGGGCGGCAGGATTCCCTCCAAGTCCCCGAGCCAGTACGACAATTAAGGTGATTCGCGTCGGCCACGGCTACGACCTGCACCGGCTCGAGCCGCTCGCTCCCAAGGGAAAGGGAAAGCCCTTCGTGCTCGGTGGCGTTTCCATTCCTCATGAGCAGGGACCGGTCGGCCATTCGGATGGTGACGCGCTGCTGCACGCGGTCACCGACGCGATCCTCGGCGCGCTGGGGCTGCCTGACATCGGACAGCTTTTCCCCGACAGCGATCCGCAGTGGCTCGGCAAGGACAGTTCGCACTTCCTGCGGCAATCCCTGGGGCTGATGCGCGAGAAAAACTTCCAGCTTTCCAACCTCGACGCCACCGTGATCTGCGAACGGCCGAAAATCGGGCCGGTCAAGGAATCCATCCGCAAAAACCTGGCGCAGCTTCTGGGCTGCGAGGAGAGCCAGGTCAACGTGAAGGGCAAGACCCACGAGCGCGTGGACGCCGTCGGCGAAGGCCGCGCCATCGAAGTCCACTGCGTCGCGCTGCTGACCTCCGGTTAAAACCCCGGCCTGCAAGTCGATTTCCGGGATTTCCAGCTACACTCCGGGGCATGCGAGCAGTCATCACCGGTCAGGTCGGCGTCGACAAGAAACCCTATCTCAAGGCGGTCCAGAAATTGGCCGGCGAGCGGGGCGACACCCTTGAAGTCTTCCATGTGGGCGACCTGATGTACGCGGAAGCAGCGGACGTCAAGCCCGGCCGCATCCTCGATCTGCCGCTGAGCCGGCTGGCCAGCCTGCGCCGCTCGGCCTTCAAGGACATCATCAGCCATGTCTCACCCCCCGAGCAGCATCCCAACATCATCGTCAACACCCACGCCACCTTCCGCTGGCGCCACGGCCTCTTCGCCGCGTGCGACTTCGATCTGCTCAAGCGGCTGCAGCCGGACATGTTCATCTGCATGGTCGACAACGTCGAGGTGGTCCACGCGCGGTTGCACAACGAGCACGTGCTGGACGCGACCCTGAAGGACTGCATGGTCTGGCGCGAGGAGGAGATCCTGGCCAGCGAGCTGATGGCCCAGGCCCTGGGCTGCCCGGGCGGTTTCTACATCCTCAGCCGCGGCCGCCAGGTCGACACCACCGAAACCGCCTTCCGCCTGATCACTCGCCCCGACATGCGCAAGGTCTACCCCAGCTTCCCCATGAGCCATGTGGTGGACATGCCGGAGGTGCTGGCGGAGATCGACGCCTTCCGCGCCGACTTGGCCAAGCACTTCATCACTTTCGATCCCGGCGACGTGGACGAGAAGCTGCTGCTGGAGCGGGCCATCGCCGCGGCGCGCGACGGCAAGGATTTCATCACCGTGGAGGCGCACTCCTTCGGAGGCCGCAAGGGCTCGCCGGAGATCCGACTCCCGGTGCGTGAGGTGCTCGACATCGCCGGCGACGTTGACGGGCAGATCTACATGCGCGACTTCCGCCTGATCGACCAGAGCGACATGATCGTGAGCCTGGTGCCCGAGCTGCCGGGGGGCATTCCCGGACTGTCCAGCGGCGTCGAGCGGGAACTCCAGCATGCCTTCGAGCATGCCAAGGAGGTTTATGTGGTCTGGAAGCCGAAAAAATCGCCAAGTCCCTTTATTTCTGAAACCGCCACCAAGGTCTTCCGAAGTGTTCCAGAAGCACTTGCCCATTTCGAGGCCAAGGGCATGTTCGCCACGCAGAATCTGTTCGGTCACTGACGCGCCTTGAAGCGGCGCGAGGCACAAGAAAGCGCAAGGATTTTCATGAACTCAGCCGATTTGTTTGGATTCCGTGAAGAGGAAACTCTCCCTCGGACGCAGCCTCGAGGCCGGGCGGGTTTCACGCTGGTGGAGCTCCTTGTGGTCGTCGCAATCCTCGGCATCATCATCGCCCTTGTGCTGGTCGGCGTGGGCCGGGCCACCCAGGCGGGCCGGGCCACCGCCTGCCGCGGCAATCTTCGCACCATCGGCACCGCGGCGAACACCTACAGCTCATCGAACAAGGGCCGATTGCCCAGCCCTCGCACCGACACTCCCGCAGGCTGGTCCAGTTTGAAAAACGATCCCAACGATCCGACTTCAGCCATCCGCGAGGACGCTGCCAACACCTACATCGGCTGGGTTCGAACCGAGGTGCCCGCGGTCCCCGGCTCTATCAAAGCCAATGGATTCAATCAGTATGAGACCCCGATCGCCCTGCAAAAGGGAAGCCTGTACGAATACATCGGCAGCGAAGCGGCCTACAAGAGTCCGCAGGATCCCACCGCCCGGGTGCGCAGCTATTCGCTGAACTCCTTCGTGGGCGTCCAATACTGCGACGACTTTTACCCGCTGGGCAACTCCGGCAACATCTCGAAAAATTATTCCTACGACACCCGCACTGTTTCCCGCATCCCCCATCCGGCGGAAACATTGCTGGCCTTGCCTGAATGGGATCAAGCCAAAGGTCAGACGGGCTGGAATGCCAACGGATTCCTGGGCAATCCTGAAATCACCCTGGACACCGCCACCGGGACATTCTCCAACGGCAAGTGGTACGACGCCCCCTCGGTGTGGAATCCCGGCGAAGTCAACATGGTCCATGTCGACGGCAGCGTCGAGGGTTACCAGATTCAAAGCCCAGAAATGAAAAATGGCGACCTTCAAGCCCAATACAAATCCAGTCCGGGTTATCCGGATTTGCCCGACACCTTTGTCGATCTCTACAACATCAAGAAGATGCTGCTGCCCGGAAAAATAAAGTAGCGCCCAAAGAATCGCCCTGCGGCGATGGCGAGTGCATCATGATGCGCGAGGAGTCAAGGAATTTCCATGAACTCCACCTCGTTTTTTAGAATCAATAAAATATTTTCCGCGAGTTCAAGTCACGGTGGATCCTCTGAAGGATTCACTCTGGTTGAACTTCTGGTGGTCATCGCCATTCTCGGCATCATTATTTCCCTGGTGCTTGTCGGCGTAGGCCGCGCCACGCAGACGGGCCGCACCATCGAATGCATGAAGAATCTCGGCACCATCGGAACGGCCGTGAACACCTACAGCTCCTCGAACAATGGCCGCCTGCCGAGCCCGCGCACGGACACCCCGGTGGGATGGTCAAACCTGAAGACCGTTCCCAACGGATCGATCATCCGCGAGGACGCGGGCAACGAATACATCGGATGGGTCCGGACCGATCCCGCGGTGCCGGGGACCATCAACGGATCCGCCGAGACTTCAGCCGCGCTCCAGAAGGGAAGCCTGTACGATTACATCGGCAGCGAAACCGCCTACAAGAGTCCGCAGGATCCAACCGGCCGTCTCCGCAGCTACTCGCTGAATTCGTTCGTGGGCGTGATGTACTGCGAGGACACCTATCCATTGCCCGGGAATATCTCGACACCCAGCTACAGTTTCGACACGCGCGCCGCGGCCCGCATCCTCAAGCCTGCGGAAACCCTGCTTGCCCTGCCCGAGTGGGACCAGGCCAAAGGCGTGCCGGGGTGGAATGTCAACGGCTTCATCGGCAATCCCGAGATCACGATCGATCCGGTCACCGGCGCCTACGCCAACACCGCGTGGTACAACGTCCCTGCCGTGTGGAACTCCGGCGCCTTCAACATGGTCCTCGTGGATGGCCACACGGTCCTCTACCAGAGTCAAAGCCCGGAAATGATCAACGGCGACTTGCAAGCTCAATTCAGCAATGGCGCCTATCCGGATTTGCCCGACACCGATGTCGATCTCTACAACATCAAGAAAATGCTGCTGCCCGGAAAAATCAATTAGCGTCCAAATAATGCGCGAGATGGCATTGGGATAAGGCTATAGTTCCAAAGTCCGCGAAAATGCAGGAAAGACCTCGCCTTCCGGTGTTTTCGGATTATGTTGATGGACAGACCCGTCAGCCCTGAAAGACCACTTGTTGATGCCCACCAAGAAACACTCCATCGCCGCCAACGTGTTCGCCGCCCTCGTCGCAGCGGTCTGTCTGTCCAGCGCCTTCGCCGCGCAACTCTCGCCCTCCAGCCGGCCCGGCGTGGGCGCCATCCCCTACTTCGTGAGCTCCTCCAACAAGGGGGTCACCTTCCGAACCTGGGCCCCCAACGCCCAGGCCGTGAGCGTGGCCGGCTCCTTCAACTTCTACAGCAACACGGCGCACATGCTCGGCAGCGAGGGCAACGGCTGGTGGTCGGGCGACGTCCCCAACGTCGTCGCCAACGCCCAGTACAAGTTCGCGGTGAAGTACAACAACGTCTACACCCAGAAGAATGATCCTCGCGCCCGCCGCCTGACCAACAGCGTCGGCAACAGCGTGGTGTACGACCCGAATTCCTACACCTGGGTCAACAACAACTTCCAGATTGACAACTGGAACGAGCTGATCATCTACGAGATGCACATCGGGGCCTTCTGGGTTCCCGACGGCTCCGCCCCCGGCACCTTCATCGATGCGATCGCCAAGCTGGATCACATCCAGTCGCTCGGCGTGAACTGCGTGGAGCTGCTTCCGATCAACGAGTTTCCCGGCGATCTCTCCTGGGGCTACAACCTCAGCTATCCCTTCTCCGTCGAAAGCATTTACGGAAACCCGAACGACTTGAAGAAATTCGTCGACGAGTGCCACGCCCGCGGGATCGCCGTGCTCAACGACGTCGTCTACAACCACCTCGGCCCCAACGACCTGGACATGTGGAAGTTCGACGGCTGGAACGCCAACAACCTGGGCGGCATCTTCTTCTACAACGACACCACCCACGCCACGACCCCCTGGGGCAACACCCGAATGGACTATTCGCGCGGCGAGGTGCGCCAGTACATCCGCGACAACGCCATGATGTGGCTGGACGAGTTCCGCATGGACGGCCTGCGCTGGGATGGCACCAAGTACATCCGCCGGACCGACCAATTCGGCATCGACATTCCCGAGGGCTGGAGCCTGCTGCAGTGGTGCAACAACGAGATCGACGCGGCCTATCCCGGGAAGCTGTCAATCGCCGAGGATTTCGACGATAACGACTGGGTCACCAAGCCCACCGGAGCGGGCGGCGCCGGCTTCGACACCCAGTGGGACTGGTTCGTGCACAGCATCCGCAGCGTCGTCGAGGAAACCAGCGACGCCAACCGCAGCATGGCCTCCGTGCGCGACATCATTCTGCAGAATTACAACGGCGTCCACACCCAGCGCATCATCTACACCGAGAGCCACGACGAGGACGCCAACGGCAAGAGCCGCGTGCCCTCCGAGATCAGCCCCGCTGCGCCGGGCAACTGGTATGCCCGCAAGCGCAGCACGCTCGCCGCGGCGGTCGCCTTTTTCAGCCCCGGCATTCCCATGATGTTCATGGGCCAGGAGTTTCTTGAGGATGGCTACTTCGATCCGAACGATCCGCTGGATTGGAGCAAGACCACGACCTACGCCGGCATCCTGCAGCTCTACAAGGACATGATCGCGCTGCGGCGCAATTTGAACGGGGAAACCCGCGGCCTGACCGGCGCCAGCACCAATGTCTTCCATGTGAACGACTGGAACAAGGTCATCGCCTGGCATCGCTGGGAGAATGGCGGCGGCGGCGACGATGTGGTGGTGCTGGCGAACTTCAGCACCTGGCCGCTGACCAACTACCGGATCGGCCTGCCCCGTCCCGGCATGTGGCGCTGCCGGATGAACAGCGACTGGAATGGCTACTCGAGCGACTACGCGAACACGCTCTGCGTGGATATCGAGGCTGATGGAGGCCCCTATGACGGGATGCCCTACAGCGGCAACTTCAACGCGGGTGCGTATTCCTTCATCGTCTACAGCCAGGATGGAGCGAGCCAGGGCAATCCATCGGACCTCAACGGAGACTGCGTAGTCGACTCGGGGGATCTCGGCCTGCTGCTGCTTGACTTCGGCCCCTGCCCCGGCTGCGCCAGCGACTTGGACGGAAGCGGCGAGGTCGACGGCGGCGATGTTGGCGTGCTCCTGCTTGACTACGACTGGACCTGTTCCTGACCCGTCATTTCCGAGCCGACACCCGGTTTTTGCAAAGGCAGGGCTCATCTCGGAGCAAATGGCGGCCTTAGATCCGTCGCGGCGGGAAATTATTAAGGCATTTTTTCTGGAAAATCGGGCTTTCGAGTTGCAACGGTCCCCGCATGTGGCATTATTGAGACCTGTTGGAGAATGGTGAAGGGCGTCAAGCCGCGCGTTCATTAGCGGCGCATTGGAGCCTTCCCGTATGAACACTTTCAAGATTGCCGCAACGGTCGCCTGTCTCGCAGCGAGTTCTTCTTTCGCCGATGTCTATGTCGACGCGGAAAATGATCTCTTCGACAATGGTGGCTTGGCCAACCTCGACATCTCGAGCGTCTCCGTGACGAACGATGCTTCGAGCATCACCTTCGCCGTGACCACGCGCGGCTTTGCGTCTTGGTCCAAATTCATGATCCTCATCAGAACCGCTGGCAACGGCGACGGCAGCAATGCCTGGTCGCGCCCGATCAATCAGAATGGCGGCAACGCCAACCACTTCATCGGCAGCTGGATCGACCAGCCCACCGACAACAGCCAGAATGTCGCCTTCAATGGCGGCGGCTGGGATTGGGGCGGATCGCAGACCTTCACCAACTCGGTGAGCGGCAACACGGTCTCCTGGACGGTCTCCCTCGCTTCGCTTGGGTTGAGTGCCGGCGACCACATGTACTTTGATGTGGCAACAAGCGGCGGCGGCAATGATCCCGGTGTGGATCACCTGAGCCGAGCCACGGCAGCGACCAGTGGCTGGGGCGAGGCGAGCACCGCCGGCGAATACCTTGACTACCGCGTTGTCCCGGTTCCGACTCCAGGCGCCATCGCCTTGGTCGGACTCGCAGGTCTTCTCGGCAAGCGTCGTCGGGCGTAAAGCATCACTTGCGAGGCGGACTTGCCTCGCGTTTCACTGACGCAATACGGGTTTGGAGTGATTTCAAGAGACCCCGCTTTCAAAGGCGGGGTTTCTTCTTTTTGCGGACTATTTCTGCTTCGAGCTTTCCAGCGCCGGCAGATAGGACTTCTCCAGGTATTCCGCCACCATCCGGTGGGAATTGAACCGGCCGGGAATGGTCGCCGCGCTTCGGATGCAGCGCTGGAGCCAGCGCTGGGGCACACCGCCGTGATCTCGATCGAAGAAGTCGGGCACCACTTCGTTCTCCAGGAGGCCGTAGAGGCTCTCCGCGTCGATCCGATCCTGCTCCTCGCGATCGGTCCCCTCGCGGCCATCGCCGATCGCCCAGCCGTTGGTGCCGTCACAGGCCTCGGGCCACCAGCCATCCAGGATGCTCAGGTTGATTCCGCCATGCATGGGGGGCTTCATGCCGCTGGTGCCGCTGGCCTCGTAGGGCCGCAGCGGATTATTCAACCAGACGTCGCAGCCGCTCACCAGCATGCGGCCGACATGCATGTCGTACTCCTCCAGCAGCACGATGCGCCCCTCGAAGCCGGACTCCGTCGCCCAGTGATGCACCTGAGCTGCGTAGGCCTGGCCATCCTTGTCGCGCGGATGGGCCTTGCCCGCGAAGACGATCTGAACCGGCCGCTTGGCATCGCCCAAAATGCGGCGCAGACGCTCCGCGTCGCGGAAGATCAGGGGGGCCCGCTTGTAGGTGGCGAAGCGGCGGGCAAAGCCGATGGTCAGCGCCGCGGGATCGAAGGCGTGGAGGGAACGCAGGGCCGGATCCGGCGCGTCGCCGCGACGCATCGCCTGCATGAGCAGCCGTTCGCGGATGAAGTGGACCAGGCGATTGCGCAGGTCGCTTCGCAGCTGCCAGAGAGCCGCGGGGTCGACGTTGGGAACACTTTTCCAGGGATCTTCGCCGGTCTCGATGCGATCAAGATCCAGGCCGATGTGCTTTTTCCAGAAGGCCTCGGCCTCGGGGGCGAGCCAGGTGCGGGCATGGACGCCGTTGGTGACATGGCCGATCGGCACCAGCGCCGCGTCGGCGGCCCCGAAGACCCCCTGCCACATTTCGCGGCTCACCCGTCCGTGCAGCGCCGCGACGCCGTTGACGAACTGGGCGGTGCGAAGGGCGAGCACCGTCATGCAGAAGGTCGCCTTGGGATCGTTGGGATTCTCCGAGCCCATCTCCAGGAAGGCGCGCCGGGCCAGGCCGGCCTTCTTCCAGCAGGGTTCCATGAGGTCGGCAACCTCCTCGGCGTCATAGCGGTCGTGTCCCGCGGGCACCGGGGTGTGCGTGGTGAAGACCGTGCTGCCGCGGACCTGCTCAATGGCCTTCTCGATGGAGACGCCATCATCGACCAGCGCCGCCAGCCGGGTCACCGAGGCGAAGGCCGCGTGGCCCTCGTTCAGGTGGAAGACGGTCGGCTTGAGCCTGAGCTCGCGCAGTGCAATCACGCCGCCGACGCCCAGCAGCACCTGCTGGCGCAGCCGCAGCGCCGGCTCGCCCTTGTAGAGGCCCTCGGTCAGTCGGCGGTCGCGTTTCTTGTTGGCCTTGAGATCGGTGTCCAGCAGCATGATTCGGACGCGTCCGATCCGCATCGACCAGATCTTGGCGCGGACCTTCCGGTTGCCCAGCGGAACCCGGATGACCAGCTTCTCATCGGTCAACGGCATCTGCTCGGTCGACCAGTAGGGCTCGATCACCCGCGTCGAACCGTCGGTCCGCAGCTGCTGCAGGTAGTAGCCGCGCTGGTAGAGAAGCCCGACTCCGGTGATCGGCACGCCCAGGTCGCTGGCGCTCTTCATGTGGTCACCGGCCAGCACGCCGAGTCCGCCGGCGTACTGCTGCAGGCTCTCGTGGATGGCGAACTCACTGCAAAAATAGGCCACATGCAGCGTGGAGCTGCCGGCGGGCGCGGTGCGCTCGAACCAGGGCTCGGTGGAGTGATAGATCTTCTGGGCGTCGCGGGCGGCGCGGATCATGCCGACGAACTCCGGCTCCTGGCAGCGCGTGGCGAACATGGAATGGTCCAGCCGGGCCAGCACGGCCAGCGGATTGTGCCCCGAGGCCTCCCACGTGGAGGGATCAAGCGCCGCGAAGGGGCGCCGACCGATCTCGTTCCAGGACCACCAGAGGTCGGCGGCGATGTTGTGCAGATCTCGCTCGAGGCCTTCAAGCGCTTTGGCGTCCTTTGGCGTGATGGCAACTTTCTGCGAGGCGGGCTTCCTTTTCAATGGCGTGACCGTCGCCGGGGAGAGGTTCGATCGCATCTTGGCCGAGGGAGTGTCGGGATGAGCCATAGCCGATCACCTTCGCCGAAAATGCGTCACAGTGCAAGCCGTCCGGAATCCAGGGCCAATTTTCGCAGCCGCGCCGCCATGGGCGCCCTCAAGGCCCCCGGTTCCAGCCGCCAGGACCAGTTTCCGACGGCGACCCCGGGCACGTTCATGCGATCGCGGCGTTCCAGTCCCAAAAGGTCCTGCGCCGCAACGATGGCGGTGTTGGCGGGGCTGCCGTAGGCCATGCGGATCATGGCTTTTTCGGGCCGGGATGAATCCGCACCGGAGAGGGCGAGGAATCGGGCGCGCGCCGGGGGCGCGAGCCCCTGCCACCAGCCACGCGTGGTGTCGTTGTCGTGTGTGCCGGGATAGATCACGCTGCGCTTCGGATGCCGGTGGGGAAGGTCGCCCGAGTTCGGCCCGTAGAAGGCGTTGTGCAGCAGCTTCATGCCGGGCAGGCCGAAGTCGTCGCGCAATTTTTCGGCCGCGGGTGTCAGCGCCCCCAGATCCTCGGCGATCAACGGAAGCACGCCGAGTTTTTTGCGGATCGCGGTCAGGAGTTCACGGCCGGGCGTCGGCCGCCACTCGCCCTTTCGCGCCGTCCTGGCGGCGCCGGGTATTTCATAGGCGTGATTCAACCCCACGAAGTGGTCGATGCGCAGCGCGTCGAAGCGATTCAGGGCGATCCTGACGCGGCTGATCCACCATGCGAAGCGCTGGCGGCGATGCGCGGGCCAGCGATAGTGCGGATGCTCCCAGAGCTGGCCATCCTTCGAGAAGCAATCGGGAGGCACGCCGGTCACCACCTCGGGGCGTCCCTTCGCGTCCAGGCGGAAGAGCTCGGGGTGGTCGCACACATCCGCGGAGTCCAGGCTCACGAAAATGGGCAGGTCGCCGATCAGATGCACGCCACGTTTGGAGCAGTGCCGGCGCAGCCGCTGCCATTGCTCGGCCAACATGAATTGCACGAAGGCGTGCAGCGCGGGCTCGCGGCCATCCTGCCGCGAGGCGAAGTCGCACCAGCCGGGCAGCCAGTTGCGATGATCGCGGCGAAACTTCTGGAAGCTCGCGCTGCGAATTCCCCCTTTCCGGGTGAATCGCTCGAATGCCTCAAGGAAACGCGGCCATTTGAAGGCGCGAGCTCTTGTGTAATCAGTCTTGCCGCGGCCAAGGGAAGCGGGCGCCTTCAACGATTCCCTTGAAAGCAATCCTTTGCGTGCCAGTTCTTCCAGGCTGAGGAAGAGCGGCTCGATCGCAAAGCTGCTGGTCGCCGAATAGGGCGAGTCCCCCTTGCCGACCGGTCCCACCGGAAGCATCTGCCACAGGGTCGAGCCCGAGGCGGCGATCCAGTCGGCCACGCGGAAGGCCTGCGGACCCAGGTCGCCGATGCCGTGTGGACCGGGCACGCTGCCGAGGTGCAGCAACACGCCGGCTTGACGATGGTCAAAGATGGAGGTTGACACGCTGCGATCCTACGATTTTTCCGCGCGTCATTTGGGAGCGGGACGGACCCACACGCAGCCGGCGGTGGCTGGGATCGTCACGGCGGGGAACTTCGTCTTTTCCACCTGCGATCCGAAGATCAGGGACCAACCTTCGCCGATCTCCGCGGGCAACTCGACCATGGCCCCCTGGTCGCTCGCGTTCAAGGCGACCAGGACCTGCTCGCTCGCGTCGCTGCGCAGGAAGACCCAGACATTCTTCGCGTCGTCGGTCAGCACCGTCTGGAAGGAGCCGGTGCGCAGCGCCGAGTGATTGTTGCGCAGCGCCGTCACGCTCTTGTAGTAGGCCAGCTGCTCGCCCATGACATGGTTGTCTTCGGGCTGCTCGTAGGGCTCATGATCCTTCCACAGCATCGGCTTGCGGTTGTTGGGATCGCCCGAGCCCCACATGCCCGCCTCGGTGCCATACCAGATCATCGGCGCGCCAACGTAGGTCATCTGCAGCAGGGCCAGCAGCCTCACGCGGCGGTAGTCCTCCTCGCGGGGCTTGGAGGCGTCGTAGGTCGTCACCGACTGCTCGCGGTTGTTCTCGTTGTAGACGCGGTCGGGATTGCGCGCCATGCTGACGATCCGGTCGGTGTCGTGGCTGTCCAGCAGATTCTGCATCGCATACGTGGCCTCGGCCGGATAGGCCAGCCGAAGTTTGGCCAGGTGCGCATCCAGCTCGCTCGGCGTGATCCGGGTCGTGCGGTTGATGATCCACTCGATGGCCGGCTTGCAGAACTCGTAGTTCATCACCGCGTCGAAGGCGTTGCCGTCCAGCCAGGCGTCGGCCCGCGTCCAGATCTCGCCGGTGATGTAGGCCTGGGGGTTGATCTTCTTGACCAGCGTGCGCCACTCGCGCCAGAAGGACATCGGGATCTCGTTGGGCACATCGAGGCGCCAGCCGTCGATGCCGTCGCTCGGATCGCCGTCGCCGTTGGGATCCATCCAGCGCCGCGTGACTTCAAGAATGTGCCTGCGCGCGCTGTCACTGGCGATGCCATGCTCCTCGTCCTTGCGGAAGGTCGGCAGCTCGCTGTGACCGAACCAACCCTCATAGTCGAAGGGATCCCAGCTCTTGATGTTGAACCAATCCGCGAAGCGGCTCTCGCGGCCATTCTTCTTCACGTCGAGGAAGGCCGGATGATGGGTGCCGACATGGTTGAAGACACCGTCGATGATCACCTTGAAGCCCTGCTTCTTGGCCTCCTTCAGGAAGGCGAGGAATTGCTTGTCGCTTTCAGTCCAGGTCCAGGTCTTGGAATCCAGCAAGTCCTCGACGGCCGCGGCCTTGGCGTAGCCGCCCTGCTTTCCGAAGGCGTCGTCGATGTGGAGGTAGTTGGTCGCGTTGTACTTGTGCGGCGTGCTGGCCTCGAACATCGGCAGCAGGTAGAGCGCGTTCACGCCCAGCTCCTTGAGATAGGGCAGCGCCTGCGTCATGCCGGCGATGTCGCCGCCGTACATGCGGCCGAAGACGAAGTGGTTGTAGAAGGTCTCGCCGTTGGCGCCTTCCCAGGGGCTGGTCGCGTACCACTCGCTCCGCCAGGGACGGGTGTTCTGCGGATCATTGGAGGCATCGCCGTTGCGGAAGCGGTCGACCATGATGTGGTACCAGACCGCGTTCTTGGCCCAGTCGGGCGTGACGAAGGAGGAGGCGGCCGCGGGGTCGAGGGAATAGATTTCGGCGTCGCGCAATTGCGTGGCTCCGTCGGAGATGAGGAAGGTGTAGTCCGTCCGCGAACGGGGTCTGGGAAGAACAACTTCCCACCAGTCAAACGAGTCGAGCCGCCCGACGCGCCGCATGGGGAAAGAGCCGAGTTCGCGGGTCGCCAAGTTTACTGAATCCACGTCCTCCGCGAGGGTGCGGTAGCGGATCGCCCAGGAGTCGTCGCGCCGATGCTCCCGGTCCTGGGCGCGGGCGGGATCGTGGCCCAGCGCGGCGGCGTTGATCTTGCCATCGCCGCGAACGCCCTGCGCCTGCCGGAGCAACGCCGCATCACCGAGTCGCAGCACCGAGTTCCGGCCGCCGTTTCCGTCGGGATCGCCCTCGGGATTCGCCGGATCCGCGAACCATTGCTCGCCGTCGACGACGAACTTGTAGAGCGTGACGCCCTCGGGCAGTTCCACGCTCGCCGTCCAGGCGCCATCGGGAGCGCGGCGCATCGGAGTCGCCAGCTTGTTCCATGTGTTGAAACTTCCCGCGAGCGAAACGCTTTTGGGATTCGGCTCCTGCGGCTTGAAGGTGAAGTCGACCCGCCAGCGCTTGCCCGCGGCTTTCACGGCGGTCAAGGAGGGTGGCAGCGATCCCGGAATCGGCTCCGCGCTTTTGGCGACGATCGGCGCCTTCGGTGGAAACTCCTCCGGCGGCGCTATGCGCGCCGCGAAGCACAACGATCCGATCGCCGCGATCGAGAGGAGCCGAAAGGCGATGAGGCGAGTGGCACGACGCATGGATCAGTTTGCGAACCATATACTCATTCGATGCCTCGCGGTAGAGCACTCCGGCAATCCATTGCGAGCCTCGCCCGCGGGTTCTTCGCGTTCGCGGCCGTCGCGCTGGTGGCCTGGAGTTTCGGCCGGGTGGGCTTGCGGCTCTGGACGCACTGGCGCCAAGCCGCACAGATCAAGCAGGAGCTGGTGGTGATGCACTGGTCGGGCGAGGGCGGCCCCGAGGAGGACCGCATCGTCGACGACAGCTTGAGGAGCTTCGAGGCCCGAAATCCCGGCATCCGCGTTCGCCGCATCAATCCCGGTGATGCCGCAAGCTTCTACACCAAGCTGCAGACCATGCTCGCCTCGGGGGAGCCGCCCGATGTTTTTTATGTCGGCGCCGAGCGCGTCGCCGGTTTTTCGGAGATGGGGCTGGTCGAACCGCTCGACAAATACTTGGAACTCGATCAGGCAGGCGCCGTCGAGGAGCGGATCAAGCTGGAGGACTTCTACCCGACCACCGTGGCCGCCTTCCGGTTCGACGGAAAGTCCGCGGGCAGCGGCCCGCTCTACGGAATCCCCAAGGACTTCACCACCGTCGGCTTCTACTACAACAAGGATCTCTTCCGCAGGGCCGGGCTCGCCTTCCCCTCCAAAGGCTGGACCTGGGATGAATACATTGCCGACGCGCGGGCCATCGCCAAGCTGAAGAATGCCAACGGCGATCCCTGCATCGGCAGCGAATTCGTGACCTGGCCGATGATGGTCCGCGCCTATCTGCGCAGCGAGGGACTTGAGGTGCGCGGCGCCGATTACGACGACCCGCGACTGGACGATCCCAAGGTCAAGGCAGTGCTGGATCGCCTGCGCTCCTGGCGCCAGGATGAGACCAACACGCTCACCAGCGGCCGCAGCAAGCTCGCCACCGGCGTGGCGGTATTCACCACTGGACGCGTGGGCATGGCCGGACCCTTCGGGCGCTGGGTGGTGCCCGAGTACCGGCGCATCCGCGACTTCGACTGGGACTACGCGCCGCTGCCGCGCGGCGCGGCGGAGGGCAATGTCATCGCCACCGTCTCCTGGTCCATGGCCAAGCAGAGCCGCAACAAGGAGTCGGCGTGGAAATTGATCCGCTGGCTCACGGGACCGGAGGCGCAGATCAGCGGCGCGAAGCTGGGCCTTGCGATTCCGACCATCCGCTCGGTCGCGGAAAGCCCCGCTTTCCTGGATGCAAGCAAGAAGCCGCTGAACAACCAGGGTTTTCTCGATCCCGCTCCGGCCGCACAGGTGGTGGACTGGCCGGCGAATCCTCGCTTTGAGCAGTTGCTTGGCGCCACGCTTGACCGCTCCTTGAAGGTGGGCGATCAAACCGTGCAGCAATCGGTGGATGATTTCAACCGGATGTGGACTGCGGAAACGACGAGCCCCCTGGCACGCGCCGGGTTCGAGCCCTTCCCCTGGGCGCCGCTGGGCTGGGCGCTTTCACTCTGCGCCTTCATCGCGATCGCCATCCTGGCCTGGTTCGCATTGCGACCGCACGGCGATCTCGGCGCCACTCGCGAGGCTCGCTGGGGCTGGCTGCTGGTCTCTCCCTGGGTGCTGGGCTTCATCGTCTTCATGGCCTTTCCCATCGTCATGAGTCTGCTGCTGGGTTTCGCCAAGTGGCGCGGCGTGAGCACGCTTGACCAGGCCACCTGGGTTGGTTGGGGCAACTATCGCCAGCTGCTTGGTCACGATGAGCGCTTTATCGCCAGCCTGAAGGTCACCCTGTACTACACGATCATTGTGGTGCCGGGCGGGCAGATCCTGGCGCTGCTGGCGGCGCTGCTGATGAACCAGAAGATCCGCGGCATTCACTTCTTCCGCGCGGCGTGGTACCTGCCCAGCGTGCTGGCGGGCGTGGGCGTGGCGGTGCTGTGGCGCTGGGTCTTCGACACCGACGGCGGCTTGATGAACGCGGCCCTTCGGCCGCTGCTGCATGTGTTCGGCGCGACGCCGCCCGACTGGTTCGGCCGCGACGCCGCGGTGTGGGGCGCCCCTGCCTTTGCCATCATGGGCTTCTGGATGGTGGGCGGCGGCATGATGATCTATCTGGCGGGATTGCAGGGCGTTCCCGAAGAACTGCATGAAGCGGCGCGCATCGACGGCGTGGGCGCGGTCGGCCGCTTCTTCCGCGTCACGCTGCCCATGCTGAGTCCGGTGATCCTCTTCAACGTGGTCATGTCGATCATCGCCTGCTTCCAGGTCTTCACCCAGGCCTTCATCATGACCGGTGGCGAGCCGGGCGACCTCACCCGCTTTTACGTGCTCTACCTCTACAACCAGGCCTTCGAGTTCTACGAGATGGGCTACGCCAGCGCCATGGCGTGGATCCTGCTGCTGATCACGCTCTTCTTCACCATGATCACGCTGCGCGGAAGCCGGAGCCTGGTGCACTACGAGGGTCTGCGCCGATGAGCGGCGCCGACTCCATCCGCCGCACCGCACGCGACGGCGCCGTCGGCGGCGGACTGACGCGGTCGATCTCCTTCGTCGCGCTGGTCTGCGGCACCGCGATCATCGTCTTCCCGCTGCTGTGGATGGCGCTGGTGAGCCTGCAGACGCCCGACCGCGCCCAATCCGCGACGGTGAGCGGCGACCTGCTCAAGCTGATCCCCGACGATCCGCAGTGGGGCAACTTCGGCGAGGCGCTCTCGCAGATGGGCACCGTGAAGTGGAAGGGATTCTTCGACGCCCTGGCCAACAGCATTGTGGTGACCACGCTGGTGGTCGCGGGCACGGTGCTTTCTTCCAGTCTGGTGGGCTTCGCCCTTGCCCGCATCCGCTTTCGCGGCAATCACGCGCTCTTCCTGCTGATGCTGGCCACCATGATGCTGCCCGGGCAGGTCACGATGGTCCCGCTCTTCCTGCTCTTCCGGAATCTGGGATGGGTCGACACGATCCTGCCGCTGGTGGTCCCAGCTTTTTTCGGCAGCGCCTTCTTCATCTTCATGTACCGGCAGTTCATCGCGCAGGTGCCTGAGGCATTGGTCGAAGCCGCCAAGGTGGACGGATGGGGATGGCTGGGCATCTGGTGGCATGTGATGCTGCCGCTCTGCCGCCCGGTGACCGCGATCTGCGCGGTCTTCACCTTTATCTTCACCTGGAACGATTTTCTGGCGCCGCTGATCTACCTGCACTCGGACGAGCAGGCCACGCTGGCGGTGGCGCTCAACAGTTTCCGCAATCAGTACGGCGGCGTGAACAAGGTCAACCTGCTCATGGCGGCCAGCCTGGTCACCATGATCCCCTGCATCCTGCTGTTCCTCGTGGCGCAGCGTCAATTCATCGAAGGACTGGGCAAGGGCGCCGTCAAGGGCTGACCCGCCGACCACCAACGGAGCGATTCGCATGGCAACCATCACACTCGAGCGCGTCGGCAAGATCTATCCCGGGGGCGTCCGCGCCGTCGAGGGGGTCGACCTGAGCATCGCCCACGGTGAGTTCACCGTCCTGGTCGGGCCCTCCGGCTGCGGCAAGAGCACGCTGCTGCGCATGATCGCCGGGCTCGAGACCGTGACCGAGGGGGTGATGAAGATCGACGGGAAGGTGGTGAACGAGCTGCCTCCGCAGAGCCGCGACATCGCCATGGTCTTCCAGAACTATGCGCTCTATCCGCACATGAACGTCGACGCCAACATGGCCTTTGGATTGCTGCGGCGGCGAAAGTTTCCCAGCCGGATCGGCTCCTGGCTCTCGGGCTCCTACCGCGCCGGGCGCAACGCCGAGCGCGAGGAGATCGCCCGCAAGGTGAATGCGGCCGCGGCCACGCTGGGCATCACCCAGCTGCTGGGCCGACGACCCGCGGCGCTCTCCGGCGGGCAGCGACAGCGCGTCGCGCTGGGGCGGGCGCTGGTGCGCGAGCCGAAGGTCTTTCTTCTGGATGAGCCGCTCTCGAATTTGGACGCCAAGCTTCGCGTGGAGATGCGCGCTGAGTTGCGCATGTTGCATCGCCGCCTCGGCGCGACCATGGTCTATGTCACCCACGACCAGGAGGAGGCCATGAGCCTGGGCGATCGCGTGGTGGTGCTCAAGGATGGTCTGACGCAGCAGATCGCCGCGCCGCAGGAGATTTATTCGCGGCCGGCCAATCGATTTGTCGCCTCCTTCGTGGGCACGCCGACCATGAACATGCTCGAAGGCATCCTCGCCTCCAACGGGGCGGGCCTCGCCATCCGTGCCGGGTCGCTTCTCTTTCAGGGAACCGTCGATGCTTGGAAACCGCTGGTCTCCAACGGCTCGCGGAGCGTTGTTCTTGGAATCCGCCCCGAGCATGTGGCGTTAAAAGCAGCGGGCGGATTTTCCGCAACCGTGGAAGCGGTCGAGCACTATGGCGACCGCATGGATGTGGTGCTTCAAGCCTCGGGCCAGCGGCTGGTCTCCCGCTGCGGACCCGACGGCTCGATCAAGGAAGGCGACACGATCACAGCTGGGATCGATCTCGCCCGCGCCCATCTCTTCGAGCCCGGCGAATCCGGCAAGCGGATCGGCTGATCGCACTCCCGGCGAATCGTTCGCCTGCACCTTGAAAATAAAATCCCCCGGCGCGAAGCCGGGGGATTTGAATTCAAACACAAACTTGGAACGCCGCCGACTCAGGGGCAGGCGCCGAAGCTGAGCAGCACTAGGCCGATGTCGCCGCCGTCCACTTCGCCGGATCCGTCAAGATCGGTCGAGCAGCCCGGACAGGGACCGAAGTCCAGCAGCACCAGGCCGATGTCGCCGCCGTCCACTTCACCGGATCCATCCATGTCGCCGAAGCACGCCTCGCAGAAGTCCGAACTCAAGGCGCTGAAGTTCTGGGGGTAGGGCATGTTGGCCAAATCGACCCGCAGCGCTGCGGGGAAGCCGCCGACGTATCCGCCCACGCCGTCGCCGCCGAGGTTTCCGGCACCAACCGGAAGCGTTCCCAGGAATTGATTGCTGGCGTAGTCGTGTCCGCCGCCGTTGATGAACGCGCAGATCCGGATGTCCGAGGAGCCATCCCAGCCCAGCAGGACCAGCGGAATCTTCATCTCAATGCCGGTGTTCACGCCGCAGCCCCCGTAGACAGCGTCGGAGTCGCCATTGACGCCCAACACGTTGGAGTTGTTGATCGAGAGCTGGCATCCGTAGACCGTGTCATCAAGCAGGTTGTTCGCGTCCGGACCTGCGAAAGGTCCGCTGCCGATGTAGGCGCCGACGCCGCCACCCGCCGTCAGGAGCTGGGCGATGTTGGCGTACTGCGTGATGGGATCGCCGCCGAGGGTCGTGGTCAGGTAGAAGTCCGGGGCGAAACCTTCGTCAAACTTGAGCCCCTGGATGGCGTTGACGGTGTCCTCGCCCATCTTATTGAGGCCGTTGAAGTCGACATCGGCGTTGTCGCTGCGAAGCACATTCTGGCCCTCGCCGGGAATGCTGTCGATGAAGACTTCAAGCTTGTTGAAGTTGCTCTCAAGGTTGCCGGAGAGGAAAAGGTACAGGTAGCCGTTGTCGGAATCGATCTTGATAAAACCCGCGTCCAGCTCGGAGCCATTGGCGTAACTGTTGACGCCGTCGGTGGCGTTGCCGAATCCGGTGTGCACATTCTGGACAGCCTTGGCGTTCCCATAGTCCGCGTCACGAGTTCCGTCGACGACGATGTCGGCCAAAAGAGCTGCGGTGCAAATCATGATCGGGGCGACGAGAGCAATCTTCATTTCTTTCTCCAAAAAAAGGTGAGCGGCCGCCGAACAGGGCTGTAACAGGTCCGACCGCTCGTTCACTCAAGATAGCCTCGTATGACCAATATCCAAGCGGTTTTTTGATTTTTCAATTCGATTCAGGAGCACGCCTTGCTCAAGAACCTTGTTTCTCGCCAATCAAAGCAACTTTTGCGCTGATGGCCATGGAACCTTGAAATGAAAATCCCCCGGCTCGAAGCCGGGGGATTTGAATTCAATCTCAATCTCTCGATGCCGACTCAGGGGCAGGCGCCGAAGCTCAGCAGCACAAGGCCGATGTCGCCGCCGTCCACTTCGCCGGATCCGTCAAGATCGGTCGGGCAGCCCGGGCAGGGACCGAAGTCCAGAAGCACGAGGCCGATGTCGCCGCCGTCCACTTCACCGGATCCATCCATGTCGCCGAAGCACGCCACGCAGGCGTCCGGATCGGACATGCTGAAGAACTGGTTGCCATCGATCGTTGAGAGATCGAATCGAAGCGCAGCGGGGAAGCCGCCGATGTATCCGCCGCTGCCGTCGCCGCCCAGATTGCCGCTGAAGGCCGGGAGCGAGCCCAGGAATTGATTGCTGGCGTAATCGTGTCCGCCGCCGTTGATGAACGCGCAGACCTTGAGGTCCGAGGAGCCGTCCCAGCCCAGCAGGACCAGCGGAATCTTCATCTCGATGCCGGTGACCACGCCGCAGCCTGAGCCGGGAAATTCAAGTTCTCCGCCCACGCCGGCGGTGTTGGCGTTGTTGATCGAGAGCTGGCATCCATAGACCGTGTCATCGAGCAGGTTGGTCGCATCCGGACCTGCGAAGGGTCCGCTGCCGATGTAAGCACCGACACCGCCGCCCGCCGTCAGGAGCTGGGCGATGTTGGCGTACTGTGTGATGGGATCGCCGCCCAAGGTCGTGGTCAGGTAGAAGTCCGGCGCGAAATCCGCGTCGAACTTGAGGCCTTGGATGGCGTTGACGGTGTCCTCGCCCATCTTGTTGAGGCCGTTGAAGTCGACATCGGCGTTGTCGCTGCGAAGCACATTCTGGCCTTCGCCGGGAACGCTGTCGATGAAGACCTCGAGCTTGTTGAAGTTGCTCTCCAGGTTGCCCGAGAGGAAGAGGTAGAGGTAGCCGTTTTCGATGTCGACTTTCATGAAGCCGCCGTCGAGCTCGGAGCCGTTGGCGAAACTGTTCACGCCATCGCTGGCATTGCCGAATCCGGTGTGCACAACCTGGCCGGACTTCGCATTTCCATAATCAGCATCAAGAGTTCCGTCGACGACAATGTCGGCCAAAAGCGCTGCGGTGCAAATCATGACCGGGGCGACGAGAGCGATCTTCATTTCATTCTCCAAAAAAAGGTGAGCGGCCGCCGAATACGGCTGTAACAGGTTCGACCGCTTGCTCCCTCAAGATAGCCCTATATGACCAATATCCAAGCGGAAATTGAGATTTTACAAGGGTTTTCACCATCGATTGAAGCGTTGACTACAGGTTGGCGCCCCGGCGGAAGCCTGTTATCGGGTATCCGTTGACACCGAACCGAAGAACCGTGTGAATTCGTCTATAAATGCCCCATGCCCAAGGTGGCGATTCGAATTGCCTACGAAGGCACCAATTTCCACGGCTGGCAGCGTCAGGAACCCCCGGACAAGCTCCCCTATCGAACCGTCCAGGGGGAGCTGGACAAGGCCCTGGCCGACCTCTTTCAGCAGCGGGTGCTGACCTCGGGGGCGAGCCGGACCGACGCCGGGGTCCATGCAGACGCCCAAGTGGTGGCCTTCACCGTCGAGACCCGAATCCCCATTCCAAGATTGCCCGCTGCCCTGAACACCCGGCTGCCCGGTGACATGCGCGTGCTCAAGGCCTGGCCTCCGGCGGAGGATTTCGACCCGGTTCGGGACGCGGTCGGCAAGGGCTATCGCTACGAGGTTTCGCACGGCGACCACCTGCGGCCACGCCCCATCTTCGACCGGCGCACGGTCTACTTCTCGCCGCATCACATGGAGGTCGGGCCGATGAAGCTCGCCGCGGCGATGTTCCCGGGCGAGCACGACTTCGCCGCCTTCGCCCATTCATCGCACGGGCGCGAAAGTACCATTCGCACTATCTTCTCCTGCGAGGTGCAGGCATTGAACGAGGATCGAATCGTGATCGACATCTCCGGCAGCGGATTCCTCTACAACATGGTGCGGATCATCGCGGGCACGATCACCGAGATCGGCCGCGGGCGCATGACGCTGGACTCGATCCGCGCGGCGCTGGAGAGCGGCGACCGGCAGCTGGCCGGGCCGACCCTGCCGCCCGAGGGATTGCGCCTGCAGTGGATCCGTTACCCCGAAGAGAAATCCAGGGAGCCCATGGGATGAACCCGCGCCTTCGACGAGCGGTCCTGGTTTCGATGCTCTTCCTGATCTCCGCCGCGGCGGCGATCCAGACGCTGCGCCTCGACCCCCCGCCGACTCCGAAGTGGCCGGCGCCGGCCTCGGTGGACATACTCGCCGACGCCCTGGTGCGCGAGGCCGACAAGTTGGACACCAAGGCGGCGAAACCTTCGGCACAGGCGGCGTGGCGACGGATGGCGGCGGCCATTCTCCGGGCGCATGGAACCGCCCCGCTGAAGGATTCCACGCCCGCGGCGATGGCCCTGGTGATGGTGTCGATCCGTCGCGACCTGGATCCGCGCCTGGACACTCCCGCCGGCGAGCTATTCGCCGCTGAGTGGAACGCGCGTCCCGATCCCAAGGCCGATCCCATGCCTGAGTTCGCGCGGCTGCTGGCAGGAATCGCGGAGACGTCCTCAACTCAAGACATCGCGCCTCCCTGCGATGAGGCCAAAGCGATGCTCAAGGATCTGCTGCCGATCCTGAGCGCGGCGGACACCGCTCCCGACCTCGCCCAATCGACCGCGGGCACCGTGGCCGCGGCGAACCAGGCGGCGGCGGCTCTCTGCTCCCTGCGCAACGCGGCCTACTGGAACAACGACACGCGCGACAAGATCGCGGCCCAGATCGAGGCGGCGGTCCGGGGCCTGGCCGCTGCGGAGACGCGCGAGGAGTCGATCAAGCTCTGCGCCAAGTTCGGCGCCCTGGCGCAGGCCGTGGAGGCGCTGGGCAAGCTGCGCGACCTGGCGGCCTCCTCCACCGCCGCCCGTTCCGACAAGATCCCCGGCGCGCTGCTGGCGGTGCTGGCGAAGAAGGATCCGGTCTCCTCCGCGCTGGCCCTCTCGCGGGTGGCGAAGATCATCGGCTGGATGGCCGACGCGCAGCAGATCAAGGTCGACGCCATCGCGCCGCCGCTGCGCAATTTCGCCCGCTCGCTGGCGCGTCGCGCCGTGGCGTCCGAGCGGCTTGGGCTGGCCCGCATTGAGACCCTTTCGGTCAGCGGCTTCGACGCCAACGACCCCTCGCTGGCGACGATTTTCGTGGCCCAGGAGCAGCTGGTCGAGGACATCAACATGCTGCAGCGGCTCAGCACCGCGCTCAACAACGACAAGCCGAAGCAGAGCAAGCAGACCAAGCAATTGATCGCGCTCATGCAGACCATGGCGGGAGGTCTGGACGACAAGAGCTTCTCCGAGATGTTCCGCGAGCGCCTGCATGCGATGGACCGGCAGCTGGCCGTGCTCCGCGCCGCTGAGGAGACCCCCGGCCTCTCGGCGCCGGTGCAGGCCGAGGCTGAAAACATCCGGCAGCGCTGGCTCGACGCATGGGCGGCCAACGAACCGGCGCAGGCGCTGGAGAGCATCCGCGACTTCGCCCGCTGGGCTTCGGCCAAGCGGGCCATGGACGCGCTCAATGCCTCGGAGAGCGCCTGGCCCGACGCGCGGCTGGATTGGGCGGGTTCCCGCGAGGCGCTGCGCCAAGTGGTAAGCGACGGCGAAAGTGCGCTGGCCACCGGCAACAGCGGCGCGATGAAGACCTTCCTGGCCCCGCTCCGCAAGGAGGCCGCCGCGTCGCTCGCCTCGGGCCTGCGCCTGGCGTCCAAGCCCGCGAGCTCGAAGGAGACCACGGCGATCGTGCGCGACCTCTGCGCGATCCCGAATGACCGCAGCGCGCAGGTCATCGCGGCGCTGCTGCGCCTGGAGCAGGAGCGGCAGACACTGCTGAAAGCCAATCCGTCGCTCGCCCGGGAGTTCCTGGCGGCGCGCAACGAATGGGTCGAGGAGCTTCAGCCCTCGCTGCAGGACCGCCTGCCCGACGGATTGCTTCCTCCCGAATCTCCCTAGGATCCATGCCATGAACATCGCGGTCCTGGCGGCCCACCCCGACGACGCGGAACTTGGACTCGGCGCCACCATGGCGCTGCTGGTTTCGCAAGGGCACCGCGTGCTCATCATCGACGCCACCAACGGCGAGCCCACCCCCCACGGCGATCCGGCGACGCGGGCGAAGGAGGCGGCCGAGGCCGCGAGGATCCTCGGCGTCGAGCGCGTCAATCTGGGCTGGACCAACCGCGCCGTGATCCACGACCTTCCCTCGCGCCACGCGCTCGCCGGGCAGCTGCGCCTGAACAAGATCGACCTGATGTTCGTGCCCCATCCGCTGGACGCGCACCCGGACCACCTGGCCCTCTGCCGCATTGGCATTGACGCCCGCTTCGACGCCAAGCTGACCAAGTCCGCCCTGGCCGGCGACCCCCACCATCCGCGGCGGCTTCTGCACTATTTCTGCACGCATCTGAAGAACATTCCCCAGCCCGACCTGATCGTGGATTGCGCCGGGTTCGAGCAGAAGAAGATGCGGGCGATCGCCGCGTACAAAAGCCAGTTCGAGGCCAACCCCGGCAACCGCTCCCTGCCCAAATGGGTCGAGGCGATGGGCCGCTTCTACGGCAGCCGGATCAACTCGGAGTTCGGCGAGCCGATCACGTCGCCGGAATGCGTCGGCGTGCGCGACCTCGCGTCGCTTCTGCCCTGATCACCACTGCGCGCGGATCAGCTGAACTTCTGGACGGCTTCCACCAGGCACTCCGCCACATGCGATCGCTGCGCCGGGCTGAGCTCGCCGTAGATCGGCAGCGCGATGGTCTCCAGAGCGGCACGCTCCGAGTGCGGGAAGGATCCCACGCGGTAGCCCAGATGCTTGTAGCACTCCTGCATGTGCAGCGAGAGCGGATAGTAGATCTCGGTGCCGATCTTGCGAGCCGTGAGCTCGTCGCGCACCTTGTCGCGCATCGATCCGGGCACGCGCACCACGTACTGGTTGTAGATGTGGCGACCCTTGGCCAGGGCGGGATAGCGCAGCGCCAGGCCGCCCGAGTCCACCGGAGTCCGGCTGTCGGCGGCGCCGGCGTTCTTGAAGAAGGTGTCGTACCACGCGGCGTTCTTCTGCCGGGCGGAGGTCCATGCATCCAGATGCCGCAACTTCACCGAAAGCACCGCGGCCTGCAGGGCGTCGAGCCGGCTGTTCATGCCGATCTCCTTGTGGAAATACTTGGGCTCCATGCCGTGGTTGCGCAGCCGCTTGATGCAGGCGGCATGCGCGTCGTTGTTGGTGGTGATGATGCCGCCGTCGCCGAAGCCGCCGAGGTTCTTGCTGGGGAAGAAGCTGTAGGTGCCGATGTCGCCGCGCGAGCCTACGCGGACGCCGCGGTGATCCTCCGTGCCGATCGCCTGGGCGCAATCCTCCACGACCGCGACCTTCTTCTCCTTGGCGATCGCCAGCACCGAATCCAGGTCGGCGGCCTGTCCATACAGATGCACGGGGATGATCGCCTTGACCTTCTTGGCGGAACCGAACGCCGCTTCGAGGCTCTTGGGGCAGATGTTGTAGGTGGCCGGGTCGACGTCGACAAACACCGGCTTGGCGCCCATCCGCGACACGCTGCCGGCGGTGGCGAAGAAGGTGTAGGTGGGCAGGATGACCTCGTCGCCGTGGCCCACGCCCAGCGCCTGCAGCGCCAGCACGATCGCGTCGGAGCCGTTGGCGCAGCCCACGGCGTGCTTGCAACTGCAGTAGGCGGCGATTTCCTTCTCAAGCTGGTCGATCTTCGGCCCGCCGATGAAATACTGGCTTTCGATCACCTCGTGGATGACCGGCTCGATTTCGGAGCGGATCGCGGCGTACTGGGCCTTCAGATCAAGGAGCGGAACGTTGATGACGGTGGCTTGTGCGGTGACCATTCCGCGAGTGTAGTGCGTCCCCGGCCCCGGTCCAAGTCGCTGCTTAATGCCCGGTGCTTCCGAATCCGCCGGCGCCGCGGGCCGTCTCGGACAGCTCGGCCACCTCGCGGCATTGGGCGAAAGCCACCGGGGCGACCACCATCTGGGCGATGCGCATGCCGTGGGTCACGGTGAAGGACGTCTTGCCGAAGTTGATCAGCGGGACCTGCACCTCGCCGCGGTAGTCGGAGTCGATCGTGCCCGGCGCATTGGGAATGCCGATGCCGTGCTTGGTCGCCAATCCGCTGCGCGGCCGGACCTGGCCCTCCCAGCCGGGCGGCAGCGCCATCGAGAAGCCGCAGGGAACGCGGGCGATCTCGCCGGCGCCGATCACGATGTCTTTTTCAAGGCACGCTGAGAGATCCATCCCCGCCGCCTGCTCACTCTGGTAGGCGGGCAGCGTTGCGGCGGCGTGCAGTCGCTTGAGCTGAAGGAGAACGTCGGCCACGCGGCCCAGCGTAGCGTTCCCCGCGGCGCTGACGCCGCTCATCGCTTGGCGGCCTTCATTTTTTTCGCATGCTTGGTGTTCTTCGCCTGCGTCGTGGCCCGGGTCGCGGCGCGCTTGTGATCCTTGGCGTGCTTCAACAGCTCTGCAACCGCCTCGGCCACCTCCTTGGCGTGCCCCTCGGGCTTCACCTTGTCCCAGCGCTTGGCGACGGTGCAGTCCGGCGCGATCAGGAAGGTGGTCCGCACCACGCCCATCGAGGACTTGCCGTACATGATCTTGCGCTGCCACGCCCCGAACTTCATGGCGAAGGGCGAGCGCCCGATCGAGTCGGGCAGGTCCACGATCAGCCGGAAGTTGAGGGCGAATTTCTCAGCGAACTTCCGGTGGCTCTCGGCGGAGTCGCTGCTGACGCCGACCACCTGCGCGTTCAGTCCGGCGAAGGTCTCGGCGAGATCGCGGAACTCGCAGGCCTCGATCGTGCAGCCGGGCGTGTCGTCGCGCGGATAGAAGTAGATCACCGTGTAGCGCCCGCGCAGGTCGTGGGCGCCGAAGGAGGTGCCGGCGCCATCCTTCAGCAGGAACGCCGGAATCTTGGATCCAATTTTGAGCAGCGGCATGAAAAACCTTTCAAGACATTCGAAGCGATTGCTCAACCATCACGGCGATAGTCGAGTTCCGGACGTCGCGACGGCCGCGCGGCCAGCTCGGGAGTGCGCCAGCATCCTATCCAGCGCCCCGGCTCGATTTCGTGCAGGCAGTGCGGCTGCCGCTCGGACTCGAGCGGCGGACGCGCCTCCTTGGGAAGATCGGGCCACCAGGGAATGACTCCGCGCTCCGCGCCGGGCAATTTCCGGAACTCGGCGGGATTTCCCGTGACCTCGTCCACTGTAGTCAAACGGCGCAGCCGGTGCTGCAAGCCGGGAATGCTCGAGAAGAGCCCGCGGGTGTAGGGATGCATGGGTCGGTCGAAGAGCTCGAAGACCTGGGCGTACTCGACCACCCTCCCGCCGTACATGACGCAGACCACGTCGGCATTCTCCGCCACCACCCCCAGGTTGTGCGTGATCAGCATGATGCCCATGCCGCGCGAGCGCTGCAGGTCGCGCAGCAGCTCCAGGATCTGCGCCTGGATGGTGACGTCCAGCGCCGTGGTCGGCTCGTCGGCCAGCAGCACCGTGGGCTGGCAGACCAGGGCCATCGCGATCATGACGCGCTGGCGCATGCCGCCGGAGAAGCGGTGCGGATACTCCCCCAGCAGCTCGCTCTTGCCGCGCTTCAGGGCCCGCGCGTCCTCCTTGAACTTCTCCTTGAGGCGGTTGTAGATGCCGACCGTCTCGAGCGATTCGATGGCGCGCTCGATCGCCTGCTCGAGGGTGACCTTCTGGTGCAGCAGGATCGCCTCGAGAATCTGGTCGCCGATGGTGTAGACCGGGTTGAGGCTGGTCATCGGCTCCTGGAAGATCATGGCCACGCGGCCGCCGCGCACGCTCAGCATCTGGGCCTCGGAGAGCGAGAGCAGATCCTTGCCCTCCAGCAGAATGGTGCCGCCGTCGACGCGCCCCGGGGGGGAGGGCACCAGCTGCATCGTGCTCAGCGCCGTCACGCTCTTGCCGCAGCCGGACTCGCCGACCACCGCCAGCGTCTGCTGCGGGAAGAGGCTCATGCTGACGCCGGCCACCGCCTGGATGCGCGGGCCGCCGGGTTGACTTGCGTTGTCAAAGCTCACCGCAAGGTCCGCCACTTCGAGCACCGGCGCCGTCTTCGCCTGCCCCGCGGCGCGGGCCTGGACCGATGCGTGGATTTCCGCCATTAGTGGGCCGCCTTCCGGAGTTTGGGATCGATCGCGTCGCGCAGCGACTCGCCCAGCAGGTTGTAGCTCAGCACGCTGAGGAAAATAGCAAGACCGGGGAAGACCGCCAGCCACCAGACGAAGGTGCCGGTGCTCGCGGTGGCGCTGGAGAGCAGCTTGCCCCAGCTCGCCTGTCCGTCGGGCCCCAGCCCCAGGAAGCTCAGCGTCGCCTCCACGCTGATGGCGGCGGCGATCGAGAAGCTCGCGTCCACCAGCACCGGGGTCACGCCGTTGGGCAGCATGTGGCGGAAAAGGATCATCCGCAGCGGCAACCCCACGGCCTGGGCGCTCTGCACGAAGTCCTGACGGCGCAGTTTGAGGAACTCCGCACGCGTGAAGCGCGCCGCGCCGGTCCAGCTGAAGCAGCCGATGATCGCCATCATCACGTAGGTGTTGCGCGGCAGCACGCCCGCGGCCACGATCAGCAGGAAGAGCACCGGAATCGCCATGAAGATCTCAATCAGGCGCTGCAGCAGCAGGTCGATCCGGCCGCCGAAGTAGCCGGCCAGCGCGCCCAGCGTGACGCCGATCAGCAGCGAGATGCCCGTGGAGACAATGCCGATTGAGATCGAGAGGCGGCACGCCCAGAGCATCTGGCTCAGCACGTCACCACCCATGCTGTCGGAGCCGAGATAGAGCGGCCGCGCCCCCAGCGGAGTCCCCTGCATGGACGGCAGCCGCTCGAAGACTTTCGAGGCGGGCCGGGCCAGGGCCATGTCGCTGCGGACGTACTCGGGGCTCCACGGAATGACGGTGTACACGGCGCGGATTTTTCCGGTCGCCTCCTCCTCGGCGTAGCGCTCGAAGTTGGTGAGCCGGGACTGCCAGCGCGAGCCGACCGCCAGCGTCACCAGCAGCGCGGCGGCCACCGCGAAGAGAACGCGCGGGCCGCGCCGCTGCGTCAGCGGCATGGCGATCACCACGGCCGCCGCGATCGCCGCGACGACGGCGCTGGCGATGTAGGGCGAAGCCATCTCCCGGCTCCACTGCCGCAGCGATTCCGAGCGCTCAGCGGATCCCAGCCACTCGCGCAGCAGCCCCAGGATCACGATGCTGAGTCCCGCCTGAATGCTCACCGCCACCAGAATCGTCAGCCGCTGCGAGCGCGGCAGCCCCCATGTGGGCAGCAGCCAGGGAATCGCGACGATCGATCCCAGCAGCAGGAGCAAATCAGTCGGCGTGAGATTCTCCAGCAGCGGCCAGGAGCGCGAGAGCACTTCGCCCTTGTCCCCGATCCGTTCCAGCAGGATCGGATGCGCGTTGGCCAGCAGCGGCGCCAGCACCGCCGTCACCGCGACCAGCCCGATCCATCCGATCGACAGAATCGCGGCGGGCCGCTTGAAGACACGGCCCCAGGCTTCGGACCAGAATCCCTTGGCGCGGACCTGTCCCGCGCCGCGCATCGCGTCGATGCCGCTGATCGCCTCGGGGACCCGCTGTGCCATGTTCGACTCAGTCATAGCTCACCCGCGGATCGGCCAGCGCGTAGAGCACGTCGGCAAGCAAAAGTGCGAGCAGATTCACGCAGGCGATCATGAAGGTATCGGCGAGGATCAGCTCGCGGTCGCGAAGGTCGATCGCCTCAAGGATGAGCGTGCCCATCCCCGGCACGGAAAAGATCCGCTCGATGACGATGCTGCCCGCGAGCATGGCGGGAAAGATGTTCACGAACATCGTGATCAGCGGCAGCAGGCTGTTGCGAAAGACATGCCGCAGCACCACATCGCGCCGCGGCACTCCCTTGGCCTTGGCGGTGCGCACGTAGTCCGCGGAGAGATTGTCCAGCATCGCGGCGCGGCATTGCTTGGTGAGCACGGCGAACCCGCCGTAGGTGAGGCAGGCCACCGGCAGCGCGACATGCCAGAGCGTGTCGAGCAGCCAGCCGCGGTTGAAGGCGCCCTCCGTTTCGGTGGGGAGGAAGGGCCAGACCCCGGCCCGCGAATCGTGCAGGCCGCTCACGGGAAACCAGCCCAGGTATTGGTTGTTGGCGAGGAAGCCGATCGCGACCACTCCGGCGAGCACCGTGGGCACGCTCCACAGCGCCAGCACCAGCAGCCCCGAGGAAGTGTCGAACCAGGTGCCGCGCCGCGTCGCCGCCAGCATGCCGGTGGGGATCGCGATCATGTAGATGATCGGAAAGGCGATCAGGTTCAGCAGCAGCGTGACCGGAAGGGCGCTGAGGATCAGGTCCATCACCGGGCGGTTCTTGCTGAAGGCCACGCCAAGGTCCGGCGCCCCGACCCAGAGCGTTCCCGGAATGATGGAGAAGCCGGACTCGGGATAGGGCTTGCCGTCGAAGGCTCTTTGCGTCGCCAGCCTCGCCCGCTGCGCTTCCACCCACGCCTGCTGCAGCGCCATCGCGCTATCGCGTAACTTCGCAAAGGCGGGCAGATCCGGGTTCCGTGCCAGGCCTTCGAACTTCTCAAAATCCGCGGAGCCCTTCGCGTCCAGGCGGTCCGCGAGCCCCGCGGCGCGCGCGTAGTCCGCCAGCGCCTCCTTCATCACGCGAAGCTGCCCGACGTAGGTGCGCCGCGTGCCCTCGGAATTTCGACGCAGTGATTGAAAGGCGATCTGCGGATCCTGGCTCTGATCGGAGGCGGCGATCACGGCAGCCTCCGGCATCGGCGGCGGCGCGAACCATCCCTGCAGCGGCATCTGGGGAATCTCGCGCGGCGCGTGGATCTGCTCGCCCGAAGGCGAGACCTGGTCGCGCAGTCCGATCTTGACCGGCGAAATCTGCCCGAGCCAACGCACGTATTGCACCACGATCGGATCGTTCAATCCGTAGCGGTCCTCCAGGTAGGCCTGCATCTGCATCACCTTGCTGGTGTCGCTGAGCTGTCCCCCCTGCACCTGCAATCCGGCGCCGATGCCGCCCGGGGCCATCGCGATCAGCGCGAAGACCAGAAAGGTGATGCCCAGCAGCGTCGGGATCATCAGCAGCAGGCGTCGGACGAGGTAGGAGCCCATGATCGGTGGATCGCGTCGCGGGATCGTCGCGGGCTAGTTCATCGGCGCCGTCACGGCGGCCGGGCTCATGCGGAAAAAGGCCTCGGGCTCCAACCCCGTGCGGTAGGGCTGCACGTTGCCGAAGTCGCGCTTGACGAAGCGCAGCCACGGCACGACGCGGACGAAGGTGTAGGGCTGCTCGCGGGCGATCTCCGCCTCGAACTGCCGCCACACCAGCATGCGGGTCTGCTCGTCCATGGTGCGGCGCCCCTGCTCGATCAGTGCGTCGACAGCGTCGGAGCGCCACTGGATAAAGTTGTCGCCCCCCTCCTTGATGCTCTCGGAATGGAAGATCTGCCGTGGATCGCTCTCGGGGCTGGTGGCGCTCCAGGAAAGCGTGATCGCGTCGAAGTCGCGGGTCTTGAGGATCTCCTGGTAGCGGCTCCAGTCCACCGGCCGCGTGGTCACCTCGATGCCCGCCTTGCCGTAGGAGTCCTTGACGAAGCGGGCGATGCGCTCGGCGATCTCGCCGCCGGTCGCGTAGGTGTACTCGAAGGTGAAGGGCTCGCCCTTGCCGTTCTCCAGCCGGCCGTCGTTGTCGCGGTCCATCCAGCCGGCCTCCTTGAGCAGCTCCTTCGCCTTGGCGGGATCGAAGGGCAGCGGCTTCAGCGCCGGATCGCTCGCCGGGCTCTCCGGATTCTCGGGACCCTTGGAGACGATGCCGATGCCGTCCCAGATGTCCTGGATCATGCGCTCGCGATCCAGCAGCATGGTCATGGCCCGGCGCACCCGCGTGTCCCCGAAGGGCGTGCCGCGACCGCTGGGCCGCGCTCCGCACTGCCAGGCGATGAAGGAGTAGCCGCTGCGCATGTTGATCCACTTCAGGGCGTAGTTCTCCTTCTCGAAGCCGGGCTCCTCGCGCAGGACTCGATTGAACTGCGGGCTGGTCGGCAAAATCATCGAGCCCTCGCCGTTGCGGAAGGCCACCAGCCGCGCCAGGTCATCCTTCACCGTGTGGTAGCGCATGCCCGCCAGCGGGCTGGGCGTGCCCCAATAGCGCTCATTGCGCACCAGCACCACATCGTTGCCCGGGGTCCACTGCTGGGCCAGCTCGTTGGGTCCCTTGGGCAGGTTTTCCAGTCGAAAGAAACCGCTGCCCATCAGCAGCCCGGTGGCCTGGTTGATCTGGCTCGGCTCGAACTGCGCGTAGTAGTGCTTGGGCAGGATCGGGTTGTACATCGCCAGCGTGATGTTGGTGAAGATGCACTTGTTGAAGCGGAACTCGACGGTGCGCTCGTCGATCGCCTCCACTTTTTCCAGGCTGTCCATCAGGCTGCGGCTGCGCTCCGCCTCGATCAGCGGATTCTTGACGAAGTCCACGAAGGTCCAGCGCACGTCTTCGGCGGTCACGGGCGTGCCGTCGCTGAAAGTCGCCCTGGGATTGATGTGCACGCGCAGCCAGAGCCCGTCCGGATCGAGCTGCCAGGCGTCCGCGAGCTGTCCGCGGAACTTGAGCGTCTTGGGATCGAAGGAGCCCAGGTTTTCACAGACGCGGTCGATCACGCGCGTGCCGTAGGTGTCGCTGCTGATGTAGGGGGTAAGTTTCGCGGGCTGCGCCTCGAAGATCTCGCTGAACTCCCCGCCTTGCTTGTACCCCGGCAGCGACGCGGGATTGGTGGCGAACTCCAGAGGCGGCTGCCACTGCACCTCCACGCCGGCGCGGGCCCAGCTCGCGTCGCGCGAGGCGGGCGCGGCGGCTCCGGCGGACGAGCTCGGCGCCGGGGCCACGCCGCCCGCCGCGCGGATCTCGTCGAATCTCTTTTCCAGCTCGCCCAGCCGTGCGTCGACGCGCTGCAGCAGCATCCACTGTCGGTCCTTCTGCACCATCGAGAGCCACATCGAGACCGCGATGACGAGGAGCAGGACAAAAAAGACGAGATCCTTGAAGCCGAAACCGTTTCTCATGGGAGGGCCGAGGGTATCACCGCCCCGGGGTGTTCGGCGCGGCGGCGGATCAGCCGGCCGAGGCGGGATCGAGCCGGTCGCGCAGCCGGTCGGCGGCGAAATTCAGGGTCAGCAGCGCGAAGGCGATCACCGCGCAGGGCGGCAGCAGCAGCCACCAGCGCCCCTTCACCAGGTTCAGTTCGGGCAGGCCGTCCGACGCCAGATTGCCCAAGCTCGGCAGCGGATCGCGGATGCCGATCCCCAGGAAGCTCAGGAAGCTTTCGCTCAGGATCGCGCTGGGCACCGCCAGGGCCGCGTAGGCCGCCACGGGTCCGGCGAGATTGGGAAGGAGATGCCACCAGAAAATTCTTCCGGTGCCGGCGCCGGCCGCCCGCGCGGCCTCCACGTAGGGCCGCTCGCGCAGCGACAGCACCTGCCCCCGCGCCACCCGCGACATGGTGAGCCAGCCGACGCCGGCGATGGCCACCAGCATGGTGAGAAAATTCAGGACCTGCCGTGCCGTGGGCGAGAAGTCGCCGAAGGTGCGCTCGGCGAATCCATCCACCGCCACGCCCAGCAGCGTCACCAGCAGCATCGAGGGCAGTGCGTAGAGCACGTCGACCGCTCGCATGAGCACGCTGTCCACGCGCCCGCCGAACCACGCCGCGGCCGAACCCCAGAGCACGCCCAGGGCCGTCGCCACCAGCGCGGCGCAGAGCCCGAGCGAAAGACTGATCGCGCTTCCGGCGCAGAGCCGCGCGAAGACATCGCGGCCCAGACGGTCGGTGCCCAGCGGCATCGACGGCACATATTGGTTCGCCTCGCGGGCCTGGTGAATCCGCTCCAGCGCGCCGGGATCGGCCATCCACGAGGGGGGCATCAGGCTCAATTGCAGATTGCCGGCGGCCCAGCGCGGCGACGAGACGCTGCCGCCCAGCGAGACCGATCCGAAGGCCCACGGCGCCGAGAGGGCCACCAGCGCCAGCAGGATCATGAGCAGCCACAATCCCGTCCCCAGCCGATGCGATCCGCTTCCGCCGCGCAGGGCGGCGACGCGGTCCATCGCTTCGCGAATTTCAATGGAACTCTCCGGCACGCCGGAAGAATACGCGGACTAGTTGACGCCGCGGGCGGGTGCCTGCGGTTTCCGCGCGGGCTCGATCTCCTCGCCGCGCGGACGGCCGCCCATGCCCATCGGTCGGCGGCCGAACTTGATCTCCTCGCCGTTGCGAATGGAGTCGACGATCTCGGCGACGGACTTCTCGCGGTCGCGAATGTCATCCTGAAGGCGCTTGCGCGCGTCCTTGAGCGACCGGTCCAGCGCCACCAGCTCGAAGCCGCGGGCCTGGATGTCCAGTTCCACCTGCTTGCGGGCACCGGCCTCGATTTCCTTCATCGCCGTTTCCTGGGCGGCCAGGTCGCCGCTCTGCTTGGCGGTGTTCCACGCTTCGCTGAGCTCGCGGATCTGGTTCTGCACGCGAAGATCCTCGACGCGCACCTTGTAGAGCTGCGGCTCGCGCTCCTTCATCATGGAGAGCCCCATCAGCTTGCGGGCCTCGCGGGAGAGCCGGTCGCGCAGCGCCTTGGGATCGCTCTGGCGGAGCTTCTCCAGACCGTCGGCCCATTCCGGATTCACTTCACGTGCGGTGGCAATCACCCGGTCGATCTCCTCCTCGCTCATTTCGCGGCGCTGGCCCTCGCCGCCGCGCCAGGCGCCGCGGCCGGCCGCATCCCCGCGGGCCTGACCGGCCTGATTTTGCGCCGCCCGTTCGTTGTCGTTGTGCGGCGCGGCTTGGGCTCGCGTCGAGGTCGGTTCGGCGGTCGCGCCGCTTCGCAAGGTCGTGGCGGCGACCGCGGCCACCAGCGCCGCTCCGGCCGCCATCCCCGCGATGAAAGTGCCGACCCTCATCGTCCCGCCTGCCCGCTGCTCAGGACCCTGCGCATCTCGAAGGCCAGATCGTCGAAGCGGGCTCCGCGCGCCGAGGCGAGTCCCATGAAATTCTCGTCGCCCGAGGCGCTCGCGGAAGACTCGATCACCGCCGCCAGAGTGGGCTCGTCGGAGCTGTCGCAATCGCGGATCGAGGAAGTCTGCCACGCCAGGATGCCGCCGCCGACCATGATCAGGATCGCCGCGGCCGCCTTCCACTGCATCGAAGTGCGCGAACCGATGCGGCCGACGACCTCAAGGTTTGGCAGGTGCGTGACGCTCGCCTCGAAGACGCGCCCGGCCAATCCGCGCGGCGTGCGGCCCGCTCGGGCGGCGAGCACGCGCAGCGTGTCGTCCAGTTCAAGATCCTCGGATGATGCCATGTTGGTTCTCCTGCAGCCTACCCAACGGGGAGGGCCGTTTCTTGTTGCAGCGATCCTTGAAAAGAAAGCATGTATCGGACGCGGTTTCCCTCATATTTGGTCCCCCATGTGCCTTCGCATCAGGTCCCTCAGTTTGCGGATCGCCCGGTGGTGACGGGCCAGC
Source organism: Planctomycetota bacterium (assembly GCA_021414025.1). NCBI lineage: Bacteria > Pseudomonadati > Planctomycetota > Planctomycetota bacterium. The sequence goes on along the minus strand of JAIOPG010000004.1, from coordinate 314,431 downwards.
AGCGTGCCCAGCGGCTCGGAGAGGGTCTCGGCGATCTGCTGGAAGCTCATCCCCCCCTGGTGGCGCAGGTCGATGATCATGCGATCCGCCTCCGGAAGCTGCTCCATGGCGTTCCGCAGGGCCTGAAGCTCCTCGGCGCTGGCCCGTTCGCTCTCCTCGCGCTGCGGGGTGATGTCCGCCAGCACTTCGCTGTCCATGGGCCGGGCGTGCCGCTTGCGGCGTCGCATCTCGTCGCGCAGGCGGTTGATCGCGATCCGGAAGATCCACGACTCGAAGTGCCCCTGCTCCACATATTCGGAGAGCTTTTGCGCGACGGTGCAGAAGACGCTCTGGGTGATCTCCTCGGCGAGCTCCTCGTTGCGGGTGTTGGATCTCAGGTAGGCGAAGATGCGCGGCGACCAGTGCTCCACCACGACGCGCCACGCCGCGGGGTCGCCCTGGGCGGCGCGGGCCAGCAGTCCACGGTCGAATTCAGGGTCGTCGGCATCCGGCACGCACGCGCAGTCTAGCGGCCAGGGGCGCCGCGACTACATCGGCATGCCGTCGAAGTCGCCGCCGCGCGAGCCGCGGTCGTTGGGCCGCACCAGTCGCGGCGCATCCCAGCCGGCCGCCGCGGGATTGTCGGCGTGGTCTCGGAAGCGCGTGACGCGGCTGTCCCACGTCAATTTCACGACGCCCGTCGGACCGTTGCGCTGCTTGGCGATGATCAACTCGGCGAGCCCGCGCTTGTCGGGGTTCGCCTCGTTCCAGTCGTCGTCGCCCGGGTGGTAGTACTCCTCGCGGTGCAGCATCATCACCACGTCGGCGTCCTGCTCGATGCTGCCCGACTCGCGCAGGTCGCTCATCTGCGGACGGTGCCCGGGACGGTCCTCCGACTTGCGGCTGAGCTGGCTCAGGCAGATCACCGGCACCTCGAGCTCGCGGGCCATGGCCTTGATGCCGCGGCTGATGTCGCTCACTTCGACCTGCCGGTTTTCCGCGCGGCTGCCCGCCGACATCAGCTGCAGGTAGTCGATGAAGATCGCCTCCACGCCGTGCATCTCGCGCAGCCGTCGCGCCTTGCTGCGCATGGAGAGCATGGTCAGGCCCGGCGTGTCGTCGATCCACACCTTGCTGGACTTCATCGCCTCGCAGGCGGAAAGCAGGGCCCGGTAGTCGTCCTGGCGGAGCATGTTGCGGCGCAGGCGCTGCGAGTCGATGCCGCTCTTGGAGCAGAGCAGGCGCTGCACCAACTGCTGCTTGCCCATTTCCAGGCTGAACATGGCGACCGCGTGGCCGGCGGCGGCGGCGTTCTCCATGATGTTGAGGGCGAAGGCGGTCTTGCCCATGCTGGGCCGCGCCGCCAGCACCACCATCTCGCCCTTCTGCAGGCCGCTGGTGATCTCGTCGAATTCGGCGAACCCCGTGGGCAGTCCGTTGAAGGCCTGGCCATCGCTGGCGTCGATCACCTTGATCGCATGGTCGAGCAGGTCCTGCAGGCTGGAGAACTGCGCCGCTTCGCGCCGCTGAGCGATCGCGAAGATGCGCTGCTCGGCGGCCTCAAGCACCTGCTGGGGCTGGTCGCCTGAGTTCTGCGCCTCGGTGAGAATCTCGCCGGCGGCGCGGATCAACTCGCGCAGCGTGGCCTTGTCGCGGACCAGCCGCGCATACTCGGTCGCGTGCGCCGCCGTCGGCACGCTCTCCGCCAGCTCCACCAGATACGCGGTGCCGCCGACGTCGTCCAGGATGCCGCGGTCCAGCAGCTGCTGGTTCAACTGCACCACGTCAAGCGACGCGGTCTTGTCCCAGATGCCGACCATGGCTTCGAAGATGGCGCCGTGCGCAGGACGGAAGAAGTCGCCGCCCAATCGAACAAGTTGAACCACATCGCCCACCACTTTCGGATCAATGAGGATCGATCCGAGCAGGCTCATCTCCGCTTCGATCGCGTGCGGCGGCGCCGCGTCCAGCAGGCGCTGCGCCTCGCGCAGGTCCGCGCGAGGACGCCCGCGGTCCGGACCGCGCGAAGAAGTTGGCTTTGATTCCATGGAAGAGGCACCCGAGAGGCGAGGCGAAGCGACCGTTGTGCGAAGAGGCGACCGGATCAGCGGGTCGGCGCAAGTTCTGGAGCGGCCGTACTTTGCTCGCGCATCAATCGCCCCGGCTTGAACCGCACGGTGCGCTTCGCAGGCACCTGCACCGGCACCAGCGTCTTGGGATTCTGCGCCGTGCGCGGCGCCCGCTGGCGCACCTCGAACACGCCGAAGTCGCGGAACTCGAGACGGTTGCCCCGGTTCAGTTCGTCCACCACCGCGTCCAGGAATGCCTGGACGATGCGCCGCGCCTCGCCGCGGTCGGCGCCGGTTTTTTGTGCGACCTGTTCAACCAGTTCTTTCTTCGTGACGGTGCTCATCTCGGTTTCTCCCAAAATTTTCTGCGGCGGCGTGCGCCCGGACTGCGTTCCCGAACGTGCGCAGTATGGTCAAGGACATGGGGCCGCGTCAAGAGCGATTCTCATCCACGAATCATGTGCGAGTTGTCCCCGCGTGTTGTCCACGAATGCGGCGGATGGCGTTGGTGGTGCTCAATCCCTCGCGCAAACCTAAAATGCAAAAAGTCGCGCCGATGGACTTGACAACTCCCAATTCGGGAATCTGCTCGGGCTGGTAGTCGCCGCCCTTGGCGTAGACGTGGGGCCGCGCGGCCAGGATCGCGGCATCCGCGGTCGGCTCGTCGAACCAGGTCACCACATCGACGCACTCCAGCGCCTCGAGCACCTCCAGCCGCTGCTCAAGCGGGAAGACCGGACGGCCGTCCCCCTTCAAGGCGCGCACGCTCTTGTCGCTGTTGAGCGCCACCACCAGGCAGTCGCCCAGGGATCGCGCCTCGCGCAGGCTCGCCACATGGCCGGCGTGCAGCACGTCGAAGCATCCGTTGGTGAAGACGATCTTCTGCCCCGCCGAACGACGCGCCTCCATCTCAAGGGCGAGGCCGGCGCGGTCGCGGATCTTCCCCGCCAAGTGCCCCGCCTGCACCATGATCTGCTTGCGGACCTGCGCCAGCGGGATCGGACGGGCACCGAAGACCTCGACCTCGAGTCCGGCCGCCACGTTGGCGAATTGCACCGCCTCGAGCCATGAGAATCCATTCATGAGTGCGCCGGCCAGCGCCGCCAGCACCATGTCCCCGGCGCCGGTGACGTCGTAGACCTTGCGAGCCAGCGTCGGCACATGCACCGGATCGCTCGCGGGCAACTGCAGGAGCGCGCCGTGCCGGTCGAGCGTCAGCACGACGGCTTCGAGCTCGAGCTGCCGGAGCAGCTGCCCGGAAATTGCGTGCAGCGTCGGCGCGTCGAAACCGTCGGCGGCGCGGCGGCCCGTCACCTGCTCGGCTTCGGTGCGGTTGGGCGTGATGACGGTCGAGCCCTTGTACTTGGCGTAGTCGCTGATCGCCGCGGGGTCGACCAGCAGCTTCTTCTTCGCCGCGCGGCAGCGCTTGATCAGCTCCGCGCAGAGCGCCGGCGTGCACACACCCTTGGCGTAGTCCTCAAGGCAGACGATGTCGCACGAGGGCAGGGCGGCTTCGATCGCCGCGATCAGTTTGGCCTCGATCGCCGGGGCGATGGGCTCGCGGCTTTCCATGTCGAGCCGGAACATCTTCTGCGGATGGCGGTGCTGGGCCAGGCCGATCAGGCTTCGCTTCACGGTGGTCGGGCGCGTGGAGTCCTCGATCAGGTGCTTCGAATCGCAACCGCCGGCCTTCAGAAGTTCCCGCAGCGATTTCGCCTCGGTGTCGCAGCCGGTCACGCCAACACATTGCACGGTCGCGCCCAAAGCCGCCGCGCAGAGCGCGACATTGCTCGCGCCGCCGGCGGTCTCTTCCAGATCCTCGCGGCCGCGGCTCAGCAGCACCGGCACCGGGGCGTCGGGGCTCAGCCGCTCGGCGGCGCCGGAAAGGGCCTGGTCGAGCATGAAATCCCCCACCACCAGCAGGCGGAAGGGTTTCCAGGTCGCCATCTTCGAGACCAGCGCTTCGGTGGAGAAACTCATGGCGTGCAGTCTAGCCGCGCCCGCGGCATTCCCCCGCTCGAATGGAGCTCGCGAGATGCTCTTGGAGCGCCTCCTGCCCCTGCAGGAACTCGATCGCCAGGCGCGGCCGCACCAGCGGCAGACGCCACGCCGCGGCGAGCGGCGCGATCTTCACCCAATCCTTGGGTGTCACCACGATCGCATCGGCCCGCGCCCGCTCGGCCCGGTGCGTCAGTCGCGCCACCATGGCCGCGTCCCACGACACGTGATCGGCAAGTTTCGGAGCGTCCACCACCGAGGCCGCCGCCGACTCCGCCTGACGGATGATGGAACGCGGATTGCCGGTGCCCGCCCAGACCGCGACGCGCTTGCGGCGCAGCCAGGAGACTTCGTGCACCGCGCCCTCCTCGATGCCTTCGAGCCCCGTCCAGGCGTGGCGGCACCAGGCCAGCGGCGCCTGACCATGCATCGCCTCGATCTCCTTCGCAAGTTCCGGGTCGATGGCCGCGGCCCGCGTCACGATCACTCCGGTGGCGCGGCGCAGCGACGCGGCCGGCTCGCGCAGCCAGCCCCGCGGCAGCATTCCGTCCTCCAGCGAGGGGCGGGTCGCGTCGATCAGAACCAGGTCGCCATCGCGCCGGAGCTGCCGATGCTGAAACCCGTCATCCAGCACCACGACATCGCATTCCGGATGCGATCTGCGCAGGTCCGCGATGCGCTGGGCGCGGTCGGCTCCGACGGCCAGCGCGATGCCCGGCAGGGCCGCGCGATGCTCGAGCACCTCGTCGGCGCTTTCGCCGCCCCGATGGCCGCGCAGCGCGATCATGGGATGGCGTCCCGCGGCGGTGAGCGTTCGCACGATCCACTGCGTCAGCGGCGTCTTGCCCGTCCCTCCCGCGGTGATGTTGCCGACGCTGATCACGGGCAGGCCGCAATCCGCCGGAAGCCGCTCCTCGATTCGATGGTTCCGCAGTTGCACCGCCGCGCGGTATCCGGCGCTGGCGGCGCCGGCGGCGGGATTCAACCAGGAGGGCAGCGGTCCTTTCATGGCCATTCCCTTTCAAGAGCGTCGAGGAATTCCTTCACGCGTCGCCACGGCAATCCCGCGACGGTATCAGGATCGCCTTCGCAATGCATCCGCCAACCCGCGGCGCGGCGCTCGGCGAAGTCGTATCCCCCCGCGCGTCCCTGCCATGCATCGCTCTCCACATATTTTCGCACTTCGTTCTCGGGCGCCCTGCCGATCGTCACGCTCGCCTCGTCGAAAAAAGTTTTTTCCCCTGGATCATGCAGCAGGCAGACGCCGGTGACCACGCGATGCGGAGCGCCAAAGGCCAGCTCGAGCATCGACAGCGCTTCGTTGCGGCTGCGCGGCTTGCCGACCGCGCGCCCGCCCATTTCGCAAATCGTGTCTGCGGCCAGGATCCATTTCCCACCGCAGCGTCCGGGATTGGCCCGACGGACCGATTCCGCCTTCAGCCGGGCGATCCGCATCGCGTTCTCCGCCACGTCGCCGGGCGGCGCCTCGGCGGCGTCGTCCAGCGGGGCTTCGATCGCCGTGAAGTCAACGCCCTCCCGTTTGAGAATCTCGATCCGCCTTGGGGAGCGGCTGGCGAGCACGATCGGCATCATGAGTCGACCCCCGACCCTGCGCCCCACGCGCCCTTCAAAGGCGATGGCGCCGGCTTCTTCGACTGGGAATATTTCTCGTTCATGGACGCGCCGGCGATCACCCTTGGGTACATTTGCCGGAGGCACTGTATATAGTTGCCCCTTCGCAGCCGACCGAACCGTGACCGAACCCACTCCCATACCCAGCAGTCCGGACCCCGCCGGGCAATCCCGCTCACCGGGCGACAGCGCCGCCGGCCGCTCGGGCGGGGACACCATTGTCGGCCGGTACGTGGTCGAGCGCGGCCTGGCCACCAGCGATGAAGTCGACAAATGCCGCGAGCTTCTGAAGCGCCTGCCGCCGGGCAGCCGCCTGAGCGACATCCTGATCCAGAAGGAAGTCATCACCCGCCGCCAGTTCGCCCGGGTGCAGCGCGAACTGGAGAGCGAGCGGCCGCAGCAGGCCATCCCCGGCTACCAGATGATGAAGAAGCTCGGCGCCGGCGCCATGGCCACGGTCTTCCTGGCCAAGCAGCTTTCGCTGGACCGCCTGGTCGCGATCAAGATCCTCCCCCGGAAGTATTCCAGCGACCCGAAGTTCATCGAGCGCTTCTATAAAGAGGGCCGCGCCGCCGCCAAACTCAATGACCAGCACATCGTCGGCGCGCTGGACGTCGGCCAAGCCGGCGACAACCACTACTTCGTCATGGAGTACGTCGACGGCGAGACCGTGCACGACCGCATCCTGCGCAAGCGCCGCATTGAGGAAAAGGAGGCGATCGAGATCATCATCCAGGTCGCCAAGGCCCTCAAGCACGCCCACTTGCAGGGGTTCATTCACCGCGACATCAAGCCCAAGAACATGATGATCAACAAGGCCGAGGTGGTGAAGCTGGCCGATCTTGGACTCGCCCGCGCGATCAGCGACCGCGAGGCCGCCGAATCGGAGGCCGGCAAGGCCTTCGGCACCCCCTACTACATCAGCCCCGAACAGGCCCGCGGCGTCGTCACCATCGGCCCGGCCGCGGACATCTATGGACTTGGTGCCACCTTCTATCACATGGTGACGGGCAAAGTCCCCTTCGAAGGCAAGAACCCCACCGAGGTCATGCAGCGGCAGATCCGCGATCCGCTGGTGCCCCCCGACCACGTAGTGCCGGAGCTCACGACCGGCGTCGCGTTGATCATCGAGATGATGATGGCCAAGGATCCGCGTGATCGCTACCAGAGCGCGGCGCAGCTGCTTGAGGATCTTGAGTCGGCCCGCAACGGCCACGACCCGATCCACGCAAGGCCCACGCATTCACTGGTCTCCTCGCTGGCCACCAACACAGCGGAAGGCGAAGCACCGCCCACTGAAGTGCGCCAACTTTCCGGCCCATCAAGCGGCCTCTCCTGGAAAATCCTGCTTCTGGGCGGACTTCTCGTGGCGAGCCTCATGATCAACCTGGCGCTTCTGCTGCTTCGAAAATAAGCGCACTCGACTCAGGGGCTGACTTCGGCCAGCAATTCCACTTCCACGCTGGCCCCCAAAGGCAGGGCGATGTTGCCCACCGCGGCCCGGGCATGGCGGCCCGCCTCGCCGAAGATCTGCTGCAGCAATTCGCTCGCTCCATTGGCCACCTTGGGTTGCTCGGTGAACCCCGGATCGCTGCAGACAAAAACCCCCACCCGGACAATTTTTCGAACCCGGTCCAGCCCCCCTGCGGCATCTGCCAGAACCGCCAGTCCATTCAAGACCGCCTGCCTTGCCGCCGCGGCCGCGGCCTCGATTGAGGTCGTGGAGGGAACTGACCCTGTTGCCACCAACTTCCCATCCTGGAAAGGCAGCTGGCCACTGATATAGACCAGGTTGCCCGTCCGCACAAAGGGGATATAGGCGGCTACCGGCTTGGGGGCGGGGGGCAGGGCAAGTCCAAGAACATTCAGACGTTGGGATGGGGTTTCATTCATTTTGGCATATTGACGGAACCGGGGGGACTTCGTCAACGAAACGAATCCTGTCAAGATCTTTATTTCTTCTTGACCTTGCTCAATTGATTGGTATCTTGCTCACTGACTGCTGCGTGCACATATCCGCGATCGGAGATTTCCGAAAGCAAAATGCACTCATTTGGTTGGGAAACCAACCCTTCATCGGCCCGCGGCAGCCGACATCCTGAGTGGTAAGGCAATTCAAGATCTTTCTTGGCGACGGCAGTTTCTCACCAATGGAAAGAACATCAGACCCCAGGTTTGGGTGAAAATCCACGCCAAAAGGCCCTGAACGCGTATTGCCTGTTCCGAACTGAATTTGCAGTCAAATGTGTCCGATACACGACATGGATCCATTTGACCGATCCCTCCTGCGACCAGGCTTCGCAGGATCGGGGTGCCTGCGTAGGCACCCCGCTTTGATGGAGCGGCCTTGCCCGCCGTGCGTTGCTTTGACTGAGTCACCCCAATGGAGATTTCCAATGCGTAAGAATCGCGGCTTCACTCTCATCGAACTTCTGGTCGTCATTTCAATCATCGCGCTGCTCATCGGTCTTCTGCTGCCCGCCCTGTCCAAGGCCCAGCAGAACGCCCGCGAAACCAAGGATCGCGCCCAGATCAAGCAGATCCACGCCGGCATGCTCATTGCCGCCAACAGCGACAAGAAGGGCTCCCTTCCGGTTCCCGGCATGATCGATCGCCAGGGTTCGGAGCAGGGCGTCGGCGAGGAAGCGTATGGCGCGAACACCACTCGCAACCTTTATTCCTGCATGATCGCAAAGGAATACTTCAACCCCGACCTGGTCTATGGCCCGACCGAGCGCAACCCGCTCGTGGTGGAAATGGGCAAGGGCGGAACCCGTCCCTACGATTTCACCAAGTACAAGCCCGCCCTCGATGTGTACTGGGACTATGGATTCGGCGACAAGGTCTCCGCGACCTCCATGCCTGCCAACGCGTCAACTCAAACTTTCACCAAAGACCCCATCACAGGTAGTGCGTCACCGCTTCCAGGATGGTGCAACACTTCGTATGCCCACAACGCTCTTTGGGGCATTCGCCGCGACACGCAGTGGAAGAACACCGCCGATTCGACCAAGCCGCTCATGAGCACCCGCGGTTTGAAGCCTTCCTTCCGCACCGATCCCAACACGTCCATCCACTGCTACGCGGTGGGCATCATCGGGCCGAAGCAGGAATGGAACGGCAATGTCTGCTTCGCCGACAACCACATCGATCTGACCACCTCCTTCAAGCCTGAGGGCGTGGTCTACGAGTGCGGCGGCGCCGATTCGAAGCGCGACGACATCTTCGACGCTGACTTCCCGACCTCCGCCACCTCCAAGACCGCCACCAAGTGCAACAAGACCGGCGGTCCCAACGGCACGACCCTGCTTCCTCGCTCGGCCGGCGACACCTGGCTGGGCATCTTCTCCAGCACCATTTCGCAGGTCAACATCGGAGACCCGCTGTTCGATCCGAACGACGACGGCAGCACCCAGCCCGCCGGCTGACGCGGGCTGCGTTTCATGATCTGATTCGTCTCAAACTTTCCACACCTTTCTTAACGAGAACACAACTATGAAAAAGCACAATGGATTTACGCTGATTGAATTGCTCGTCGTCATGGCGATCATCGCCCTCCTGCTGGGACTCCTCCTGCCCGCGCTGGCCAAGGCCCGAGCCACGGCCCGCCAGGTCAAGGATGGAACCCAGATCCAGCAGGTCCACAAGGCCTGGGTCACCAAGGGAACGGACAGCCCGCGCGGCACCTTCCCGCTTCCTGGCGAGATCAACCGGATCGGCACGCTGCCCGGCCGCGGCACCGAGGATGAAGGCAAGAACAGTCATGCCAACCTCTACTCGGCCTGCATCGCGCAGCAGTTCATCTCTCCGCAGATTCTGGTCAGCCCCTCCGAGGCATCGGGCAACGTGGCGGTCTGCTCGAACTACGACTACAACCAGTACAAGCCGGCCGCCGACGTGTACTGGGACGGCGACCTGACCAACCCGAGCTCGTCCAACCCGGGCGTCAAGGGCAATTTCCAGACCGACCTCACCACGATCAGCGGCACCAGCTACGCGGCGATGCCCCTGCTCATGAAGGACTCGACCGCCAAGGTCTCCTGCCGCCGCGACATGCAGTGGCGCGTGGGTGCCACCAGCGGCAGCCGCTTCCCGATCGTGGGCAACCGCGGCGTGAAGTTTGGAGTCACCGACGCCGACGACTACACCAATTCCAAGACGCTCGAGATTCACGGAGCGAAGAACGAATGGGAAGGCAACCTCTGCTACAACGATGACCATCTCTCCTTCGCTCGAACCTTCTATCCGGAAGGCATGGTCTGCGTCCCCGGCGGCAAGACTCCCCCCTCGGGCGACACCTCCTGCGGCTCGGCCGCGACCTCCGGTACGGCGGCTCTTGGTTTCGACAACATCTTCAAGGGCGATGACACCGTGGGAACCACGGACGCCTACCTCTGCGTCGTCAAGGAAGTCACCGCGACCCTCACCGGCGCGACCTTCACCAAGACGGTCATCAAGGACGAAGACAAGAACTGGGATTGAGTCCCTTCGCGATTCACTTGCACTTTCAAGGGCCGGTCGAAAGACCGGCCCTTTTCTTTTGCTCCCGGCTCTCATCGCGACCTCGATTCGCTGAATGAATTGCCATCATGCGCCTTCCATTTGTCGCAACCGCGATTCATTCGACGCATCGCTCCCAGCAACTAGAATCCCGGCGTGACTTCCCTCTGGCTCCTGCCGCTTCTCCTTTTCCAGCTTGCCGCCCCGCCAACGGGAATCCCCTCCGCACGCAAGGCGTCGGTGGTCTGCATCCTTCCGATCGAGGGCGAGATGGATGCGCTGACCGTGTCCGGTCTGTCCCGGCGCCTGGCGCAGGCCCGCGCCGGCGGCGCCGACGCGATCGTGCTGCAGCTGGACACGCCGGGGGGCGACCTGCTGGCGACGCTGGAGCTCTGCCGCCAGATCAAGGCGGACTACCCGCCGAACACCATCGCGTGGATCCGGCCGCGGGCCTACAGCGCCGGTGTCATCACCGCGCTGGCGTGCCGGGAAATTGTGGTGGCGCCGCACGCAGTGCTGGGCGACGCCGCGCCGATCGCCGCCATGCCGCTGGCCGGGTTGGTGGCGCTGCCCGCCCCGGAGCGGGCCAAGTTGGAGGCCCCGCTGTTGTCGGAGGTCACGGACAGCTCCCGCCGCGCCGGCCACGACGAGCGGCTGGCCCGTGCCTTTGTGGCCGTGGGCGAAGAGCTCTGGCTGGTCGAGGACGGCGCCCGCGGGGAGCGCTATGTGGTGGACGCCAACGAGTACCAGGCGGTTTTCGGCGAAGCACCCGTTCGCACGCGTGGAAGTCCGTCCGCGGCGATTGCGCCAGTGACATCGTCGGCGGATCCGGAAGCAACGCAATCGCCAACGGGATCGGAGTCAGGTGAAACCGGTGACGTGGCTGCGGAAGCGCCGACGCTGATTCCCTTTCGGACGGATGCGCTGCGCCAAGCCGAATCCGTGGAGGCCGCCTCGGAATCGAATCGAAACCAGGCAATCCTGCCCAGCCGCGCCCCGCTGACCGCAGCGGACCGCCCGCGTCTGCGGCTGGTTTCACAAATCGACGCGGCGAACGAGTTGCTGACCCTGCAGGCCGACGAAGCCATCGCCCTGGGAGTGGCTTCGGCCACGATCGCCGACGAGGCGCAGATGAAATCGTTCCTTGGCGCAAGCCAGATCTTCGTGATCTCCGCTCCTTGGAGCGAGCAGCTGGCGAGGCTGCTCACAAGCTGGTGGGCACGCACGCTGCTGGTCACCATCCTGGTCATCTGCTTCTTCGGCGAGATGTCCTCGCCGGGGCTGGGCATGTTCGGCCTGGCCGGGGCCATCTGCGTGATGCTGCTGGCGGGCGGCTCCTTTCTCGCCGGGCTTTCCGAGTGGTGGCCGGCGCTGGCGATCCTGGTCGGGCTGGTGTTGATCGCCCTCGAGATGCTGCTGTTTCCCGGCTCGCTGGTCAGCGGAATTCTTGGAGTCGCGGCTTTCACCGCGGGCGTGATCGGATTGTTCCTGGTCTCCGACCCCACGCCGGAGTCCACCGCACGGCAGGCTTTTCTTGGCGTGGCGTCGCTGGTGACTTCGGTCGGAGGCGCGGTGCTGGTCACCTGGCTGCTGGGACCCAGGCTGCAGATGTTTGGGCCGTGGAAGTCCGCGGTGAACACCGCCGCGCTGGGTGTTGCGACCGCTGCGACTTCAAGGCTTGCGGCACCAGCGGCCGGAACGACGGCGCTGGCCGCGACCGACCTGCGCCCGGTGGGCCGGATTGAGCTTGATGGAGTCCGCTTCGACGCCCGCAGCGAAGGATCGTGGATTCCCGCTGGCGCCCGTGTCCGTATCCTCCGGGCCGAAGGCAATGAAATGATCGTGGAGCACGTGACATGAATTCCATTCTGATGCTGGCCCAGCAGGCCGCCGCCGCGCCGGACGACGCCTGGCTGATCTGGGGTTTCGCGCTTTTCGGCGCCGCGTTGATCCTGTTCGCGCTGGAGTTTGTCCTTCCCAGCGGCGGATTGATCGCCACGCTCTGCGTGCTCGCGGCGGCCTCGGGGGTCTTCTGCTTCTTCATGCATTCGGCCACCTGGGGTCTCGCCTCGCTGGCGGCCTCGCTCGCCGGAGCGCCGGTCATGATCGGATATGGATTGAAGCTCTGGAGCAATTCGCCGCTGGCGCACCGCGTCGTGCTTTCGCAATCCATCCAGGATCCTTCGCGGACGCAACCGGGCGAAGCCGGTGTGAGCGTGTCGGGCACTATTGCGATCGGAACCGTGGGCCGCGCGGAGACCACGTTGCGGCCGGTGGGTTGGATCCGCATCGGGTCGGATCGGCGCGAAGCGCTGGCCGAAGAAGGATTCATCGAGGTGGGCCGGCACGTTCGAGTGACCGGCGTGGAAGATGGCACGCTGCGCGTCCGGGCCGACGATTCCAAGTGACCGAGCGCCGCGCCTGCATGCGCGATCCCTTGTTAGAATCGCCGCATGCACACCACGTTGATTCTTGCAGCCTCGGACACGCTGTACTACCTCATGATGATCGGCTTCGGCATTCTCGCCCTGTTCGGGCTGATCATTCTGGTGATCATCAGCCAGTATCTGCAGCTCTGGCTGCAGGCGTTTCTTTCCGGCGCCCGGGTCAGCCTGCTCGACCTGATCATGATGCGGCTGCGCAAGGTTCCGCCAAGCGTGATCGTGCTGAACCGGATCATGGCCAAGAAGGCCGGCATCGAGGTGCCCACCAACATGCTCGAAGCCCACTACATGGCGGGCGGACGCGTGGACCGGGTCATCCGCGCCATGATTGCCTCCGACAAGGCGAAGATTGATTTGGGCTGGGATCGCGCGACGGCGATCGACCTGGCCGGCCGCGACATTCTGGAAGCGGTCAAGACCAGCGTCGATCCGAAGGTCATCGACTGCCCGAGCCAGGTCAGCGGAAAATTGACGGTGGACGCGGTGGCCCAGGATGGAATCCAGTTGCGCTGCAAGGCGCGCGTGACGGTGCGCACCAATCTCGTTCGCCTGGTCGGCGGCGCCACTGAGGAAACGATTGTCGCCCGCGTCGGCGAAGGCATCATCGCCACCATCGGCGCCTCGCAGAGCCACAAGACCGTGCTCGAGCAGCCCGACCGCATCTCCAAGACCGTGCTGGCCAAGGGGCTGGACTCGGGAACGGCCTTCGAGATTCTCTCCATCGACATCGCCGAGATCGACGTCGGCGCCAACATCGGCGCCAATCTGCAGACCGCGCAGGCCGAGGCCGACAGCAAGCGCTTCCAGGCCGAGGCGGAGCAGCGCCGCGCGCTGGCGGTGGCGCAGGAAGCCGAGCATCTCGCCGAGGCGCAGAAGAACCGCGCCCTGGTCGTGCTAGCCGAGGCGGAGATTCCCAAGGCCATCTCCGAAGCGCTGCGCTCGGGCAATCTGGGCGTGATGGATCTCTACAAGATGAAGAACGTGCAGGCCGACACCGACATGCGCTCCTCCATCGGCAAGTCCGGCGGCTGAACGACTTGATCTGATGCCGGTTCTCTTCGCGGTCATCCCGGTCTACGACGAACCGCACACGCTCGAGCCCTGCGTGGAGCGCGTCATGGCCGTGCGGCTGCCCAACGGCTGGTCGCTCAAGGTGATCGTGGTGGACGATGCGAGCGGCTCCGCCACCGCGGATGTCGCCCAAAGACTTTCGCACCTGCACCGGCAGGTTGGCTCGCAGTTCGAGCTCTTCACCCATGCGACCAACCGCGGCAAGGGCGCCGCGCTGCGGACCGGATTTGCGCGAGTGCTCGAACTGGCCGGCGAAGCCGACGCAGTCATCACGCAGGATGGCGACCTGGAGTATGACCCGGGCGACTATCCGGCGCTGGTCGGCGCCCTTTCCGACGAGCCGATGTCGGCGGTGTTCGGGAACCGCTGGGCGCAGTCCGCACCAGTCGGCGCGGGGCGCACCTTCCACGCCGGGGTGAACCGGCTGCTCACTTTCCTGAGCAACCAGATCACGGGCCTGCGCATCAACGACATGGAGACGGGATACAAGCTCTTCCGGATTCCCCTGCTGCGCGAAATCCTGCCCCTGCTCACCGAGGACCGCTTCGGCATCGAGCCGCAGATGACGGCGGCGCTGGCGCGGGCGCGGGCGCAAATCGCCGAAGTGCCGATCTCCTACAGCCCGCGCGACCGGACCAGCGGCAAGAAGATCGGTCCCCTCGACGGCTTTCGCGCGCTGTGGGTCATCGCCCGCGAGCGCGTGCAGCGAGAGTCCGCCGCCCGGCCCTGGCAGAAGCTCATGCTGCAGATCGCGGGCTTCGCGCTGGGCCTGGTGCTCATCGCCTGGTGCATCAGCGGAGCAACGCGGGACACGTCGGGCTGGCAGCGGCTGCGCGACGCGCCGTGGACCTCGGTGGCCGGGCTCCTGCTCTGCTCGCTCGGCAGCATCGTGGTCAGCGGCCTCACCTTCTGGATCGCGGCCCGGCCGGTGCGCGTGCTGCGCGTCCGGGATCAGCAATGGATCAACGCCCTGGCGAGCATGCTCAACTACGCGCCGGTGCGGATCGGCATGTTCACCCGCGCCGCCTACGCCATGCAGGTCGACCAGTTCCGGGCCGTGGAGCTGGTCGCGTGGTTCGCCTCGCTGGCCTTCACCTTCGTCGTAGCCCTGGTCGCGATCACCGCCGCCACCTTCGCCTGGATCCAGTTCGGCGCGTGGACCTTCCTGCCGGTGCTGATCGCCGTTGGCGTGCTGGGCGGCGGCCTCACCCGCTGGTGCGCCACTCGCGCCTTCATCCAAAAGCGGGCGAAGGGACTGGAGCGGCTCATCACCGATCCGATCGCGCTCTGGGGCTCCATCATCCTGCACATTGTTGATCTGTTCTTCGCCACCGGCCGCGTGCTGCTGGCGATCCAGATGCTCGGGCTGCCGCTGACTCTGGCGCAGACTTTTCTGGTGTCGATGGCCTCGTTCGCCGCTTCGCTGAATCCGCTGGGCCGGCTCGGCTTCCGCGAGGCCGCCGTCGCCTTCACCGCCGCCGCGCTTTCCATGGGACAGATCTCGGGCATGGAGACCAAGTTTCAGACCCTGGCGGTCATCGAAAGCGCCGGCGAGGCGCTGGTGGCGATTCCCATCGGCATGCTCGCGATGTATCCGATCTGGCGGCGCTTCAACCGTTCGAAGCCAGGGCCCGGGACAGCAGCCTGAGAGAATCCGAATGGGCGAGCCAGCTCGCCCGCAAACGCTCCCCCGCGGTGGCCAGCCAGGGAGCGCGGCCGCTGGCGCGATCGACGCGTCCGATGGCGAAGACAAGATCGGCCAGCGCAGCGGTGCGCTCGCCGCGGCCCGCGGCGCGGAATCGCGCCAGCCACATCGCGCAAAGCAGGTTCACCAGGATTAAACCAAGGCCTTGATCGATGGGCAGGCGGTAGAGCCCGGATCCCCAGGCCCTTCCGCCCAGAAGGCTGGCGCGAATCCAGCGCTGCAAAAGATCGTCCATGGCCGCGGCGTCGCTGCCTTGAAACAATCCATGGGTGGCGTCAAAGGCCTTGAATTCGACTGGCGCATCGCTCGCGAACTCCGGGCAGACGCCCTTGCCGCCGGCCCACGCGCGGCTTCGCGACCACTGCCCCAGCGCCGTCATCATGCGGCCGCGCTTCAGCAGCTCGCCGATCTTGGGATCCTCCACGCGGAAGAACACCGCCTGGCGGAGCAGCTTCCACGCCCGAGGCTGCGGCGCCGGCCAATCCAGCAGCGGCAGTTCCTCTTCTGCGGCGCCGACAAGCGTGTGCATGAGTTCGCGCAATTTCTCTCCACGCATCCGACTGAGGTTGGCCCGCATCACGCTGGTGACGAGCCAGGCGAAGCCCTCCCAGCGCAGCGCCGGTGTGGTTGTTTTTTTCGCGAGCCACTCGTCCAGTGCGGCCTGCACCGCCCCGACCTCCGCTTCGGTCGCGATGATCCCGCCCGTGAGCAGGACCGGAATCGGCGCGGAGGCCGGCAGCAGCTCGGCCATTCGCTTCACTTCGGCGCGATGCGAATCGAGCGACGCCCCCTTGGAGGCCGCGACGCTGCCGCAGGCGAAGCTCAAGCCGACCACCGTGTTGCGGCCATCCGGCGAGAGCATGAAGGGAAAGAACTGGCATGCCAGCGGCTTCGCCTCCAGCCCGAACTCGGCGTGCACCCGGCACAATCCGTTCTCGCCAAGGAAGACGCAGGCACCGTCGGGCTTCTGCTTCAACCACTTCTTTCCGCCGAACTCCACGGCGAATTCGCCGCCGAGCCGCTCGCGCCATCCCTGTTGCTCCAGTTTGTCCATATCCGCCGCCCTGAGCTCCACCGTGAAGTCGCGGCAGCACGTGCCGCAACCGTGGCAGGAGTATTTCTGTCCCGGCCAATCCGGCATGAGAATGGGAAGCCTCACGATGCCCCCGCCGCGATCATCGCCCGCAGCGCGGCACAGATCAGCCGGGTCGCTTGGCCGCGGTGGCTGATCCGGTTCTTTTCCTCGGGAGTCAGTTCTGCGCTGGTGCGGCTTCCGTCGCCGACTTGAAAGTGCGGGTCGTAGCCAAAGCCCGCGCTTCCCCTGGGCTGCAGCGCGATCGAGCCGGCGCATTCGCCGCGCGCCTCCGCGAGGATGCCTCCCTGGGGTGACGCGACGCACATGAAGCAGACAAACCTCGCCGCGCGATCCTCCGGCTTGACGCTGCGCATCGCCTTCACCAATTTTTCATTGTTGCGCCGATCGCGATCGGCGCGGCTTCCCTCCGTGCCCGCCCA
This sequence comes from Planctomycetota bacterium, assembly GCA_021414025.1. Taxonomy (NCBI): domain Bacteria; kingdom Pseudomonadati; phylum Planctomycetota; species Planctomycetota bacterium. The sequence goes on along the minus strand of JAIOPG010000004.1, from coordinate 297,518 downwards.
GTACGCGCTGTCGACTCCCGGCTCACCGCCCAGCGCATCGACCTCGAGTCCGGAATCGTCCGCCAGCACCATGCGCCGCGCCATCGCCGCGTAGGCGAGGGCCTTGATCCGGGCGTTGGCCTCGAAGGTACGCCCGGTTTCCGCAGGCTCGGGAAAGGGACCGCCGACCTCGTCCAGCGATCGCAGAACCACGGAGTCGCCCAGTCCCTCGAGCTCCAGCACGGCGCGGATCTCTCCCACCTTGTGGGGATTCCCGCTGGCGACCACGATTTCAAGCGCCGACCCGCTCACGTTTGCAGCACGCCGGTGCGCAGTTCCCCGGTCACGGGCGTGTTGGCCGCCAAAGCCAGCGCGAAGGCGAGCTCCTGCCGCGTGTCCTGCGGCCGGATGATGCGGTCGATCCAGCCGCGGCTCGCCGCGTAGCGAATGTCCTGTTGCTGCGCGTAGCTGTCGGTGATCGCCTTGAGCAATTGCTCGCGCATCGTGGCGTCGATCTTCTCCCCCTTGCGCTCCCGCGCCGAAAGGTCGATCTGCAGAAGCGTGCTTGCCGCCTGGGCCGCCCCCATCACGCTGCAGCGCGAGCTGGGCCAGGCCAGCGAGAGGAAGGGGTCGAAGGCGCGGCCGCACATGGCGTAGTTGCCGGCGCCGAAGGAGCCGCCGACCATCAGGGAGATCTTGGGGACGATGCTGTTGGCCATGGCGTTCACCATCTTGGCGCCGGAACGGATGATGCCGCTCTGTTCGCTGTCGCGGCCGACCATGAAGCCGGTGGTGTCGTGCACGAAGATGATCGGCACCCGCCGCTGGTTGCACTCCAGAATGAAGCGCGCCGCCTTGTCGGCGCTGTCATCGTAGATCACCGCAGGCATGTTGATGGACTTGGTCGGACCCGTCCGCCCGCCGGGCAGGATCCGGTCGGTCATCTTGCGCTGGTTGGCCACGATGCCGCAGGGAAAGCCGCCGATGTTGGCGTAGCCGCAGACGAGACTCTTGCCGAACTCCGCGCGGTATTCGTCGAACGAATCGCCATCCACGAAGCACTCCAGCAGCTCCTTCATGTCGTAGCTTTTCGCCAGGTCGCTCTTGAAGATGCCGTAGACCTCCGAGCCCTCGCGGCTCGGCGCCACCCGCGGGCTCGGCGGCTCGGCCAGCCGCCGCGCGACCTGGTGCTTGGCCATCAGGCTGCGCATCCGCTTCAGGCAGGCCTGGTCGTCCGGCTCGCGGAAGTCGATCGTGCCGGAGATCTCCGAGTGCATTTTCGCGCCGCCCAGTTCCTCGCTGCTCACCTCCTGGCCGATCGCCGCCTTCACCAGCGCCGGACCTGCGAGATAGAGTCCGCTGCCTTCGGTCATCAGCAGCACGTCGCAGAGCACGGGCAGGTAGCCGCCGCCGGCCACGCAATTGCCCATGATGGCGCTGATCTGCGGAATGCCCTTGCCGCTGAACACCGCGTTGTTGCGGAAGATCCGGCCGAAGTCGTCGGTGTCGGGGAAGACATCCTCCTGCAGCGGAAGGAAGACTCCGGCGCTGTCGACCAGGTAGAGCAGCGGCAGGCCCGCGCGCTCCGCCACCATCTGCGCCCGAATGATCTTCTTGCAGGTCATCGGGAAGAATGCGCCGGCCTTCACCGTGGCGTCGTTGGCGATCGCCATGCAGGGACGCCCCTCCACCACGCCCATCACCGTGACCACGCCCGCGGCCGGAGCGCCGCCGTATTCCTGATACATGCCCCACGCCGAAAGCAGCCCCAGCTCCATGAGCGGCGTCCCTTCGTCGAAGAGCAGGCCCAGCCGCTCCCGCGCCGTCAGTCGCTTGTGTTTGTGCTGCCGCTCGACCCCCGACGGCCCGCCGCCCTGCTCGGCCCGGGCCGCGTCCGCCAGGTAGACGCCGACGGTTTCCTTCAGGGATGCGTCGTCCACTTTGTTGGCGGTGCCGGACATGGCCGAAGAATAGACGAAGATGGGCTTTTTTCGCCTTCCCATGCTCCGGACCGGTCGTGAAATCACAAAATCGGGTCATTTGGGGGAGCCACCTCTTGCCGAGGCAATCCCCTTTCCCTTAGGATGCCCGGCTCCAAATTCGTGAACACATTTCGAGGCGCAAGGCCTCCTCAAACACACATCAGGAAAAAGAATGATCTCGATTGCAGCCCGAAAGAAAGTCGTCACCGACAACCGCCGCCACGCCAAGGACTCCGGAAGCCCCGAGGTCCAGGTGGCGATGCTGACCGAGCGGATCGTGTCCCTCCAGGACCATTTCCGAGCCAACAAGAAGGATCACAGCTCCCGACGGGGCCTGGTTCTCATGGTCGGGCAGCGCAACCGCCTGCTCAAATATCTCGCCGGCATCGACCGCGAGCGATACAACGCGTTGATTCACAAGTTAGGTCTGCGAAAGTAATTGCAGGCTGGCCCGTTCACATCGGTCGGTGGCAGTGGGCAATTTGCGGTGAAGACCGCGGCTTGCCTTCTGCCTCCCAAAAGACTGAGCGGGTTTCATCCCCTTTAGGAGACAGTTCATGTCAAAGCACGTTCCAACCTCAGTCGAGTGCCAAGTTGGTGGCCGCACGTTCAAATTGGAGACCGGCAAGATCGCCAAGCTCGCCTCGGGCGCCGTGGTGGCGACCTACGGAGACACCGTGGTCCTGGCCACCGCCGTCCGCGCCGCGCCGCGCCTGGGCATCGATTTCTTCCCGCTGACCTGCGACTACCGCGAGAAATACACCGCCGTGGGCCGCTTCCCGGGTGGCTTCCGCAAGAAGGAAGGCGCGCCCTCCGAAAAGGAAGTGCTCACCATGAGAATGATGGACCGGCCGATTCGTCCACTCTTTCCGGACGGATTTGTCGATGAAATCCAGCTGCAGTGCCTGGTGCTGAGCCACGACGGCCAGAGCGATTCAGATGTGATCGCCTGCACCGCCGCCAGCGCCGCGCTCTCGATCACCGACGCTCCATTCCAGGGTCCGATCGCCACCGTGCGCGTGGGCCGACTGCAAACGGAAACGGGACTTCAGTTCGTCATCAATCCGACCGTCGCCCAGCTTGAATTCAGCGACCTGGACCTGGTCCTCTCCGGACACAAGGACGGCGTGAACATGATCGAAGTCGGCGCTGCCGAAATCAGCGAGGCCGACATGCTCGCCGCGATCCGCTACGGCTACGAGCAGGGCATCCAGCCCATCCTGAAGCTGATCGATGAGCTTCGCGTCAAGTCGAACGCTCCGGCGCCGGTGATGGGCACATTGACGCTGCCCTCCGCGGAGATCATGACCAAGGTCAAGTCCGTGGTGGGCGAGGAGATGAAGAAGGCCCGCCAGATCCACGGCAAGAGCGACCGCAACGCCGAGATCGATCGTCTGCGCAAGTGGATGCTCGACACCCACTTCGCGGTGGCTCCCGGCCTGACCTACACCGAGCATTGCGCCGCCGACAAGGCGAACCGCGACGCCAAGGAGGCCTTCCGGATCCTCGAGAAGAAAATGACCCAGGATCTCGCGGGAAATCAGGGCATTCGCCCCGACGGCCGCGGCCTGCGCGAGATTCGTCCGCTGGAGATGGCCGTCGGCCTTCTTCCGCGCACGCACGGCTCCGCCATGTTCCAGCGCGGCGAGACCCAGTCGATCGTGACCTGCGTCCTCGGCACCATCAAGGACGAGCAGATCATCGACGGCCTGATGCCGGAGTACGCGAAGAAGTTCTATCTGCACTACTACTTCCCTCCCTTCTGCACGGGCGAGGCCGGCCGCATCACCGGACCGGGCCGCCGCGAGATCGGACACGGGGCCCTTGCCGAGCGCAGTCTGCTCGCCATCCTTCCAAATCCGGAGGACTTCCCCTACACCATCCGCATCGTCAGCGAGATCACCGAGAGCAATGGCTCGAGCTCGATGGCCAGCGTGTGCGGCGGCTGCCTGGCGATGATGGACGCGGGCGTGCCCATCAAGGCCACCTGCGCGGGCATCAGCGTCGGGCGCTTCACCTCCAAAGACGGCAAAGTGACCCATGTCACCGACATCATCGGCGAAGAGGACTTCTTCGGCGAGATGGACTTCAAGGTCAGCGGCACCCGCGAGGGCATCACCGGCATCCAGCTGGATCTGAAGGCCCGCGGCCTCGGCTTCGAGGAGATCGCCACTATCTTCGCGCAGGCCCGCGAAGGCCGCCTGCAACTCATTGACAAGATCGAGGCGGTGATCGCCAAGCCCCGCGACGAGATGTCGAAGTTCGCCCCGCGCATCACCAAGGTCAAGATCGACCCGGAGAAGATCGGCAAGCTCATCGGACCGGGCGGCAAGACCATTCGCTCGCTGCAGGAGCGCACCGGCGCCCAGATCGACGTGGAGGAGGATGGCACCGTGTTCATCGCCTGCTCCGACGCCGCCAAGGCCGCGCAGGCCAAGCTCGAGGTCGAGGCGCTGGGCGCCGAGATCAAGGTGGGCTCGGTCTTCGAGGGCAAGGTGGTCGCGGTCAAGGAGTTCGGCGCCTTCGTCGAGCTCGTGCCGGGAACCGACGGCATGTGCCACATCTCCGAGCTGGCGCACGGCTTCGTCAAGAACGTGCTTGAGCACGTCAAGATCGGCGAGTCGATCAAGGTAAAGGTGATCAACGTCGACGAGAACGGTCGCATCAAGCTGAGCCGCAAGGCGCTGCTGACTCCCGAGACCGCGCAGGCGAACTGATCCGGATTCCACACCTTTCCAGAAGTTGACGAAACCCGCTCACCAAAATGAGCGGGTTTTTTCTTCGCCCCGCCCCCGCGGGCAGGGGCAAGCCGGCCCCGCCGAGGGGTGGGCGGCCGCGAGGAAACCCCGCCCATTCCCCCGTGAAACCTTGGAATTATGAGTTCAAGCCGCCGGAAGGAGCAAAGCCTGCGCCAATTTCGCGTCTCCCGCGGAACTTGGCATTGTTCCAAATATTTTCCTTGCACAAGTTCAAATTTGGGCGCACAATACCCTTGGATGGGGTGTGTTCGACAAAACTTCTGGAGGCTACTGCAATGAGCAATGAGAATGAATTCGTCAATGTCCACGGCACAGTGAAGTGGTTCGATCCGCGAAAAGGTTTTGGATTCGTTATTGGGCCCCAGGGCGAGGATATTTTTGTCCATTTCTCCACCATCGAACAGGAAGCCGGCTTTCGAACTTTGCGCGACGGCGAGGCGGTCATCTACTCCGCGACCAAGGGCCCCAAGGGCTGGTCCGCGACCAAGGTTCAATCAAACCGCGTGCCCACCAAGTCCGAGACTCCCACCTCCTGAGCCTCGCGCGTGAGGGCGGGAACCTGATTTTTTCATCCGCAAGAACACGTCGTTGCCGCCGGGTCCCTCCGCATGTCGCGGTCTATGCGGTCCGGCCGGTCTGAACATGGATTCCATCCCCGCCATTCTGGTTGGCGCCCTGATCGGCGCGGTGCTGGCGAGCATCGCCGCTGCGGGATCCCTGCGCCGCCGCGCCGACCGCGCTCTGGCCGCAGAGCGCCGCGCGCAGTCAGCCGAGCGCCTGGCGGAGCTGGGCAGCATGACCAGCGGGCTCGCCCACGAAATCAAGAATCCCCTCTCCACGCTCACGCTCAACGCCCAGCTGCTGCGCGAGGAGGTCCTGGACTCCGAGCTGCCCGAGCCGGTGCGCGCCACCGCGATCAAGCGCGCCGACGCGCTGGCCCGCGAGTCGAGCCGGCTGAAGGACATCCTGAGCGACTTCCTTCGCTTCGCGGGGCGCATCAAGCTGGATCCGCAGCCGCGCGACCTGCGCGAACTGGTGCAGGAGCTCGCGGACTTTTTCCATCCGCAGGCGGAGCGCGCCGGCGTGCTGCTGCGGGTCGACACGCCCTCGGCGCCCGCCATCCTGGCGATCGATGCCGGGCTCCTGAAACAGGCGATCCTGAACTTGATCATCAACGCGGTCCAGGCGATGTGCCCGGAGGGGCAGGCGGCGGCGGGCGAGCGCCGCGGCGAGTTGCTGCTGCGCGTCGAGGCCATGCCCGCGGGCCGCACGGGCGAGGGTGGCTACCGGCTCGACGTCATCGACACGGGCCCCGGCATTGAGCCCTCGCGCCTGCCGACGATCTTCCGTCCCTACGCCAGCACCAAGCCGGGAGGCAGCGGCCTCGGACTGGCGACCACGCGGCGTATCGTGGAGGAGCACGGAGGCCGGGTGGAGGTCTTCAGCGATCCCTCCAAAGGCACGTGTTTTTCGCTTTTTCTACCCCAAAATCACTCGAGCCAGTCCTTGGCCTTCAAGCGCGACGGCACGTACTCCTCGGTCACGTAGGAGATGTCCTTGGTGATCAGGGACTCCACCTCCATCTTGAAGCCGTTGGTGAGGAGCCCCTCGATTTCCTTCTGCCAGGTTTTGTGTCCCTGGAACCACGGGTAGGCCATGATCTCCTTGGCGCGCTTGATGTCGTTGTCGTTGAGAGCGATCTGCACATCGTCGCTCAGGCCGCAGGCCTTGTAGTCCTTGGAGCGGATCCCCAGGAATTTCGCCTCCGGGATGGCGAGCCGCTCGCTCTCGAAGGCCAGTGAGATCGAACCCTGCTTGAGCACGCTGTAGATGTAGTGCCCCCAGGGATCGCAATCGAGCAGGCAGTAGACGGGCAGTTTCAATTCCTCGTGCAGCCGGCGCAGCAAACGGCGCACGCCGCGCGGGGGCTGGCCGCCGCCTTCGGTGAGAATGCAATTGTGCTTCTCCCAGAAGCGGTCCTCGTTGAAGCGGCTCCACACGGTGTTCTTCTCGACGTGCAGGATGAACTTCGCCTCGCACTTCTTGAACTGGATCACGTCGGGCTCGACGATGCTGGGAATGGCGTAGCCCCCCGAGCCCATCCGCCGGCAGTCGATCTCGTCGCCCGAGTCGACCAGGGTGATGTTGCCGACGATGGTGCCGGCCTTCTTCGCGAAGATGTGCAGCTCCTCGCGCAGCGCGGTGAGCGAGACTTCCAGGTCCTCGAGGATGCCGTCGGACTCGTCCTGGTCGACGAAGGTCTTCTCCTTGGTGCCCGCCACGGTGTGCAGGCCCTTGTAGAACATTCCGCGCAAGCTCAGCGTCTTGTCCGCCTCGATCAGGTCCTTGATCGATCCGGAATGCAGCAGCGTCTGCATGAAGATCTTGGCCTGGTTCAGGTTGAAGAGCTGGCGTTCCTGCGTCGCCTTGCCCATTTCCAGGATGCCGCGCTTCTTGTTCCAAATCGTGTTGGAGCGTGAGCGCGTCGGCACGCTCACGATGGGCTCCTTGCCGCCCAGTGCAGCCTTGGTCACGCCCTCGGCGAGGGTGAGGATCTTCTTCTGCGTCGCGACGTCGCGGGCCTTGGTGTTGACTTGCCTGGAAATTTTCTTGGCCATGGGTTCTCGATTCAGTCGGCTTCGAACAGCGTGGGGGAATCATCGGTGCGGCCGGTCCGCTTCCGCTTGGCGGCCGCGGGCGCCGCGCTGCGCTTGGAACCTGCCGGTTTCGCCGCTCGTTCAACCTTGGTTTTCTCCGCGGCCGGCGCCGCGCTCGCGCCCACGTCGATCATGGGGATGGCTTCCTCCACCACGATCACGCCCTCCTGGTCGCCGGGGTCCTCCTCCTTCACGACCTTGCCATCCTCGTTGAGCACCTGGTCGGCCTTGCGGGTGCGATGCTTGGCCTGCGCCAGCAGCGCGTCGTAGACCTTGCGGGCGTCGGCGCCGTGGATGTGGTGCAGCGCCTTGGAGACCTCGCCGATGTAGCGCTCGAAGACGTCGCGGCGCTCCCCCTCGCGGCGCATGGTCTGGCGCTTGCGCAGGTAGCTGCCGAGCTTGCGGCCACATTCCATGAGGGCCAGCTTCATCTCCTTGCGGATCTCGTCGTAGTCGGCGATCGCCTCCTTGGACTCGCTGGTGAAGGGCACCCACACGCTGGCCATGTGGATCAGGATCACCAGCGGCCCCGTGGGGGTGCTGCCCCGGGGCTGCGTCAAACCATAGTTTTTCCAGCCGGTTTCCGCCACGGCCTTGAAGCTGGAGCAGGCGCTTTGCTGGAAGAGCAGCGGCACGCGGTTGGCGAAGCGGATCACGCGGCTGGTCTCCTCGGCGGGCAACTCGCCGCCGAAGGCGATCGCCGCCTCGATCTGGAAGGGACGGCCCCGGTAGATCTCCGGCTCGCGGCTGCTCGCGGCGTAGAACTCGGCGCGGACGCCCTTGAGCATGCCCGCCAGCAATTGCCGGACTCCGATCGGCGCCAGGCAATCGACCGGCGGCGGGCCGAGCCGGATCTCCTGGAAGGCCTTGTACAACTTCTCCGCCTGCGGCGGCTCGATGTCTCCCGCGCGAGTCCGGCTGGTGGCGCCGGCGGCCTCGCAAAGCGTTCCCGCCGTGGCCGCAGAGACCCGGCAGAATTGTTCCTGCAGGAATTTGTAGAGCGATCCTTTTTCCGCCGCCTCGTATTCCTTGAGCATCTGCAGCAGCGTGCCCAGTTCCACACCCTTGGGATGGGGCTGGATTTCACGGGTTTCCGGTGGAAGCTCCTCCACCGCGCGCGGGAAAATAATGACGCCGTGGTGCTCCGAAGTCACCTCGACCTTGTCGCCGCCGGTCTCCACCATTCCCGCCGCCGCGTCGACCGGAAGCAGTTCGTCGTCGTCCGCGCCGCTCTCGCGCGAGGGCGGCACATAGCTGATTCGCGCATGCGGATTGGCGATGCCCGTGAGCTCAAGGAATTCATCGACGGATCCGCGCCCCTTCTGATAGCGCCCCTCGAGCTCGATGGAGACGCAGGTTCCCGTGGGGAACGAAATCGCGCTCAGGAAGTCGCCGGTCGCGGCGAGCGAGCGGGAGCCCGAGGTCAGATCGCGAAGCTTCGCCGGGGGAAAATCCTTGGTCTCCGCGTCGTCGGTCACCTCGGCGCGGTTGGTCTTGGTGTTCATCGCCAGCTCGATGCGATGCGCCGGCTCGCCCGTCTTGACTTTGGTGACGATCTGCATCGGGCGGCCCGTGGTGATCAGGCCGTACATGCCCGCGGCGCTGATGCCAATGCCCTGCTGGCCGCGGCTCATCTTCAATCGATGGAACTTGGACCCATAGAGAAGCCGGCCGAAGATGTTCTCGACCTGCTTGCGGACAATGCCGGGGCCATTGTCGATGACGGTGATGCGGTAGCGCGAGCTCTTGGCGGTGGCCGGCCGGTCGGGCTGCAGATCTTCGATGACCACCGCGAGTTCGGGAAGAATTCCGCCCTCCTCGCAGGCGTCGAGGCTGTTGTCCACGGCTTCCTTGACCGTGGTCAGCAGGGCCTTGCGCGGATTGTCGAAGCCCAGCAGGTGGCGGTTCTTGGCAAAGAATTCACTGACGGAGATGTCGCGCTGGCGCGAACCCATCTCCTCGGCGGTGGCGCCGCGGCTTTTGCCCTTCTTCGACGATCCGACTTCGGCCGCGCCTTCGGCGCCGGAGACTCCGCGGGATTTTCCTGGCTTTGATCGTGGCTTGCTCATCAACGCGGCGTCCTTGCCCATCATCATGACTCCTGGGTTCAGTGTCGATGCGAGTCGGTGAAACTACCGTGTCTTCGGCACTCCCGGGCCTTTCCCAACGCATTTTTCCCCTGCTCCGCCGCCCTTGATGGCCGAAACTTCCGCTACCATTCGCGACCCAACCCGGAGATCCCATGGAAACCACGCTCATCATCCTGAAACCCGACGCCGTTCAACGCAACCTGATGGGGCGGATTCTTGCCCGCTTCGAAGACAAGGGACTGCAGATCGTCGGATGCAAATTGATGCGCATTTCGCAGAAACTTGCCGCCGAACACTACAAGGACCACGTGTCGAAGCCCTTCTACGCCGGGCTGGTTCGATTCATGACCGGCAATCCGGTTCTGGTGTTGGCGGTGCGCGGCATCGGCGCCATCGCGGTCAGCCGGGGGATGATGGGCGCGACCTTCGGCAGCAAGGCCGCCGCCGGCACGATTCGCGGCGACTTCGGCGTGTCCAACAGCTACAACCTCATCCACGGTTCCGACAGCCCGGAGGCCGCCGCCCGCGAGCTCGGCATTTTCTTCAAAGCCGAGGAACTCCTGGATTACACAAGGGTCGGCGACAGCTACGTCTACGACTCGACCGGCAGCAAGCCCGAGTAAGCCGGGCTGCCAAAAGAGCAGGCGCGGTTCGAACTCCGAGTTCAAAGTTGTTTTTTGGGCTGGGAACGCCGGTGCATTTATTAATTCAACCAATTTGGATCTCCTGCTGAACCCTCCTGCGAAGAGTTCATTAGCGTCCAAGTCGGCTCCGAGACCCCTACCGCCCAATCGAGGTGACGCGTGATCGATTCGATGATTGGAAAGAATTCTCCCCTGGACCGCATGAGGCAGCGCAACCGCCCATCCGTGCGCCGGAATTCCCGCGCCGCCGAAAAGAACTCGGCCTCCCTGACCGCCGAGGAAGAGGCGCTGATGCGCGAAATCATGGCCGAGCCCATGGACTACATGGACTCGCCCGAGTTCCGCGTGCCCGGGGCCGAAAAGAAAATCTACGAGAAGCCGGCCGCCATCCGCTTCGCCGATGTGACGTGGTATCGCCCCCTGATCGATCAGGCGACCGGCGGTAAGCCGGGCGAGCGCAAGCACAAGAAGGAAGGCTCGGTCCTTCTGACCGCCGCCCAGGAGCGGGTCATTTTCCTGCAGTTCAACTATGCCCGCTACCGGGTGCGCTTGCTGCAGGACGAACTTGCCGGCCGGACCCCCACCACGGAGCAGGCCCGAGAGATCCTGCGCTGGCACCGGACCGCGCGGGGCTACCGCGCCCAGATTGCGGAGATCAATCTGGCCCTGGTGCTGGCCATGGCCAAGCGCGTGCCGCTGGGCGAAAGCGATTACGCCGACCTGATCGGCGAGGGCAACATGGCCCTGATGCGCTCGGTCGACAAGTTCGACTGCGGCCGCGGCTTCAAGTTCAGCACCTACGGATGCCGGGCCATCCTCAAGGCGTTCAGCCGCTTCGGCATCAAGCTGCAGAAGTACCGCCAGCGCTTCCCCGGCGAATTCGATCCGCAGTTCGAGCGCTCGAATCATCTCGAGCTGCTTCGATCCGCCCACGAAAAAGATTCCGCCGCCGAGGTGCGCTACATGATCACCCGCAACAGCGCCGAGCTGAGCGACGTCGAGCAGAAGGTCATCTTCCATCGCTTCGGGCTGGACGCCGCGGCCCCGCAGGTCCAGCTCACCCTGGAGCAGGTCGGGCAGATGATCGGCGTCACCAAGGAGCGCGTGCGGCAGATCCAGAACCGCGCCCTTGAAAAGCTCAAGGATGCGCTGATCACCCTGCGCGGTGAGCGTCCCCCGCTCACGCACAACTGAGGCTTATTTCCTCCCGTTCGATCAGGCCGCGGAGAGGGCTTGTGGCGTTCGCTGCTGGTTCCTGAGCACCGTCCAGGCCACCACGGTGACCGCCGCGTGCAGCAGCGCGAAACCGCAGACAAGTCCCGCCTGCACGTTGGCCCGGCCCCCGTCCATCAGCACGCCCGTGGCGATGGCGACGACGATGCCCGTGAAGTACCCGATGTCCCCCGCGGCGCGAAAGGCCGCAAGTCCGGACATGCCGCGCCGCGCGGTCAGGACCAGGGCCAGCGACGCCGGAAGCAAGGGGGCCGCCGCCACTCCCAGAATCAGCAGTGCGCACGCAAGAACGAAGACCGTTCCCCCCAGAAAGGGCACGATGGCAAGGGACAATGCGTAGACCACGGCGGCCAGAGTGCGGGTTTCCAGCGTGCCCATTCGATCCGCAACCCATCCCGCGGGAGCGGCGCCTATGGCCATGAGCAACAGAGGCAAACCCACCAGCATGCCGCGCTCGGCGGCGGTGTAGCCCAATCCCCCCAGGAAAAAACTGGCAAACACAGCCGTCAGAATGGCGCCGGTCGCGCGGTCCGTGGCGGCCATCAAGAGGATCGGCCACAATTTTCCCGGCGGTCCGCCATGATCCTGAGTCGCGGGTGTGACATCGGCATCAGCATCGATCTCACGGCCGGCCATGACCGTCAGCGAAGCGCGGAAGAGGAACGCAAGCACGCCGGTCGCCAGGCAGGAAGCCGATCCGACGATGAGCGTGATGGCCGGGTTGCCTGAGAGTTTTGTCAGCATGCCCCCGACGACCACGCCGATGCCCAGACCCGCGACCAGGACCGTCGCTCCCAGGCCGAGCTTCCAGGCGCGGTGGCCGGGATCGCTGCGACCGAGCATCTGAAAGAGCGCGGCGAATGTGGCCACGTCCGCGGCGCCCTCGACGGTTCGCAGCGCCAGGGTTCCCGCGAATCCGATCGGCAACCACATGATCGCCATGAGCATGCCATCCACCAGGGCGGTCGAGCTCACCACGGCCCAGCCCGGCATGCGCCGGCGCATGAGCCGCACCAGCGGCACCGCCAGCACCGCCCCGAACAAGTTCACGGCCAGGAACAATTGGGCCTGGGATGCCGAGACGCCATAGCGATCGGCGAATAGATCCTTCAGGACGGGAACAACCAGCGCGTCGGGCAGGGCCGAAAGGAAGATGAGAAGGACGACGATGCGCACGATGGGTGGAAGCGGCCAAGCCTAGCAACCCTTCGCGGTTCACTACACTCCCGCCATGAACAAGGTCTTCGAGACTCCCGCGCTGGCCCTGGCGGGCCTGGTGAAGGACGGCATGAAAATCGCGGTCGGCGGCTTCGGCCTGTGCGGCATCCCAGAGCAGCTCATTCTTGCGCTGCGCGACACCGGGGCTCGGCAGTTGACCTGCGTCAGCAACAACGCGGGCATCGACGACTGGGGGCTGGGCGTGCTCCTGAAGACGCGCCAGGTCCGCCGGATGGTCTCGAGCTATGTGGGGGAAAATGCCGAGTTCGAGCGGCAATTCATGAGCGGCGAGCTCGAGCTTGAGTTCTGTCCGCAGGGAACGCTGGCGGAGCGCATGCGCGCCGGAGGCGCGGGCATCCCCGCCTTCTACACGCGGACGGGCGTGGGAACCATCGTCGCCGAAGGCAAGCCCACCGAGCTCTTCGACGGCGAACTGCATGTCCTGGAGCGCGGCATCCGCGCCGACCTCTCCCTGGTGAAGGCCTGGAAGGCGGATCGAAGCGGCAATCTGATCTATCGAAAAACCGCCCGTAATTTCAACCCGATGGTGGCGTCGTGCGGCCGGGTGACGGTCGCCGAAGTCGAGATTCTCGTGGAAACGGGTGAACTCGACCCCGAAAGCATCCACACCCCCGGGATCTACGTCGACCGGATCGTGGTCACCAAATCCGAAAAGCGGATCGAGCAGCGAACCGTGAGCCCCGGCTGAGCGAACCCCGTTTTCGGCGTACATTATGGGCGAAGTCGCGATGCACGAACGAACTTATTGTTCAAGAAATTGCCTTTTGCCCGAATGGGAATGCCTGTTCTTTCGTTGATGAACCCACCCCCTCCGATGGAGATCCCCATGAATCGTCTGCGTTCCGCCCTCCTTGTCCTCTCGCTGCTCGCCCTCGCGCCCGCCGCCTCCGCACAGTTTGGCGGCAAGGCCGGATTCACCGAGGCCTTCAAGCCCGACCTGCTCCCCCGCGACATGACCATGATCGTCGAGACGCTCAAGCTTGAGGATTGGCAGCGCCCCATCGTGCAGAGCCTGCTCGAGGACTATCAGATCTCGTTCAAGACCGGCACCGACGCCATCCGCGAGAAAATGATCAATGCCGCCAAGAAGCAGAAGGGCGGCGCCAAGGACATGCGCTCGCTGCTGGGACCCATCGAGGCATGGGCGCCGGAGAAGGAGCGGATGTTCGACGATCTGATGGCCAGCATCAAGAGCCAGCTCTCGGATGCCCAGCAGGAGCGCTGGCCCAAGTTCGAACGCGCCGTGCTGCGCACCCGCTCTCTTGAAGATTCCGATTTGATGGGCGAGGGCGTTGACCTGGTCCTGATCGTCCGCCAGATGCAGTTGCAGCCGGATGTCCTCGCCACCGCCGCGCCGGCCCTGGACCAGTATGAGCTGGCCCTGGACGCCGCGCTCAAGGCCCGCGACACCAAGATCACGGCGCTGCTGCCCAAGTTCACCGACGCCATGGACTCCATGAACTCCAACGCGGGCTCCGACCTGCAGGAGCAGATCATGGCCGTGCGTGTCGCGGTGCGGCAGGTCCAGGATGAGTCGATCGAGAAAATCGCCGCGTCCCTTCCGGCGCCGCACGCCGAGGACTTCCGGACCCGCGCCCTCTCCCAGGGCTACCGCGAAATTTTCCAGCCCGACGCCCTGGCCAGCTTCTTCGCCGCGGTGCTGAACCTGAACGATCTCACCGCCGAGCAGCGACAGGGAGTCGACGCCGCCCAGACGGCATGGAGCGGCGCCCTGGCCTCGCTGCAATCGCGCATGCTCGAGACCACGCGGGCCGAGGAGCCGAAGAAGGCGCGGCGCAAGACGCTCGCCGTGGCCGCGAAGAAGGCCGCAAAGGATGGAACCGAGGCGCCGGCCGTTCCGCAGGATCCGATGGTTCCCCTGCGCAACGAGAAGAACCGGATTGTGCAGGAGACTCGGGAAGGCGTGCTGAAATTGCTGACACCGGACCAGACCGAACGGCTCGCCGCCGGCGTGCCCGGCTTGCGTCCCCCGCCGCCAACCAGCACGCCGGGCATGTACGAGGGCGCCAACCATCATCCCAAGCCCAAGGGACCCGGAGATCCGCCGGCCGCACCCGCCGCTCCAGGCAACGCCGACCCCGCTCCGCCTGCCGCGGGCGACGATCCCGCACCCAAGAACCAGGAGACCGTGGAGTAATCCCTCGCGACCCGTGCCCGAAGTTGTCCCCAGTCGTGATGCCAATGGACGAGTCGCCGCGATGCTGCGAGCCGCGGCCGCGAACTCGCCCCAGGAGCGCTGCGCCGCCGCGGGATTCACCTGGCTCGCGAAGCCCGTCGCCTCCGACGCCGACGCGGTCCGCCTGATTCCCTCCGAAATCGCCGTGCGGCTGCGGGTGGTTCCGTTGTCGATCGCCGGAGGCAAGCTCCGCGCCGCGATGGCGGATCCCTTTGATCTGCACGCGGTGGACGAGGCGGCCACCATCGCCAACATGCCGATCGAGCGGGTCGGCGTGGCGCCCGAGGCTTTCGGCGAGCTTATGCGGCAGTCCTACGGCGTCACCGCGGCGCGGATGGCGGAGAGCCTGGCAGGCAACAGCGAAAGCAGCGGCGAAGTCGAGCAGAATCTCGACGCGATCCAGGCCGACGACGTGCATCGCATGGCCGAGCAGCCCACGCTGGTCAACCTGGTCAACCTGCTGATTCTCGAGGCCATCCAGAAGCGCACCAGCGACATTCACATCGAGCCCTTCGAGGGCGAATTGAAGGTCAAGTACCGCATCGACGGCGTGCTGGTGGAGCAGCAGAGTCCGCCCAAGCATCTGCAGCCCGCGATCATCGGACGCATCAAGATCATGTCCATGATGAACATCGCGGAGCGCTACGTTCCGCAGGATGGCCACATCACGCTGCGCTTCGAAGGCCGCAAGGTGGACATCCGCGTCTCCACCGTGCCCACGATCTACGGCGAGAGCGTGGTCATGCGCATCCTGGACAAGTCGTCGCTGCCCCTGGACCTGAAGAGCCTGGGCATGCACCAGCACCAGGTGGAGATGATGGACAAGCTGATCTCCAAGCCGCACGGACTCGTGCTGGTGACGGGACCAACCGGCAGCGGAAAAACCACCACGCTCTACGCGGCGCTGAGCAAGCTTTACGACCCGCGCAAGAAAATCCTGACCATCGAGGACCCGGTGGAATACGAGCTCGCCGGCATCAACCAGATTCCGGTGAACCCGAAACGCGGCCTGACCTTTGCCAGCGGTCTGCGCAGCATTTTGCGCCAGGATCCCGACGTGATCCTGGTGGGTGAAATCCGCGACGCCGAGACCGTCGACATCGCCATCCGCAGCGCGCTGACCGGACACTTGATCCTGAGCACGCTGCACACCAACGACGCCCTCTCCAGCGTGGGCCGCATCGTCGACATGGGCGCCGAGCCCTACCTGATTGCCAGCGTGCTCGAAGGCGTGCTGGCGCAGCGGCTGGGCCGCCGGGTCTGCCGGGCCTGCGCCCAGAAGGTGGCGATGTCCGAGGACGACCGCGTGCGCATCTCGCCCGCGGAGTTCGAGCAATTCGCCGGCATGGTCACGATCGGCGCCGGATGCGAGGCCTGCTCGGGCAGCGGATTCCGCGGCCGGCTCGGCTTCTTCGAGCTGGTCCGGATGAATCCTTCCTTGCGGGCGGCGATCGCGGAGAACCAATCCGTCATGGAGCTTCGGCAACTGGTCGACTCGGGATTCGTTTCGATGCGCGAGGACGGCATGGCGAAGGCGATCGGCGGCGAGACCACCATCGCGGAAGTCATGCGCGCCACCCAGGACGTGGACGAGGCCTAATCGATGGCCTCCTGGCGCTACGACGGGCTTGACCGAAGCGGACTGGAATCCAGCGGCGTGGTGGTGGCTACGGACCGCGCCGCCGCGCTCCGGCTGGTGCGCAGCCGCGGCCTGACCCCGCTCAAAGTCGAATCGAATGAAATCGTCGTCTCCACCTCGCGAATTTCAACGCAGCGAACATCAACCTCAACCACGCCAAGGCCCGGCGAAAGCGCTCTGCCCCGCTGGATGACGCTGGGTCCGCGCCGGCCGACCCTCACCCGCTCCGAGCTCTCCAATCTGATCCGCGAGCTGGCCACTGCGATCGAGGCGGGACTACCGCTGATGCAGGCGCTGAAGATCGTGCGCAAGCAGGCTCCTGGCAAATCGCAGCCGGTCATCCTGGACACGCTGATTGAAAAAGTCGAGGCGGGCCAGCCGCTCTACGAGGCCATGAAGTCCTACGGCATTCCCTTCGACGACATGACCGTCGGCATGGCGCGGGCCGCCGACGCGAGCGGCCGCATGCCGGAGGTGCTGCACCAGCTGGCCGACCTGCTCGACCGCTCGGTGGAATTGCGCCGCGAATTGATCGGCGCCACCGTCTACCCGATGATCGTGGCGGCGCTGATCCTGGCCAGCGTCACGCTGCTGGTCACCGTGATCCTGCCGCAGCTGATGATCCCGATCGTCGGGCAGCCCGGCATGGTGCTGCCGCTGCCGACGCGGATTCTGCTGGGTTTCGCTTCGTTCATGCAGCATTGGTGGTGGCTGGTGATCCTGCTGGTCTTTGGGGCCATCATCGGCGCCCGCCGCTGGCTTCAGGACGATGAGCATCGGCGCCTGAAGGACTACGCACTGCTGCGGACGCCGCTGCTGGGCAAGCTGCTGAGGGATGTCGCCGTGGCCCGCTTCACCCGGACGCTGGGAACGCTGGTGAGCGCCGGCCTGCCCATCCTGCAGTCGCTGCGGATCACCAAGGACACGCTGGGCAACGCCGTCCTGATGAGGGCGATCGACGAAGTGGAGGAGAAGGTCACCACCGGACAGTCGCTGGCGGAACCGCTGGAGCGATGCGGATTCTTCCCCCCGCTGCTGGTGCAGATCGTCAACATCGGCGAGCGGTCGGGCCGGCTGGAAGGCATGCTGCTGCACGCCGCCACGGCCTTCGACCGGCAGGTGAACACCAGCATCAAGATCTTCACCAAGGCCCTGCCTCCGATCCTGCTGGTCTTCATGGCGATCATCGCCGGCTTCGTGCTGGCGGGCATCTTGATGCCCCTGCTGCAGTTGCAATCCGCCCTCGGAGGCTGAATTCTTGCCGCTCCGCGGCTACGCTATGGGACCACTGTTCCCGTCGAAGCGGGAAGAACTTTCACTCCAATGGGCAGTAAATTCGCCCGGCCAACGTTGGGAAGAGCCCCTTCCTTATCTGGAACACACCGAAGAGACCCTCATGAAACCCCAAGCCCTCCATCGCCCTCTCCGTCAAGCACGCCGCGGTTTCACCCTGCTTGAAGTGATCATCGCCGTCACCATCGTGGCGCTCCTCTCCATGCTGATCGTCCCCAACGTGATGAGCTTGCTGGGCAACGCCAAGGTCAACAAGGCAAAGGCCGACGTGAACACGCTGGCCCAGAACGTGCGCCTGTACATGGTTCAGAACGGCATGAGCCACGTCACCGACGACTTCGAGCTCACCAAGCTCTGCGAGGGCGACGACGCCCTGCTGAGCAACGCCAACCAGCTGATCGATCCCTGGAAGCACCAGTACGTCCTGGTCTTCCCGCCGACCTACAACAAAGATTTCGACGTCGTGTGCTACGGCTCCGACGGGCAGCCCGGCGGCGAGGGACAGGCCAAAGACATCATCAACGGAGCGCCGTAAAAAGGCGGTGCCCATGCGCCGCGCCTTCACGTTGATCGAGCTCATTGTGGTGATCGCGATCCTGGCGGTGGTCTCCGCGGCGGTGATCCCCAGGCTCCGGGGCCTCTCCAAGGGACAGGCCGACGTGGCCATCGAGCGCCTTTCGGAATTGCTCAGCCTCTTCGCGTGGCGCGACAACGCCGGCTCGCAGCAATGCGCGATCTACATGAACCCCGACTCCAACGCGATCGAGCTCTGGACGCTCGAGCCCAACCCGGCCCGGCCGGCGGATCCCGCCGAGTGGGTGCCCGACCGCTACGTGCAGCCGGTCCGCATGCCGGAGAGCGTCGAGCTGGCCGACGTGCTGGCCGATGGCATGCGCATCGGCGGATCCGAATGGCGCATCGTCGGTTCCCCTTCGGGCAACCGTCCGCGCATCGAGATGCGCGTCATCGCCGACGGCCTCGACACCTCGCTGGTGCTGGAGCCCGGCGCCGCGATGCCGATCCGAGTGGACAATGGACGCATCGTGGAGGACCAGCGCACCATGCGCGATCTCGACGCGCGGGGAATGAGCCGCGAGCCATGGTGAGCCGCGCTTCCCATCCCGTCCGCCGCGGTTTCGCCCTGCTGGACGCCATTCTCGGCGGCGTGCTGCTGGCCCTGGGGCTGGCGGCGGTGATCACGCTTTCGCAACGCAGCCTGGTCATGCTGCAGCGCGGCGAGCATGAGGCCCAGGCTTCGGCGCTGCTGGATGAATTGCTTGGGCAGGTGCTCGCCGAGGGGCCGGTCCAGTTCGCCCGCCGCCGTCCCATCGAGGGCCGCTGCGAAGCCCCCTGGAACGAATGGAGCTTCTCCATCGACATCACCTCCACGGGCGAGGGGGACGCGTGGGACGTGATGGCGACCGTGACCGACACCCACGGCGTCAAGCACCGCTGCGCCACCAAGGTCGCGCCGCGCGACGTGCAGACACCGCCGACCCGCAAGCCGGAGCAGCCGATCGACCGCAAGGAACGGTTCGAGAAGAAACACGAGGCGGCCAATGGCGGCTAGGCGCGGATTCACCATCATCGAGCTGGTCGTCGCGATCATCATCGCCGCGATCATTTCCGGCGCCGTGGCGAGCTCGCTGAGCCAGCTGGGCCGGGCCCGCGACGCCTCGCGCATCCGCATGACCGCCTCGCGCCGCGCCACCGACGCGCTGGAGAACATCCGCCGCGACGTGCAGAGCGTGCTCCGCAGCGACGATCTCTTCGACACACGCCTGCGGCTGGCCCCCGAAGTCACCCGGACGCCGATGGGCGAACTGGACCGCGACCAGCTGCTCATGTTCGCCACGCGGCTTCGGCCCATCCGCTCCATCGACTACTCGGGCGAGGGCGAGGAGTACGAGACGCAATACCGCATCGAGGATGACCGCGACGGATCCGCACTGTGGCGCCGGCGCGACGCGGTGCCCGACGAGTACGAGGACGCGGGCGGCATCGCCGAGCCCGTCGGCGATGGCGTGATCGCCGTGCGCTTCGAGGCCTACGACGGATCGAGCTGGGTTCAGGAGTGGGACAGCGACATCGACGGCCTGCCGATCTCCATCCGGGCCACCGTCACGGCCAGCGGCGTGCGACCCGGCGAGGACGCCTACGAGGATCCGCGCGCCATCACCGTCATGCGGACCGAGATACCCATCGATCGCGTCGCGGCGCCCAAGTTGGACGAGGCGACACTCGCGGCCAATGCCGCCGCCGAGGCCGCGGCGCAGGGCGGAGGCGCCGGCGGCACTGACGCCGTCGGCGGAGGCGCGAGCACGGGCGGAACTTCCAGCGGCGGATCCGGCGCCGGAATGATCAACAGCGGCATGAATCCATCGGGAGGCGGACGCATTCCCACCGGCGGCGGCGGCCAGGGAACCGGCGGAAATCGCGGCAAAATGCCTCCCGGCGGTCCCTCCACCGGCGGTCGCGGCGGCCCTCCCCCAAGCGGCGGCGGCAACCGCCCCGGAGGTCCCTCATGAGCGCGGCCCGGATCATTCCGTTCGCCGGCGGGCGCCGAGGCGTGGTGACCATCACGGTGATCTGGGCGATTGCCATCGCCGCCATCGTGGTCGCCGCCACGCAGGTCATCGCCTTCCGCGAGGCCACGATCGGACGGGAGTCGATCTCGCGGGTGCAGGCCCGCTGGGCCGCCCGCGCCGGCGTCGAGACCATGATCGCGATCATGGAGTGGCACAACAAGAATCCCGATCCCGACGACGCACTGGCTCTTACCCGCGACCTGGAGAGCAACGCCTTCGGCTCGGTGGAGACCGGGACCTGGGACATCCGCCACTTCATCGACGGACAGGAGTGGGCCGGTCCGCTGGACGAAAACTCAAAGCTGAACATCAACGTGGCGACGCGCACGCAGCTGCTCGCCCTGCCCAGCATCACCCAGGACGTGGTGGATTCCATCTACGACTGGCGCGACGCCGACAACGATCCCCAGCAGCTCGGCGCCGAGGCGGAGTACTACCGCAACCGCGGGCTGGGCTACGAGCCGCGCAACGGAAATTTCCATTCCATCGCGGAGCTGGAGCTGGTCGCCGGCGCCTGGCCGCAATACGTCCGCGGCGAAGACTGGAATCTGAACGGACGGCTCGACCCCAACGAGGACGACAACAAGCGCAGCGCGCCGGACGACAATGGGGATGGGAAGCTGGACGCCGGATGGTCGCAATACCTCACCGCGGCCACGCGACCGGTGACGACCTCCGCGAGCGGGCAGCCCCGCCTGGACCTGCGCAAGGCGACGGCCGCAGAGCTGTCGGCCCGCACCAACATCGACGCGACGCAGGCCGCGGCGATCCTGGCCTATGCGAAGACCAACAACGCCCGGATGGCGAACATCCTGGCCACGCCGCTCTCGCAGCTTTCGGCCTCCCGCAACGCGGGCGCCACCGGCGGGACCGCGGCCAACCGGACCGGGCGCTCCAGCGCCGGCCGCGCCGCCGGCAGCGGCGCCGCCGCGACCACCGCGAGCACCATCAAGAATCTGGACAACAAGCAGCTGCGCCTGGTGCTCAACGAATGCTCCCTCGAGGACTCGCGGACCTCGCAGGCCAACGCCGGCAAGGTCAACCTCAACACCGCCAGCCGCGGCCTGCTGCGCGACATCCTGCAGCTGGACACCCGCTTTGCCGACTCCATCCTGAGCCGGCGGATTTCCAAGGCGGAGGGGCTCGTGAGTCTTGCCGATATCGTAGATTTG
Organism: Planctomycetota bacterium; assembly: GCA_021414025.1. NCBI lineage: Bacteria > Pseudomonadati > Planctomycetota > Planctomycetota bacterium. The sequence goes on along the minus strand of JAIOPG010000004.1, from coordinate 276,046 downwards.
TCCGGTGCCACGCAGGAGCAACTCATGATTTTGGGACAAGTCGCCGATGTGACCAGCACCGTCTACCTGATCTCCAGCCGAGGCCGGGCCGAAGGCTCGGGCGCCGAGGCCGAGATCGTGGTGCAAGTCGATCGTTCCGAATCCCCCGTGAAGATCCTGGAGTATCGCGAGCCATGAAGCGTCGAACCCGAGCCCAGATCGATCCGGACTGCGTGGTCGCGCTTTCGGCGAGCGACGAGCGGGCGATCCGCTTCCGCCGCAGCGCCGCCGGCGTGGTGATGGAGGGCGACTGGGACGCGAGCCAGGCGGCGAATAACTTCAAATCCCCCGCCGCCACGATCGCGGTGCTGCAGCCGGCGCGGATGGTCTGCCGCACCTGCGAGCTGCCGGACACCGACGAGGACAAATTGCAGGCGGCCCTGCAGCTGCAGGCGGAGACGCAGCAGCTGGGATCGGTGCCCGCCTGGCGCACGGCGAGCCTGGTGCTGGCGTTCCGCTCCGACGATGGCGGACGCACCGGCGTGGTGGTGGACTGGCCCTCGAGCGATCCCGGCCCCTCGCTGGCGCGGGATCTGCCCCCGGACGGAGAGCCGCTCTTCGCCGGCGACTCGGCCATCCTGGCCGCGACGATGGATGGATACGCGGACGGCCCGCTGGTGACCGTCACGCCGGACCGCACGGCTTTCTCCTTCGCATTGCGGACGCCGCAGGGACTGACGGTGCGCAGCACGCGCATCGACCCGGAGCAGTGGCCCGAGGCCGCGACCGTGGCGGTCGTGGAGAGCGCGCTGCGCGGCGGCATGAACGCGGCGCAGGCGGAGACGCTGGTCGCCCAGCTCGACGAGGCGATCGCCGCGGCGGGCGAGGGCGGATTCGGCTGCACCCTCGGCGACCGCACCGCGCTGGAGGAGCGCGTGAACGGACTCAACGACGCCGCGGCCTGGCGCGAGCATGGCCTGAAGGCGCTGGCGGCCCTGATCTGGTTCAGCCCGAAGAAGCCGCTGGTGTCGCTGCGCGCCCAGCCGATGGGCGAGCGGCCCAAGCGCCTGGGCGAATGGCTCAACCGCCTCGCCGAGCCCCAGTCGCTCGTGCGGGCCGTGCTGCTCTGCCTTCTGGTGCTGGTGCTGGCCCCGCCGCTCTTCGCGGGAGGTCGGCTGCTGCTCCTGCACTGGAAAGTCGGCGACCTGGATGTCAAGGAGCGCTCGCTGCGGGCCTATCAAAAGCAGCTGGATCTCTACTCGGATCTCGAGCGCCGCGCCTGGCCCATGGGCAAGCTGCTGGGCGACATCGCCAACGTGACGCCCGAGGGCGTGGAGTGGGACGACCTGACCATCTCGCAGGATCGCAACGTCTCCATCCACGGACAGGCGAAGAGCCACGATGGCCAGTCGGGCATGGAAGTGGTGCTGCTCTTCGAGCGGCAGATGCGCGACTGCAAAATTTTCGACAAGATGACCAAGCGGCTGGAGCCGCCCGACGGCAAGGGAATGGCGAAATTCACGCTGGCGGCGACTGTGACCAAGCCGACCCTGCGACCCAATTACAAGGAGACGCAGGATTTCGCCCGCAAGACTTTGTCGGAGCGCCGCTATGGACCGGCGCCCGCCGGCGCCAAGCCCGCCCACGACGCGGAGGATGCGAGCGCCAAATCCGAAGAGAAACCCGCGGCTTCCACGGAACTCGCCGCGCCGACCCATGGCGCTGCGTCCGCCGACGCCCCCTCGACCGATCCGATGAAGGAGGAGCCCGCCGCCCTTCCATCGGGAACCGCGGCGACGGAGAGCGGCGGCGCGGAGGCCGCCCCCGAAGGCGAAGCCAAGAGTGCGACCGCACCGGATTCGGGCACGCGACGGGGCAGCCGCGGCGCGCGCTCCTCGACGGCAAGGCCCACGGATCTTCCGAAGCGCTCCGAGCGCACGCCCGACAGCGCCAATGTCGCGGCGCCCATCCCGCCGGCACTGAGCGACACCGAGATCAACGCCATGAGCAAGGAAGAGGCTCAGGCCGCGATCAGCCGCGTGGCCATCGCGCGGCAAAGCGCCGAGGTGGACGACGAGACGAAGAAGCGGCTCAAGGAGGAGTTTGACAAACTCACCAAGCACCTGAGGGGCAAGAAATGAATCTCAAGCTCGACTTCAACCTCGATCGCAATCCGACGCTGGCGCAGATCCGCTCGCTGCCCCCCGCCGGCCGCTGGGGCGTGCTCCTGCTGGCCCTCGTGGTCGCCTATTTCGCCGTCGACGCCCTGAGCTGGAGCTGGGCACGATCCTGGAACGAGCAGGCTGACCGAATCCAGAAGATCCTGAGCGACACTGCGGAGACGATCGCCAACAACGACTCCGCCTCGAACGTCGGGCCGGAGACCTTCGGCCCCGCCGAGCCCATCGGCAGCGAGTCCGAGGGCGCCGAGTCGATGGCCAAGGCGATCGTGGGCATCGTGAAGAAATATTCCACCACGAATTTCGGCTATGACGCCCAGCGGGCAAGCACCCGGCTCTCGGGCATGTCCGCCGGCGGCGACAAACTGTCGAAGGTGAGCGGCGAGCTCCAGTTCGAGTGCTCGCCGGAGGTTTTCTCCAAGATCGTCGCTGACATTGAGTCGCACCCGGCGATTGAATCGATCTCCTCCATCCGGCTGCAGCGCAAGGAGGCCGAGCGCAAGGTGGTCGTGCACATGACGGTGGACGCCTGGGTGGTTCCGAGCAAGTCCGCCAGCGGTGGAGGGATCGGCTGATGCCCCTTCCGACCTGGATTCATCCTCCCAAAGGCGTCCACTGGACGCCTCGTCTCTTGGCCGCGCTGGCCTTGGTCGCCATCGCCGGAGGGATCGCCTTCGCCGGCGTGTTGAACGTGCTCTCCGCCCTGCTGGTCTTCGGCGGGGACATCGATCCCGCCTCGGCGCTGCAGGGCTCGCTGCAGAAGCACGAGCAGCTGGCCAAGCTCGACCGCGACCGCTTCGACGGACGCAGCGCCTTCTTCATGCCGACTCCGCCGGTCCGAGCCCTGCCCAAGCCGCCGCCGCCGAAAATCGAGAAACCCGTCGAGCCGCCACCCCCGTCGATCCCCGCCGAATACACGGGCAAGAGACCGATCGCGGTGCTCGGACCGATCGTCTACTTCGACAGTTTCCAGATCAAGACCGGCGAGGAGAGCAACGGCATCAAGGTGATCGCCACCAATGCACCGTGGAGCGTGAAGCTCGGCCACGAGGGCGGCGAGTATGACGTGGCGATCTGGCCGACGAAAAAGGAGGAGTTCTTCAACGGCAAGTGGTCGACGGCGCGGACCGCCGGCATCGAATCCACGGCGCCTGTGACGGGCTCCAAGCAAAAGAATCCTGGCCTTGACTCCACGGGCAAGGGCAATGCACCAGGCTCGAAAAACCCGGGAAACACCAATCGAAATGGGGCCAATGGAGCCGCCGCGCCTCCCCCGGGCACACCTCCGGGATCAACGTCGGACTCGCCTCCCAGCGCCGTTCCCGGTGCGGCGCCGGCCAACCAACCGCAACCCGATCCCGGCGTCGGACCAGCCACGCCACCGGCCGATACCCCGGCCGTTCCCGAACCGATTCCACCGGTGCACCCCCCCGTCCCGGCCCAGCCAAGCGTCGCTGATTCGGCGGCTTCCAACTCTCCAAGTACCGCTCAATAAAAGGGTTGGGACTCGAAGCAGATGGCCGCACCGGCGCCATTCACCACTGATGCAGATCAACGGCATGGCGTTGAACGCAGCCATCACGCCCCAAGCGACGATTGAGAAGGCCAAAACCAATCCCGACCTCGATGGCCCGACGAAGGAGCGCCTGGACAACGAGCTCGCCCAACTCGCGCAACGCATAAATGAATTAAAAAAGGGGCAATCTCCACCTCCCTGAACCGTTGACCGGCGTCTCGGTTGGTACCTTTCCCACGCCGGACCTCGGCGCTACCAAGCCCTGTTTTTTCACTCAAAAAGTGACCATTTGGTCGATATCGAAAGAGTTGTTTGACTCGGATTTCCAAAGCCTTGCGACCATCCACGATCCAACTCCGCGCCATTCGCTCCGTGCTGCTCCTTGCAGCGGCGGTGGTGGCGCCGGCGCTGGCGATGTCCTCGTATGACCGACCGGCGCGACCGCAACCGGCGCCGCAGCCGACCGCGACGATCGCTGAGAAGCCCGTCGCGTTTCACTCGGCGGTGATCCTTCCGCAGGATGCGGGTCGTCGCCCCGCCGCCACGCCGCAGCCCGCCGCCGGTTCCAAGACTTCCGCACCGACACCATCGACCGCGACTCCGGCGCCGCCAACGGATCCCGCCGCGGCGCACGAGGAAACTTCGACCACCGGCGCTCAATCGACCGAGATCGCGCCGGTTCCCAACGAGGTGCCTGCCGGAACGATCCAGCTCGAGGGCTCGCTCCTCTCGCAAGGCGCCAAGGAAATCCGCGGCGCACGCCGTCAGGGTCCGACCGACAAGGTCAAGCTGACGTTCAAGGAAACGAAGATCGAGGACACGATCCCCTTCATCGTCGAGACCACCGGCAAGGCGGTGATGATCCGCCTGCAGCAGGTCGCCGCCAGCAAGATCACGCTGGTCATGGACAAGGAAGTCAGCCGACAGGACGCGCTGGACCTGCTCTTCCAGGCCTTCCGCCTGAACGCGGTCGGCGTGGTGGAGACCGACAAGGTCGTCATGATCGACATGCTGACCGACATGAACAAGCTGCAGCCGATCACGGTGCTCGGACCGGAGATCGACGTTTCAGCGCTCGCCGAGGATGGCACGATCTGCCTCAAGATCTTCAAGATCGAGAACACCAAGGCGCAGAACGTCTACGACCAGCTGCAGAGCAATCTGCCCGACTACGTCCAGTTCAGCGTGGACAACAATTCCAACCAGCTCATTTTGGAAAGCGACATCGGCTTCGCCAAGCGCGTGCAGCGGATGATTTCGCTGCTGGACGTGCCCGCCTACCTCGAGGTCCGCACCGAGACCTTCAAGCTGAAGTACGCCGACGCGACGCAGATCTCCACGCTGATCCAGGAGCTCTTCGCGGCCAAGACCGTGGGCGGCGGCAATACCCAGCCGCAGCAGCCCGGCCAGCAGGGCCAGCCGCAGCGACCAGGGCAGCCCGCGGGGGCCCGCCGCTCCTCCAGCGGCAGCGGCGGCGAAGGCCTGATTCCCGGCACCAGCGAGCAACTGGTCGTCACCGTGCTCCCCACCATGAACTCGCTCACGATCCGCGCCGAGCCGGAGATCCTGCAGGAAATCCGCCGCCTGATCACCACCGCGTGGGACGTGCCGATTACGAAGGACGGCCAACCCTTCCGGTTGTATGACCTGAAGTACACCGATCCGATCAAGGTGAAGGACATGCTGCAGGCGCTGCTGGAATCCGGCGGCGGCGGCAGCAGCACGACGCGGCGCCCCTTCTCCGGCGCGGCGGGCGCGGCGGGCGGAGCCAACCGGAACAACGCCGGCGGCGCGCGGCAAGGCGCGGGCGGCGGCGACTCCACCGGCGCCGACGTCGCGGTCTCCAACGTCTTCCGCATCGAGGCCTATCCGGACTCGGGCCGCCTGCTGGTCGTCACCAAGACTCCGGACAATTTCGTCTGGCTGGACAAACTGATTCAGGACATTGACCAGCCGCTGCAGGCGGGCCTGCCCATCAGCGTGGAATTGAAGCACGCCAACGCCGTGCAGGTGGCCGAGATCCTCAACGCCCTGCTGGCCGAGGCCGGCAGCGGCACCGGCATCAAGGCGCCCAACGAAGGCCTGACCGGCATCGACTTCAGCGGCGCCGCGGGCGGCACCACGACCGGATCCTCCTCGACGAGCCAGCCCACCGGTGTCACCAGCAACGGCTCGACCAGCGGCACCTCGAACGAAATCAAGTTCCCCTGGCAATCCGCTCGGGGAGCCGGCGACACGGCCACCGAGGTCAGCGCCCTGGTGGGCAAGACCCGCGTCGTGCCCAACGCCGGGCAGAACAGCGTGTTGGTGCTGGCGGCGCCGGAAATCCAGCAGGCGATGATGGACATCATCGAGAAGCTCGACAAACCCGGGCGTCAGGTCATGATCAGCTGCGTCCTCGCCGAGGTCCAGCTCGGAGACCAGTTCGCCTTCGGCTTGAAGTTCGGGCAGCGCGGCACCATTCAGCCGCTGACCGGCGCCAACGCCATCGTGGTCAACGGGCAGGGCACGACCCCGATCTACGAAGGCTCGCGCACCGGTGACTTCATCGGCGACCTGACTTCAAGCGTGCTGGCCTTCGGCGTGGACGCGACTGTGATCCTGCAGGCCCTCGAGGAGCAGACCCAGGTCCGCATCCTGCAGCAGCCGCGCGTTTTCACCAGCGACAACCAGGAGGCGAAGTTCTTCGACGGGCAGGATGTGCCCTTCCAGACCGGCCAGACGACGGGTGGCACCACGGGCGGCGGCACCACCGCGAGCTTCGACCAGATCGCCGTCGGCATCGGACTGAATGTGCGGCCGCGCATCACCAAGGACCTGAATGTCGCGATGCAGATCGAGATCCTGCTGAGCAATGTGGACACCACCCCCACGACAGTGACGGCCCCGGGTTCCAATCCGACCATCAAGCGTCGTCAGACCAACACCTCAGTCGTGATCAAGAACGGGCAGACCATCGTCATCAGCGGCATCCGCAAGGAAACCGAGAACAAGGTGAAGACCAAGGTGCCGATCCTTGGCGACATTCCGGTGCTGGACTGGGTCTTCTCCTCGACCGAGAAGGTGGACGCGGCGACCGAGCTCGTGCTTTTCGTCACGCCGCTGGTCGTCGACAATCCGGACGAGAACGACACCAACTTCAATGTCATGGAAATCGAGCGACTGCGGGCGCTGGAGAAGCCGCTGGACAGCAAGCTGGAGGAAATGGTGAAGCGGCTCGATGAGAAGAAAGGCTCGAAGGATCCGCAGAAGCCGAATCCAACCAACGAGCCGCTTGAGCAAGTCAACACGCCGCTGCCGCCCGCTCCGAAGATGCACGAGATGATCCCGCAGAAGACGCAGGAGCCGCTTCCGCCCAAGCCCGAGTGACCGGCGCCCGACGCGCGGACTCGCTTTCCACATTCAAGATTTCGCCTGCGAATCCGCCCTGCCGGTGTCGTACACTTTTGCCCGTCCCAGGAATTGACGCATGAGACGAAACCCCGCCCATCCCATTGCGCGCCTGGCACTGGCCTTGAGCCTGGCGGCATGCGTGAAGCAGGTGACGCCGCTGGGCCCCAGCCGCCTGGTGGTGAACGAGGGCGGCAGCGACCAGGTGGTCCGCAACGATTCCGGCGCGGTGACGCGGGACACCTCGCTGCGATTTCGCATCGAGCCCCTGCCCTCGCTGGCGACCGACGGATTCCAGCTGCCCCTGCCCAGCGCGGATGGCATGCAACTGGCCTGGCAGCGGCAATCCAACTTCAACTGGCCGATGCTCACGGCGGCCCCCGAGGCGCCCCCGGCGGTTCATGGCATTGTCTCGGTGCGCGGCATCGAGGAGTCCGAGGCCGCCCACACCTGGGAAGGCCCCTACATGCTGGGCCGCGGCTGCGACGCGCGGGGCGTGCTGGTGGAAAGCCCGCAGGAGGATGGCTCGCGATGGATCGGCCTGCTGCCCTGGGATGGCGGCGACCCGCGCTGGCTGGTGCAGGATTCCGCGGTGAACGCCTTCGCGTCGCTCGGGCCGCGCGGCGAGTTGGCCTGGTCGCGCCGCGCCATTGGCGAGCGCGAGTTCACCGTGATCGTGGAGCGCCCCGAGGGAAGGTTTGAATGGCCGCGCAAACCGGAGGAAAGCTGGATGCTTCCGATCGTGGCGCCGGACGGCATTTTCGCGATGCGACTGCGCGACGGCACGCTGGAACTGGCCTACCTGCCGCTGCGACCGGGCCAGACGATGAAGACGGAAGAGTCGCGGCCGGCGATCATCCGCCGGAGCCTCTCCATGCGCGGCTCGGAGCGACTGGCCTACCAGTGCTTCAGCTCGATCCCGCCGGACCGCGCGGTGCGGGCGGATGGATCGCTGATGTTCTTCCATCCCGACCTGGGGCGCATGGCGATCTGGCAGCCACGGACGGACACGCTCACGCCCCTTCCGCTGGGAACCCTTTCGGCGACCTCCAACGGCGACAAGCAGCTTCTGGTTTCGTTCAAGGACCGCCTGGCCACGCTTTCACTGCCGGTGGATCCGGTTCGCGGCCCGGTGACGGTGATTCAGGAGCCCTGGCTCGCCCGGTCGCCCAGCGGCCCGGGAAGCAACCCCGGACGAGTGATTCTGCTGCTGCCCGGGGCGGGAACCTGCCGAATCGCGGCCCTGCGCCTGGACTGAGCCGGGTCAGACTTCCTCGTCTTCGTCCTCTTCCTCATCCTCGTCGTCATCGTCGTCGAGGTCCTCGTCGTCATCGTCGTCCTCATCCTCGTCGTCGTCCTCTTCCTCGTCTTCGAGGTCGTCATCGTCTTCGAGGTCGTCCTCCTCCTCCTCGGCGTCGTCCTTCTCTTCCTCGACGACAATCTCGTCCTCCTCGTCCTCGTCGTCGTCGAGATCGTCGTCCTCCTCGACCTCCTCCTTCTCCTCGACTTCAACGTCCTCGTTGCCGAAATCATCCTCCTCGGCGAAGTCGTCGTCGTCATCCTCGAAGGGGTCGATGTCCTCGTCGTCGTCGGGACCGACCATGGCCGGCGCCGCCGTTGCGCGTGCGAGCAGCAATTTCAGAAGATCATGGTCGAGCGTGTTCATGGTCGCGGCGCGGGTCCCTTGGTGGTTGAAAGTCAACAGGGTTTATCCATGAGAACGGGCGGTTTGTCAATGGGGCAAAGGTGCCGGAATCGCGATGGTTCGGTCATCCCCGCCGAGGAAGATCCATCCGTCGATGGCCTCGGCACGGGCGATCCGACCGACCGTGGTCCGCACGGCGACCGGCGCGCCGATGGAGCGAAGTCCGTCGGAGGGGCGGAACTCGCGCAGCAGAAACTCCGGACCGCCGCCGGGCTCGGCGAAGAGATCGGGACGGGTGCCGTCGATGACGAACACCGCGTTGTCGCCGATCACCGCGTTCTCGTAGCGACGGTCCACCGCGACCGCGTCGGCTCCCTGCAGGGATCCATCGTCGGCGTGCAGGCTCATCCGCTGCATGCGCTGCACGAGCCACTGGTTTCGATAAGGCTGCACCGAGATGCGGCCCGACTCTCCCTCGCCGCCCGAGGGAACCACGAAGGGCATCGCGCTGGCGCGCCCGGTGGCCATGCTCAGGGCGACGACATTTCCGGATCGCTCGCGCAGCAGGCACCAGGAGCCCGCAACCTGCGCCGGCGGCGAGTCCTTGTAGCGCCGGTCCAGCTGCGTCCAGCGCGTGGGCAGGCCGCTCTCGAGCTCGAGCGCCGCCACCATTTCATCGGTCGCCACCAGCAGGCAGTCCGGAAGGATCTGCAACCAGCGCACCCGTCCCCATTCCTTGGGCAGGACGCGCTGGGCCGAAACAGCGCCCTTGGCGGCGTCGATCGCCTGGATCAGGTTCGGATTGCTGGTGAGTTCCTCGCTGGTGGCCGTCTCGCGCCCGGCGATCACCACCAGGCTCGGCGAGGATTCCTGCCAGTCGATCGCGTGGATCGCGGAGGCGAAGGACCACTGGACCGCGCCCGTGGCATTGGAGACGCCGACCACTTCGCCGTCGTTGCGGATCAGGGCGCAGACCGGTCCGGCGCGCAGGCAGGCGAGCGCCGCGGCGTCCGCCCGGTCGTTGGCGGTGGCCAGTCCCATCGACGCGATCCGCTCCGGCTGGAACAGCGTCTGAACCGAATCCAATCTCCACACCGTGGCACCATCCTTGGGGTTCAGCGCCAGCAGCGCGCCATCGTCGCGGGATTGCGGGCACCAGAGCACGATGCCGGGCGACATGGCCATCACCGAGGGATCGCGGTCGCCGAAGTTGCTCCGCCAGATGATGCCCAGGTCGTCGCCGCCGCGCAGCAGCAGCGAGGCGGGCTCGGCGAAGAGCATGGAGGTGCGCGGCCGCTCGTCCTGGGCCTCCGCGGACATGGAAAGCAGGCGGCCGACCAGCGTGGTCGCGCGGGGCTCGGCGGAGCCCAGCTTCGGCAGCGGGCCCGCGCCCGCCTCGCCGGGCCAGCGCGTCCCCGGCGGATCGTTGGTGCGCATCGCCTTGCAGATTTGAGCGGCATTCACAAGGCCGCGGCTGCGGGCCAGCTGCTCCGCCTCCTGGAGCACCGCACCCGCTTCGCCGGGGGCGCCCGCCAGCAGTGCGGCGACATGCGCGGCGTGAACCAGGGCCAGATCGCCGCACTCGCGCATCTCGGCGCGGGCCTTCTCGGCGGCGCGCCGACGCGGCGCCATGACGGCGGTCAGCGGGCGCGCCACCACGCGCTCCAGCGCCGCCACCCGCGCCGAGGTCCGCCGCGGATCGTCGCCCACCAGCTCGTCGCGCATCTCTTTCGATTCCAGCAGGGAAATCCACTGATCCAGCGCCTCTTCCAACTTCCCCTGCTCGGCCGCCAAGTCTCCCATGCGCAGGGCCAGCGCCGCCCGCTGTGTCGATGTGCGCGCCGTGCTCCGGGCGATGGCCAGGAGCTTCGACTGCGTGTCCAGGTCGATCTCCTTCATGCCCAGCACCTCCAGCAGCCTGCGCAGCAGCTCGTCGCGCAGGGCGCCGGACGGGCTTTCATCCTTGTTGATCGCCGCGGACATGGCGGTGGCGCCGTCGAGCATCAGCGCCGATCGTCCCCAGGTGCGACCCAGCTCGAAGAGCGCCAGACCGCTGCGCGGATCGCCGGGATTCAGGGCCAGCCGCGCCCGCAGCAGGCGCTCGCCCTCCGCGGCCTCCATTGAAAGCGTGACCCGCTGCGCGTCGACCGTGGCGAGCTGGCCCTCGCGCAGGGAGAGATTGCCTCCTGCTTCCAGGGGCAGCTCGCCCACCAAGCGTCCGGTCTCGGGATCCAGCAGCACGGCGCGACCCGCCAATGGAACCGCCAGCAGCGGCCGTCCGTTGCGATCGGCGCCGAGCGAGCTCTCCCCGCGCACCGTGACCGGCTCCTTCAATTGCTCCGACAATTTCCAGATCGCGCGGCGCGGATCGGCGATGTCCACCGCGACCACGTCCTCGCTCAGCAGATAGAGGCGCTGCGCGTCCGCCAGCAGCGAGCGCGCCGCCGGAAGCTGCTCGTTCACGCCCAGCATCGCCGACCAGATCTCCGAGCCATCCGCCGCGGAGAGGCAGACCAGCGTGTTCTGGTCGGGCTGGATCCAGTAGACGCGGTCGTTGGCGACCACCGGCGAGGGCAGTTGCCAGGCGGGGTTTGAAGTGCGCGGCTCGCGCAGCGGGGCGCTCCAGCGCCGCAGCCAGAGGACATGGCCGTTGGAGGCGTCGATCCGCGCCACCACGCCCAGGCTGGTGGCGGCGATCACGTCCCCTTCGAACTGCGAGGGGGAACTGAGCGGCCGCGAGACGGCCAGGCGGACTCCGCCGGCGGCGCCAAGCGAGTTGGCCCATCGCAGCGCGCCGGTGGCGCGGTCCAGGGCGATCAACCATGCGGCGCTTTCAAGGCGCGAGTTGCTCTTGCGCGCCTGCACCACGACCACGTCGTCAAAGACCAGCGGCTCGCCGTGGGGAAAGAGCTCGTCGAATTCCGTGCGGCCCAACCGGTCGAAGTGCACGTCCCACTGCCGCGCGCCGTTGAGCAGCGAGAGGGCCGTCACGCGGGGCAGACCGGAGCGCTGCTCCAGCAGCGCGTGGCCCGGCAGCGTGATTACCAGATCCCCCGCCGGCACCGCGACGGCCAGGTCGCTGGGCACCAGCTTGGCCTGGTCTTCGGGGGAGCCGATCGAATGTTGCCAACGCTCCAGCCCCGAGTGCCGGTCGAGCAGGCGCACCGTGACGCCGTCGGCGATCAGCACGCCGTCGCCGGAGAAGCGGGCTGTCGCCAGCAGGGCCGTGCCGGTGGCCGCGGCGTCGCGCGTGGCCAGCGCCAGCGCCTGCGGGTCCGCCTCGGCGACATGCCGATTGAGCCAGGCCTCGGGAAGCCACGCACTCCAGAGGGGCCGCCACTGCGCGACCGTGGTGGCTTCAGCCGAGGCTTCGCGTGCCGGCGGCGCGGCGGCGGCCGGCGCCGGGGCCTCGATGCTGCGCCGTGCGTTTTCAAGAAGTTTCTTCTTCGCCGGATCGAGCGAGGGATGGCGCAGCGACTTGTCGATCCAGCGCCGCGCCGAGGAGACGCGACCCTCGTCCAGCGCCTGTTGGGCCAGGAGCATCATGGCCTGCAGCCCCGCCGGCGTCAGTGCCCGCAACTCGGCGACCTGCTGCGCGTCACCCTGGTCGAGCTGACGCTGGGCCGCGGCGGATTCCTCGCGCAGCCAGCTCTCGCGCACCTGTGCATTGGAGAGCAGGAAGCGCTCCGCGGCGTCGGCGGTGTTCTGGTAGCGATCGGTCGAATCGTCCCAGGGCACCAGCTTGCGCGAGAAGCGGTCCACCGCCTCCTGCAGCGCCCGGGCGCTCTCGACCGGATTGGCAGCGGCGGATTCGCGGGCCCGGCGCAGCAATTCCGCCCCGGTGGGACTGGCGTCGATCGTGACCGGCGCCGATTCCTGTGCCCGTGCGATCGGCGCCAGGAGAACCGCCGCCAGCAGGGCCGGCGCGGTCATGCGAAGGAGTCGGGGTCCGGTCGCGACGCGTTTCACGCCTGAACGATACATTGCAACCATGCCGGAGTGCATCCGCCCCCAAGCCGATTCGCGAACCTTTCCCCGCTTTTTCCAGCGTTGGATGGCCGCCTCGATCGCGTGCGCCGCTGCGCTGCTGACGGCCTGCACCACCCCGCCAGGCATCTCGGTGACCGGGGTTGACGTGGTCGAGGTCGGCACCAACTCCAACGAAGTGGCGATCCGACTGCAAATGAGCAATCCGACCAAGGTGCCGATCCGCATCGACACCTGGAGCTACTCCATCCGGGTCCGCAACGAGAGCGTCTATTCGGGTGAATGGGTCGCCGCGGTCACAATCCCGCCGGAAAGCCGCCTGATCACCGCCATCCCCGCGGTCGTGCCGGTCAAGAGCCGGCCGGGGCCGGATTCCCCCTGGAGCGTCAGCGGCTCGGTGCAATATCTTGAAACCAGCCGCTTCAGCCAGCTGCTCTATGACCTGGGCCTGAACCGCCCCTCAACGTCGTTCTCATCCTCCGGCAGCGGGATGGGCTCGGGCGGCTCCATCCCCAGCGCCGGTTAAGCACCAGCCGCCGGCAATACGACAGCGCGGGCTGAGCGCCGTCATTGCAAAGCCACAGCGCCGCAGAGCACCGCGCATCAATCACAACGTGTTCGGGTGAGAAAGCCGGCGGTGCCGCTGGGTTTCGCTGTTCATCAGGAACTGATGCACGCCGATGGCGCGGGGATCGGCGGCGTCGAGGTGATCCCAGCGGACGCGCTCGTAGGTCCCGTCGCCGCGCATCTGCCAGGCCTGGCGGCAATCGTTGAGGCAGGTCTGGATGACTTCCCAGAGACGGGCGCGATGCTCCGCCAGCAGGATCGGCGTGGCCGCCTCGACGCGCGTCTGCAGGTTGCGGTACATCCAGTCGGCGCTGCCGATGTACATCTCGCCCTCCAGCGGATCCTGCTTGCCCGCCTGGAACCAGAAGATCCGGCTGTGCTCGAGGAAACGGCCGACGATGCTGCGGACGCGGATGTTCTCGCTCAGGCCGGGCACGCCCGGGCGCAGGCAGCAGAATCCGCGCACGATCAGGTCGATCTGCACGCCCGCCTGGCTGGCCTTGTAGAGCGCGTCCATGATGCCGCGATCCTCGAGCTGGTTCATCTTGGCGATGATCCGCCCCGGCCTGCCCGGCTTGGTGAGCTCGATCTCCTGGTCGATCAGCTGCACGAATCGCTTCTTCATCGCCACCGGTGCGATCAGCAGGCGCTGGTAGTCGCGCTGGCGGCTGCGGCCCGTCATGTAGTTGAAGAGGCCGGTCAGGTCCTCGGTGATCTCGGGATGGCAGGTCAGCAGACCAATGTCCTCGTAAAGCTTGGCGGTCTTGGAGTTGTAGTTGCCGGTGCCGATGTGCCCGTAGCAGCGGATGCCGTCGGCTTCCTGGCGCACCACCAGCGCCGTCTTGGTGTGGGTCTTGAGTCCGACCACGCCGTAGGCGACGTGCACGCCGGCGTCTTCGAGCTTGCGGGCCCAGCGGATGTTGCGGGCCTCGTCGAAGCGGGCGCGCAGCTCCACCAGCACGGCGACCTGCTTGCCGCTCTCCGCGGCCTGGATCAGGCTGGAGATGAAGGGACTGTCGCCGCTGGTGCGGTAGAGGCTCTGCTTGATGCAGAGCACCTTGGGATCCTTGGCGGCCTGCTCGATGAACTGCTCCACGCTCGCCTCGAAGCTCTCGTAGGGATGGTGCAGCAGCACGTCGCCGCGACGGATCCGCGCGAAGAGGTCGTAGTTGCCGTGGTCGTAGTCCACCGGCTTGAGCGGCGTCCAGGGGGTGTAATGCAGATCGGCGTCGTCCAGGTCGGCGATCTCGTTGAGCGCGCCATAGTCAAGCAGCCCATCGGACTCGTAGATGTCCGCCTCGTCGATCTCCAGTTCGTCCATCAGGAATTTGAGGATGCGCGGATTGGCGTCGGAGGGAATCTCCATGCGCACCACGCGGGCGAAGCGGCGCTCGCGCAGTTGCTGCTGGATCGCTTCGAGCAAATCATCGGCGTCGTCGTTGTCGTTGTCGATCTCCGCGTTGCGGGTGACGCGGAAGGGCAGCACCTTGAGAATCTCCATGCCGGGAAAGAGCTCGTCCAGGTTGTGCTCGATGATGTCCTGCAGCGTGGTCCATCGCCGCGTGCCGGGGACGCGGTAGAGACGCGAGGGAATCTCCGGCACCTTGACCCGCGCGAAGAGCTGCTCGCTTTCGCCCGGCCGCTGCAGCATCACGCCCAGGCTCACGCTCATGTTGGAGATGAAGGGGAAGCGGTGTCCCGGATCGACGGCCAGCGGCGTCAGGATCGGGAAGACATTGTGGCGGAACCATTTGCGGGCCTCGTTCTGCTCGTCGATGTCCAGCCCCTCCCACTTGAGCAGTTCGATGCCGCTCTCCAGCAGCGCCCGCGAGAGCTCGTTCTTGAGCAGTCCCGCCTGCGCCTTGCCCATGGCCTGCACGCGGTCGCGGATGCCGGCGAACTGCTGCGTGGGGGTGAGCGCCTCCACCACCGGGCCGGCGCGGCCCTCCTCGATCTGGTTGCGCAGCGAGCCCACCCGCTTCATGAAGAATTCGTCGAGGTTGTTGGAGAAGATCGAGAGGAAGCGGACCCGCTCCAGCAGCGGAACGCCCGCGTCGCCGGCGACATCCAGGACGCGCCGGTTGAACTCGAGCCACTCGAAGTCGCGGTTGAGAAAGCGGGCGGGATCCGTCAGCGGAGCGGGCGCGGCCTCGCTGCCGGTGCTGGCGTCGGTGGCGATGGGATCGAGATGGATGCGCTCGCGTTTCAAGCCGTCGCCTCCTCGAGGGGCTGGTAGCACGCCTCGCACTGCGGGGCCTCGGTCACGCGGACTTCCTTCACGCGGACGCCGCCGGGAAGTCCGGTCATCATCTTTTTCGCGATGTGCCGGGCCACATGCTCGGCGGTGGGATTGATCTTGTCGAAGGGCGCCGTCTCATTGAGGGAGCGGTTCATGAAGGGGCGGATCGTCTCGTCGAGGGAGCGCTCCAACGCGTGGAAGTCGCAGAGCAGGCCGTCGCCGTCGAGCCGGCCGCCGCACACCGCCACCGTGACTTCCCAGTTGTGCCCATGCATGGGCTCGCGCACCCCCGCCATCACGATGGCGTGGGCGGCCGGAAAAATGCGGCGAACGCGGAGCTCGAACATGCGATCGAGTATATGGCCTGAGCGGGAAACGGCGGCCGGAATCGATGTTTCATCGCGCCGCGGAAAGCGTTATCGTTCCGGCATGGACTCAGCGCCCCTGATGCTCAGCGTCTCCGGTGCCCGCGGCATCGTGGGGCAAAGCATGACGCCGGAGGTGGCCGTCGCGTTCGGCCTTGCATTCGGATCGTGGCTGCGCGACCACGTCGAGGGGACGCCGCGGGTCATCACCGGGCGCGACGGGCGCCACAGCGGTGCGGCGCTGCTGGAGTCGGCGATTGCGGGTCTCGCCTCCACCGGCTGCCGCGTCACCGATCTCGGCGTGGCCATGACGCCGACCGTCGGCGTGATGGTGCTGCACGACAAGGCGGATGGCGCCCTGATCTCGACGGCGAGCCACAACCCAATCGAGTGGAACGGCTTCAAGTGCCTCGACGCTTCGGGCGCGGCGCCGCCGGCTGCCCAAGCCAACGCCATCATCGAGCGCTTCAAGGCCATGGGCAGGGCCCCCGCCGTATCCGCGCCGGCGACTCCGGTCGCGCGGCGCCACGACGCGGATGAAATCCACGTGCAGCGCGTCTTGAAGCTGATCGACCGCGATGCGATCCGCGCCGCGAAACTGAGCGTGGTGGTCGACAGCGTCAATGGCGCGGGCTGCCACGCGGTTCGAGTGCTGCTGAAGGCATTGGGCGTGCACCTTGAGCATCTCAACGGCGAGGTGACCGGCCAATTCGCCCACACGCCGGAACCCATCGAGGCCAATCTGCGGCAACTGGCCGGCGCGGTGGCCAAGGGTGGCTTCGCCTGCGGGTTCGCCCAGGATCCCGATGCCGACCGGCTGGCGATCGTGGATGAGCGCGGACGATTCATCGGCGAGGAATACACGCTCGCCCTCTGCGCGCTGCGCGTGCTGGAGCGCGGCGGCCCCGGCGCCATGGCGACCAACCTCAGCACCAGCCGGATGATCGACTCGGTGGCGGCGATGTTCCCCGGCAGCCGGGTGCTGCGCAGCGCGGTCGGCGAGGCGAATGTGGTCTCGGCGATGAAGGCGGCGCACTGCGTGGTCGGCGGCGAGGGCAATGGCGGCGTGATCTGGCCGAGCGTCTGCTGGATCCGCGATTCGCTCAGCGGCATCGCGCTGACGCTTGAACTGCTGGCGAAGCGCGGCACACCGCTGTCGACGATCGTTTCGGAAATACCCGCCGTGTCGATGATCAAGCGCAAGCTCGAGCTCGCCGGCATCGGCGGCATCGCTGCGGTGCGGCCTGCTCTCGAGCGCGTGACCAAGTCCTTCGCCAAAGCCAAGCTCGACACCACCGACGGCGTGCGCATCGACCTGCCCGAGGGCTGGGTGCATCTGCGCGCCAGCAACACCGAGCCGATCATCCGGCTGATCGCCGAGGCGGGCAGCGTGAAGGCGGCCAACGACCTGGCCGACGAAGTCGCCGCCAGCGCCGGTTTGCCTTCGTAATTCTTGATCGCCGGCGCAGGGCCGGTCGTCGCTCAATTATTTTTTGACCGCGTCGGGAAGCTTGCTCTCGCACAGGACGTGCGTGGGCGGCTCGGTCGAGCAATCGATGTGCACCATGAAGAAGCCGCCGTCCTTGTGACGGCGCACCGCGGGCCACATGATGTGCCGGTCGGTCCAGGGAATGTTGAGCTTTTCGACGTCGCTCAATGGAACCCATTCCAGGCGCCCCTCGTCGAACTCCTGCTCGGGAATCAGCGCGGGATCGATCTTCCGTGTGGTCTCGAAGAGAAAGATCAGCCAGTGCGTCTGCCCCTGGTAACCCTTCTCGCTCACCACGCCCAGGCAGCGCACATCGTCGCTGGCCAGCGTCACGCCCGCCTCTTCGGAAATCTCGCGGATCGCGCACTCGTGCGGCCCCTCGCCCTGGCTGATCTCCAACTTGCCGCCGATCGGACTGCACATGCCGAGATTGGGCTGCTTCTTGCGGTGCAGCATCAGCACGCGCCCCTTTGGATCCCACAGATAGCAGAGCACCGCGACCTTGTAGGGCAGCTTCTCGATCTGGTATTCCGCCGAATGCATGTCGCTCAACGGATCAACTCCGCGGGAGTCGCGCCGTCGCGCCGGCCCGATGGAAGCCCCGCCTCCTTGAGCAGCGCGGCGATGGACTTGAGCGCAGGAGCCGCCGCCTTCACCAGCGGCAGGCGCAAAGCACCGCTGTCGCGGCCCAGCAACTGCATGGCGGCCTTGACCGGAATCGGATTGGTGTCCAGCGCCAGCAGCCCCCTGGAGAGCGGCAGCATCGCTTCATGCAGCGTGCGGGCCTGGATGAAGTCTTTGGCCAGGCAGGCGTCGATCAGCGAGCGCACCGCCGCCGGCAGAATGTTGCTGACCACGCTCACCACGCCGATCGCGCCCGCCTGGGCGAAGTCGAGCGTGAGAATGTCGTCCCCCGAGAGGATGGGCAGGGAGCAGCGGCGGCGAATCTCCCGCGCGGACTCGACGCTGCCGGTGGCTTCCTTGATGGCGGCGATGTTCGGATGGCGCGAGAGGCGCTCGACGGTCTCGGGCAGAATGGCGACGCCGCAGCGGCCGGGAATGGAGTAGAGCACGACCGGCAGATCCGCCGCATCGGCGACCATCATGAAGTGCTGGTAGATCCCCTCCTGGTTCGGCTTGTTGTAGTAGGGAGCGACGTGCAGCGAAGCGTCGGCGCCAAGGGACGCCACCAGTTTTTGCAACTTCACGGCGCTGGCGGTGCTGTTGCTGCCGGCCCCCGCCATCACCTGCAGGCCGAGAGGCTTCGCCGCGGCCACGGCGGCTTCGACCACTTGCCTGTGCTCGTCGGGCGTCAGCGTGGGCGCCTCGCCGGTGGTGCCGCAGGGAACGACCCCCGCCACGCCGCCTTCGGACTGGGCGCGGATCTGCTCCTTCAATCGCGGCAGGTCCACCTGCGATGCATCGGCGGTGAAGGGCGTGATCAACGCCGTCCAGCAGCCGGGGAGTTTGAGCGCTTTCATGGGAGGCATCGTGCTCATGAAAATATCGCCGCTTTCATTTCGCGCACCGCCTCCTTCAGGCCGACGAAGAGGGCGCGGCTCACGATGGAATGACCGATGTGCAGCTCGTGCAGCCCGGGCAGCCTCGCCACCGGCCCCACATTGTGCGTGTTCAGGGCGTGACCGGCGTTGAGCTGCAGCCCCGCGGCGAGGACGAGCCTGCCCGCGGTTCGCAATTTCTCCAGCTCCGCGTCGGAGCGTTTCCCGGCCAACTCCCCCCGCTGCTCCTGCACGGCGTGGGCCCAGGGCCCCGTGTGCAGTTCGCAGATGGAGGCGCCGACCTGCTTCGCCGCGTCGACCTGACGCGCCTCGGCGTCGATGAAAAGGCTGACGGGAATCCCGGCATCACCCAGCATCTTGATGGCTTCGGTCAGCCAGGGAACCTGCGCCGCGGCGTCCAGCCCGCCCTCGGTGGTCAGCTCCTGGCGGCGCTCGGGCACCAGCATGGCGGTCACGGGCTTCACGGCGGCGGCGAACTGGATCATCTCACGGGTCGCGGCCATCTCAAGGTGGAGCCGCGTGGCGACCGCCCGCCGCAGGCGTCGCACGTCCTCGTCCTGGATGTGGCGGCGGTCCTCGCGCAGATGCACGGTGATGCCGTCGGCGCCGCCAAGCTCGGCCTGCTCCGCCGCGAGTACGGGATCGGGTTCCGCTCCCTTTCGAGCCTGTCGAACGGTGCAAACGTGGTCCACATTGACGCTCAGTAGAGGCACAAACAAAGAGTAGCCGCTAAGATCGGCCCGAGATGAGCGCCTTCGACACGCAGCTTGCGTCGCTGAAAAAAGAGATGACGGTGCAGGGCCGCCGCGTCCTCGACCTTTGCACGCGGGCGGTCGACTGCTTCTTCGACTCCGACAAGGCGAAGGCCGGCGAGGTGATCCGAGCCGACGAGGAGATCGACAAGGCCGATGTCGAGATCGAGCGCAAATGCATTCCGCTGCTGGCGATGGGTCAGACCGAGGAGCATGCCATCCGCTCCGTGCTGACCCTCGTGAAGGTGAACAACGAGCTCGAGCGCATCGCCGACGACGGCGTCACCATCGCCGAGCGCGCCTTCGATTCCCGCAGCTTCACCGAGCGTCCGCCCAACACCTTTCGCGTCATGGCCAACAGCGTGCTGGGCATGCTCCGCGACGCAACGCGCTCGCTGGAGCGCGAGGACGCCGAGCTGGCCCGCCAGGTGCTGCTCTTCGACGACACGGTGCAGCGCTTTAAGCAGGAAATCCTGATGGACACCGAGCAGCAGGTCACCAAGGGGGTCTTCAGCGCCGGCTTCGCCTTCCGCCTGCTGGCCGTGGTCAAGGCCGTCGACCGCATCTCCGACCACTCCACCAACATCTGCGAGCAGGTGATCTACCTGCGCCGCGGATTGATCGTCCGGCACCGACCCGAGGGTTGGAGCGATCCCGAGTCGCCGGAGTCCAAGGGCGACGGGACAAAGGGCTGAGGCGACGATGGACCGACTGCAGGAAACCAAGGAGCGCTTGAGCCGGGTGTCGCAGACGCACCTGCTCGACGGCACCGAAAAACTGGGCGCCGCCGCGCGTGAGTCCCTCCTCGACCAGATCCAGTCGCTCCCGCTGGAGGAGCTGGCGGGCATGATGGCGGAGACGAGCGCGCACCATTCGCGCGACCTCTCCACGCTGGCGCCGCCCAATGTGATCCACCATGACGCCCCGGGCTCGCGCGAATTCCGCGAGGCTGGCGAGCAGATGATCCGGCGCGGACAGGTCGCGGCCTTCACCGTCGCCGGCGGCCAGGGCACGCGGCTGGGCTGGCGCGGACCCAAGGGCACCTACCCCGCCACCGTCGTCACCGGCAAGCCGCTCTTTCGCGTCTTCGCCGAGCAGCTGCTGGCCACCGAGCGCCGCTTCAGCGTGCGCATCCCCTGGTTCATCATGACCAGCCCGCTCAACGACGACGACACGCAGGCCTTCTTCGCCGACAACAACTTCTTCGGGCGGCCCAAGCAGGAGCATGTTTTCATTCCGCAGGGTGTCGTCCCCTGCACCGATGAAGAAGGTCGCGTGCTGCTGGCGGCGCCGGGCGAAGTGGCGACCAATCCCGACGGCCATGGCGGCGCCATCCGCGCCCTGCATCATTCCGGCGCGCTGAAGGAGATGGCCGCCCGCGGCATCACCCAGCTGAGCTACTTCCAGGTGGACAATCCGCTGGTGCGCGTCGTCGATCCGATCTTCCTGGGCGCCCACGTGCATGCCCCGGGCTCCAGCGGCGAGATGAGCAGCAAGTGCATCCCCAAGCGCAACGCCGCCGAGAAGGTCGGCGTGCTCTGCCTCACACCGACACCCGCCGGCAACCGCACGACCGTCATCGAATACTCCGACCTTCCCTCTGCGATGGCCCATCAGCGCGACGAGAAGGGCGAGCTCGCCTTCGGCGCAGCCAACATCGCGGTGCACGTGATCTCCGTCGAGTTCGCCCAGCGTCTGGCCGCCAGCAGCGACATCAAGCTGCCCTGGCACCGCGCCCACAAGAAGGTGCCCAGCTTCGACGCCGCCACCGGCGCGCGGATTCTTCCCGACAAGCCCAACGCCTTCAAGTTCGAGTGCTTCATCTTCGACGCGCTGCCGCTGGCCCGCAACAGCGTCACGCTGCAGACCAGCCGCATGGAGGAGTTCGCGCCGATCAAGAATGCCGAGGGCGAGGACAGTCCGGCCAGCAGCCACCGCATCCAGAGCGACCGCAACGGCGCCTGGCTCGAGGCGGTGGGCGTGACCATTCCCAAGCGCACCGACGGCAGCGTGGACGCGAAGATCGAGATTGGCCCGCTGGCCGCGCTCGAGGCCGCCGATCTGCGCAACCGGATCACCGTGCGCACCATCCGCCGCGGCGAAGAATTCGTGATTTAGCCGCCGTCGTGAAAGCGGACATCCTTGACATGGATCGACGGGGGAAAGCGCGGATTGCTGCTGGGTTTGGGACAGCCCACCGCGTCGAAGCGCCGGCCCGGCGTGAAGAGTCCGCGCAGATGTCCGCAGCGCCAGAGAATGAGCTCGCCCTTGGCGTTGGCATCGTCCTCCACCAGCAACTTCAATCCGGTGCCCGCGAGGATGTCGGTGCGCAGGACCCGCAGGCCGCGGATGAGAATGTTGGGCTCGGGGAATCCCTGGCCAAATGGCCCGAGCGACTGGATCTCGGCCAGCGCCGGCTTGTCTTTGGCCGTTTTGTAGGGAAGCTCCGCGTCGATGAACAAATCGGGCTTGCGCACTCCCTCGCGCATCTGGGTCCGCGCCGCGACTTCGAAATCCTTCACGAAGGGCTCGAGCTGATCGAAGGACATCGATCCCCCCGCCGCCGCCGCATGGCCGCCGAAACTGGTGAAGTATTTGGCGCAACTCGTCAGGCAGGCGTGCAGGTCGAAGCCGCTGGGCGCCCGGCCGGAGCCTTTCCATCCGCTCTCGCTGGCGCCGAAGAGCAACACCGGCCGGGCGAATTCCTCCGAGAGCCTCGAGGCTGCGGGGCCGAGAATGCCCGGATTCCAGCTTCGGTCCGCCAGAACGATCGAGCAGGAATCCGCGGCGTTCAGTCCGCCCTCAAGCACCTTGCTGCGGGCGAGCAAGTGCACCACTTCCGTGTCCTGCTTGCGCTGAAAGTTCAACTCGTCCAGCTTCGCGGCCATTTTTTTGCACGCATCGGGCTGATCGCTCAGCAGCAGATCCAGCGCCTGCGTCGCGTGCTCCAGCCGCCCGGCCGAGTTCAGTCGCGGCGCGATCTGAAAACCGATCACGCTTGAATCCATCTGTGGCGACTTGAAGGCGGAGCCGGGGATGACCGAGCGCAGCCCGACCAGGGTGGTGGTGCGCAGCGCCGCCAGCCCGTTGCCGACCACGATCCGGTTCTCGTCCAGCAGCGGCATGACGTCGGCCACCGTTCCCACCGCCGCCAGCGGCAGCGCCTCGTTCACGATCCACTGCGTCATGACCAACGGTGGTTTTTCGCCGGTGCGAATTCGGATCAACCGCTTGGCGATCTTCAGCGCCACCATCGCGGCGCAAATCGGTCGGAAGGGTGTGTCGCCCAGCTCCGGATGGGCCAGCGCCACGCATTCGGGCAGAATGACTTTTCCATCGACATCCCGCAGCAGCCGGTGATGATCCGTGATCGCCAGCTCCATGCCCAGCGATTTCGCCAGCTTCGCCTCCTCGATGGAGGAACCCCCGCAGTCCACGGTGATGACGGCGTCGATCCCCTGCGCGTGCAGCTCCTGCAGCGCCTCGGCGTGCAGGCCATAGCCCTCAACCACGCGATGCGGGATGTAGGCGATCGCGGGCGGCTCCACGTTCAGCAGGCGAAGCAGCCGGATCAGGATCGCGCAGGCGCAGATGCCGTCCGCGTCGTAGTCGCCATAGACCGCGATGCGCCGGCTCTCGGTGATCCAGCGGTCGAGCGTCTGGGCGACCTCGATCGCGCCATGCAGGGAGCCCGGGTCGTGCAGAAGACTCAGCGACGGCTGGCCCGAGGCGAAGAGCTTCTGGTTGCGCTCCCCCAGCAGCCCGCGCCGGCGGATCACCCGCTCGCGCAGCGGAAGGGAGGGATCCTGCGCCGTCGCCTCCACGTGCCACTGGTGCTTGGGAAATTCCACGCACGGAGAGTAGCCCCATTCGCTTTCGCGGAATGGATTCTCATGGCATACTCCGGCGAACCGCTGAGGAACCCCGATGAGCCATCGATACAAATGCATTCTTCTTTTTGGCGCCCCCGGATCCGGCAAGGGCACGCAGGGAAAAATCCTCGGGCACGTGCCGGGCTTCTTCCATCTCGCGTGCGGCGACGTCTTCCGCTCGCTGGACCTGAGCAGCCCGCTGGGAAAGAAGTTCCTGGCCCACTCGAGCAAGGGCGAGCTGGTTCCCGACGAGCTGACGGTGGAGATGTGGCAGCAGAACATGAAGGCCCAGGTGGCGCTGAGTTTCTTCAAGCCCGCGGCGGACCTGCTGGTGCTTGACGGCATCCCGCGCACCGTGAGCCAGGCGAAGGCGCTCAAGGACTATCTGGATGTGCTGGCCGTGCTGCACCTGGTCTGCCCGGACCAGGCGGAGATGGTCCGCCGCATGCGCCGCCGCGCGATGAAGGAGAACCGCCTCGATGACGCCGACGAAAAGGTGATCCAGCACCGCTTCGACGTCTACCGCAAGGAGACGGAGCCGGTGCTTTCCTTCTATCCCAAGAACATCATCCACGAGGTGAATGCCACCAGCAGTCCCTCGATTGTGCTCATGTCGGTGCTCGATCTGGTGGCGCCGATCCAGGACCACCACTTCCGCAATCCGCTGGTCGCCTGAACCGGGTCGCCCACGTCGGGGTCAGGGCAGATCGACCGGGCGCAGCCCATTCGCGGGCGCCGACGGCGCGGCGAAGCGGCGCAGAATGATCGCCGCCTCCAGTTTTCGCTGTTGCAACTGCATGTTCTGCCCGGCTCGGGGATCGCCGGGATCGGCGCGATCCAGATCCTCGGCGTTGCCCAGAGGCATCGAGAGGTCGATCGGCCGCTCGATGTTCTTCTGGTCCGGACCGAGGAGGAACCGCCCCTGCGGGTCGCGCTCGGGCCGCCGCAACTTGATCTTGATCTCACGCCCCGGCGCGAAATTCTGGATCGCATCGACGAGCGCGTTGGTGGTCGGCACGGGTTGGCCGTCGATCTCCTCGATGACGTCCCCGGCCTTGAGGAATTTCTCCGCAGGCATTCCCGGCAGGGTCGCCTGGATGATGACGCCGGGCCGGCCGATCGCCGCCGTGCCCATGCGGATGCCCAGCGCGCCGCGCGGCCGCTCGCTGACGCGCCGATAGGCGACGGTGAGAAGCCGGCCGCGGGCCTCCTCGCTGAGCTTGAAGCGATCAAGCACCGCCCAGATCGCCTCGTCGGGGAAGGAACGGTCGAGCAACTTCTGCGAAGCCGCTTCGCGCACTGCAAAGGAGGGATCGTCCAGCGCCGGCAGGAGATTCAGGACCGCGGCAGGCGGCTCGACGGTCAGCAGCCTTTCGTGCGACATCGACTCGATGATGGCGCGGTCCTGCACCATGTTCATACCGCCGAATCCGCGGCCGCCCGCCTGGTTTCGCATGATGGCGTTGGGATTGGGATTCAAGTTCGCGGGCTTGAGCACCGGCATGCGGACATTGGGATTGGCCGCCGGATTCTGGGGCTTCACCGGAGGATCGGGTGCCTTCGCGGGAGGCGCATCCGCCGCGGGAGGCTCGTTGGCGGGCGGATCGGGCGCCTGCGCCTTCGACGCGGCAGGCGAGGCGAGCAACGCCGCGATCACGACCACGAGATGAAATCCCATCCCTCTCCAGCCCGATGTCAAACCTTGATCTCCAGGGCGAGCCGCTTGGAGAGCATGGCCGCCTGGCCCTGGATCCACGAGGCCCGCCGCAGAATCAGCGACAGCATCTGGTCTCCGGGAATGGTCGCGAAGATCCCGGTCTTGGCGATTGGAATGGCGGCTTCCGCGATGCACGCCTCGATCATAAGCCACGGCACCATCTTCACGAACTTGAGCAACGACCCGGAGTCGGCGCTGGCGATCCCGCGGGCGAATCCAAAGAAGAGGGCTTCGTCGATTTCATGGGGCCATTGGGCGACGGCCCTTCGCGGCCCCGCCCGCACCGAATGCTGCAGCAGGCCGTTGGCGACATCGGCGATCGCGGGCTCCAGCCGCGCCGAGTCGAAGTCGAGCACGCCGGTGACCTCATCGCCCGCAAAGAGGATGTTTCCCGGATGCCAGTCGCCATGCACGACCTGGCTGTCCAGCGCCTGGTACTCCAGCTCATCCACCTTCTCCGACGCCACCTGGTAGAGGCTGGAGAGTTTCTGGCATTGATCGATCAACGGCTGCTGCGGCGTTTCCGGCTGCGCGGCCAGGATCGCCTCGGGCACGCGGCGCAGCGCCTCCACCACCACCAGGTTGCCGTGGTAGCAGGAGGCCTTCACGTGGCCATGCCATTGCATCTCCAGCGCCGCGCGATGCAGGCGCGAGAGCGCCCGCCCCGCCTCGTAGGCCTGCAGCTCGCTGCGCTTCCAGCGCTCGCCGCCGAGGAAGTTGAACAATTCGTAGATGCCGTGCGGGCGGACCTGGAAGGTGGAGCGGTCGCGGGCGGGCTGCGGCAGCGCGACCGGAAGTCCGGCGGCGGCGACCGTGCCCAGCGCGTGGTGGGCGAAGCGGATGCGCTCGAGGTCGGTCTGCTGGACCGGCCGGCGCTTGAGCACGAAGGCGCCGCGCTCGGAGTGGATTCGCATCTTCGGGTTGGCGCGGCTGCCGCCGGTCAGCGGCGCGATCTCGCGCACCGATCCGATCTCCCACTGCCCCAGCGCATCGTTGACTTCCTCGAGCGACACTCCCCCCGCGGGGGCTTCACTCGGCATTCGCCGCCTGTTCCTTGATCCGATCGATGGCGGTCTTCATCTCCACCACGCGCTTGCTGATCTCGTAATCGGAAGCCTTGCTGGCGATGGTGTTGGCCTCGCGCAGCATCTCCTGGGCCAGGAAGTCCAGGGCGCGGCCCACGGCGTCGGGGCGCTTGGGATCGAGCAATTGCCGGTACTGCTCCAGATGCCCCTCGAGCCGGTGCACCTCCTCGGCGATGTCGCTGCGCTCGGCGAAGGCCGCCACCTCGCGGAGCATGTCCTCCTCGCGCACCGCGGCGCCGGATTCGGCGAGCAGCGTCTTCATGCGGGCGCGGAGCCGCTCGCGGTAGAGATCGGCCACGTTGGGAACGCGCAGCGCGATCTCCTTCAGCCGCTCGTCCAAGGTCGCGCCGAACTGCACCAATTGGCCGCGCAGCGCCTCGCCCTCGCGATTGCGCATGTCGTTCATCTCGGCGACGCTCTTGTCAAGCAGCGCGTCGATGCCGGCGCGGGCGGTGTCGCACATCCGCTGCGAGCCATCGTCGATGATCACGCCGGGCAGCGAAAGGAGCGAGCTCGCGTCGAGCGATCCCTTGCGGCCGTCGGGCATCACGCTCTCCAACTGCGAGAGGTAGCTCTTGAGAACTTCGGTGTTGATGCGGCCGGCGCTGCGCGACGTCGAGTCGGTGGCCCGCACGGTCAGGGTCACGCTGCCTCGTGCAACCCGCGCCGCCAGCTTGGCCTCGAGCTC
The DNA here is from genome assembly GCA_021414025.1 of Planctomycetota bacterium. Classification (NCBI taxonomy): domain Bacteria; kingdom Pseudomonadati; phylum Planctomycetota; species Planctomycetota bacterium. The sequence continues at coordinate 249,055 of JAIOPG010000004.1, read as the reverse complement.
GCCCTCGAGCGGGGCCAGCTCTGTGGGCAGGCGAATCACGCCCTTGAAATAGCGGTTGTTGACCGAGCGGACCTCAAGCGAAAGATGCAGGCCTTCGTGCGTCCCTGACGCCGATCCGAAGCCCGTCATGGAGCGAATCATGATTGCCGAGGCTTCTCGGGATTTGCGGGCGGCGTGGAGGCCGGAGCGCCGGCGGGCGGAGCCGATGGCGCGGTGCTCGGCGGAGGCGTTGTCGACGCAGGCGCCGTGGCCGGAGCGGTCGCGGGTGGCGTCGCAGGCGCGGTCGTCGGTTGCGTCGCAGGATTGCCTGCGGGATTCGCTCCCGGTGGCATGGTGACCGGTCGCATCGGAAGCGTCGCCGCGGGAATGGGAGTGCTGCCGGGATCGGTCGGACTTGCCGGAGTGGTTGAATTGGCCGGAGCCTGCTCGGTCGTGGTCGATGCGCTGCCGGGCACGAGCGAAGACATCGTGGTCTGCGGATTGAAGATGTTCAGCGCCATCGCCAGCAGCAGATAGACGGCGAAGACCGAGACCGTGCCGACCGTCAGTGCGTCGCCGGTCCGTCCGCCGAAGGCCGTATCGGTTCCGCCGCCGCCGCCGAAGGCGCTGGAGAGTCCGCCGCCCTGGGGCCGCTGCACAAGAATGACCAGCACCAGCGCCACGCTGATCAGGATGAAGAGAAAGGTCAAGACGGTGAAGAAGACGCTCATGAAGTCCAAGCTCCTAACTGCGGCGGCTTGATGCCGCCTGTGATGCGCCTCGAAGAATCGAGGCAAAGTCCGCCGCCTTCAAACTGGCACCCCCGACCAGCGCTCCCTGGATTTCAGGTTGCGAAAAAAGGGAGGTCGCATTCGCGGGATTCACCGATCCTCCATAAAGGATTCGGGCCGCTGCAGCGAGCGAAGGATCATACAGATCCCGGATGTCTTTCCGCAGCGACGCGTGGCTTGTGGAGGCATCCTGGGGGCTTGCCGAACGCCCGGTGCCGATTGCCCAGATCGGCTCGTAGGCGATCAGGATCGAGCCGAGGTGGTCCGTGTGGATCCCCTTCAAAGCCGCCGTAATCTGGCGTCTACAGACGCTTTCGGCTTGGCCGGCCTGACGCTCCTCCCAGGTCTCCCCCACGCAGAGCATCACTGAGAGCCCGGAGGAAACCGCCATGGAGACTTTCTCGCCGATCAGGGAATCTGGCTCATTGAGGAGCTGGCGACATTCCGAATGTCCTATAATTACTATCTGGACCCCCAAGTCGATCAACATTTCGGCACTCACCTGGCCGGTGAAGGCTCCATTGGCCTCGGCACTGACCTGCTGCGCCCCAAGCAGCACTCCACTGCCCCGGATGATCTCGCCGACCTGCTGCAGGTAGGGGAAAGGCGGAAAGATGGCCGCGTCCACCGAAGCCGCCATGGGCTCGAAAGCGGCGGCGATCTCCCCCGCCAACCGGCCGGCCGCCTCCCGGGTTCCATTCATTTTCCAGTTGCCGCCCACAAAGAGCCGCTTGGAATCGTGCTGCGCCATGCCCGGCAGGATACCCGCAGATTTCTAGAATCGTCGGATGCGAAGCGCCGCCGACATCCGGAAAACTTTTCTCGACTACTTCGCCAAGCACGCGGGGCACGCGGTGGTGCCCTCGAGCCCGGTCGTGCCGCACGACGATCCGACGCTGCTCTTCACCAACGCGGGGATGAACCAGTTCAAGGATGTCTTCCTGGGCCGCGGCACGCGCTCCTACGTCCGCGCCGTCGACACGCAGAAGTGCATCCGCGCCGGCGGCAAGCACAACGACCTGGAGGACGTGGGCCGCGACGCCTATCACCACACCTTCTTCGAGATGCTGGGCAATTGGTCCTTCGGTGACTACTTCAAGAAGGAGTCGATCGAGTGGGCGTGGGATCTGCTGACGCGGGTCTATGAAATTCCCAAGGAGCGCCTCTACGCCACCTACTTCGGCGGCGACACGAAGGCGGGCCTGGAGCCGGATGAGGAAGCCAAGGCGCTGTGGTTGAAATTTTTGCCGGCCTCGCATGTTTTGCCCGGCAACATGAAGGACAACTTCTGGGAGATGGGCGAGACGGGCCCCTGCGGACCCTGCAGCGAAATCCATTTCGATCGCATCGGCGGGCGCGACGCGGCGGCGCTGGTGAACTCGGGCGATCCCGATGTGCTTGAAATCTGGAACCTGGTCTTCATCCAGTTCAACCGCGAGAGCGGCGGCAAGCTCACCCCGCTTCCCGCCAAGCACGTGGACACGGGCATGGGGCTGGAGCGGCTGGTGTCGGTGCTGCAGGGCAAGCGTTCGAACTACGAAACCGACCTGTGGACGCCGCTCTTCCAGGCGATTCAGACCGCGACCGGCGCCAAGCCCTACGGCAACACGCTCGACGATCCCGCCGACATCGCCTACCGCGTGGCCGCGGATCACGTGCGCTGCCTTTGCAGCGCGATCGCCGACGGCGCCGCGCCGGGCAGTGAGGGGCGCAACTATGTGCTGCGCCGGATTCTTCGCCGCGCTGCGCGGATGGGCCACCAGCACCTTGGCGCGCGCGGACCCTATCTGCACCAAGTGGTGCCGGCGGTCTGCCAGTCGCTGGGTGAAGTCTTCCCCGAGTTGCGTCAGCAGCAGAAGCGCCTGACCGAGGTCATCCGCGACGAGGAGGTCGCCTTTGGCAAGACTCTCGAGCGCGGCATCGAGCTCTTCGAGGCGGCGGCGACCGTGGCGCGGACCAAGGGCGATGTCATTTCCGCGGAGGACGCCTTCCGACTGCACGACTCGATGGGATTTCCGGTCGACCTGACCCAGGTGATGGCCCAGGAGCGATCGCTCACCGTGGACATCGCGGGCTACCAGAAGCTGATGGAGCGGGCCCGCGAGACCAGCCGCGCGGGCACACAGGACGAGGCCCGCATCACGCTGACGCCGGACGCCATCGCGAAATTGCAGACGCTGCATGTTGCGCACACCGACGAGGCCCCGAAGTACCTCGGTCGGCCGGTCACCAGCCGCGTGGCGGCGATCTGGGATGGCCGCCACCTGCAGGAAAAGCTCGAAGCCGGCGTCACCGCGGCGATCATCGTGAAAAGAACCAGCTTCTATGCCGAAAGCGGCGGACAGATTTCCGACACTGGCATCATCGTGGCGGAGCATGCCCTGGGCGCCCGCAAGACGTCCATCGAGGACAACGACGAGTTCACCGGCGGCGTGCTTTCGGCGGCCACCGGCGGGGTGAGCCACAACAGCGACCGGGTCAACGCCGTCGAGTTCGAGGTGAAGGATGTCTTCAACGAGGCGGGCTACGTGCTGCACCTGGGACACGTCAAGCATGGCGAGATCCACCGCGGCGACTCGGTGATCATGGACTTGAAGCGGCCGCGGCGCCACCTGATCGCGGCGCACCACACGTCGACGCACCTGCTGAACTGGGCACTGCGCGAAACGCTGGGCGACGAGGTGCAGCAGCGCGGCAGCCTGGTGGCGGACGACCGTCTGCGCTTCGACTTCTCCTATCCGCGCGGCATGACCGGCGAAGAAATCGTTCGCGTCGAGAAGCTGGTGCGCGAGCACATCGCCCGCAACAGCGTGGTCAACGCGGCCAACGCGCCGCTGGATCAGGCGAAGAACATCGCGGGGGTCCGCGCCGTCTTCGGCGAGAAGTACCCCGACCCGGTGCGCGTGGTCTCCATCGGCGCCACCGTGGACGCTTTGCTGGCCGATCCCGCCAACGCCAAGTGGCGCGGTTGCAGCGTGGAATTCTGCGGCGGCACGCACCTGGCCTCCTGCCGCGAGGCCCACGATTTCGCCATCATGGGCGAGGGCGCGCTGAGCACCGGCGTGCGCCGCATCACCGCGCTGGCGGGCGTGGCTGCCACCGCCGCGATCCAGGCGACCGAATCGTTGCGAGCCCGCATCGAGCAGGCTTCGACGCTGCAAGGTGCGGCTCTCGCCGAGGAAGTTTCCGCGATTGGACAGTTGATGCAGTCGCTGCCGCTGGTCCACTCCCAGCGGCCCGCGCTGAACACCGCGATGGACGCGCTGCGCGAGAAGGCCAAGAGCGCCCGCCGCGAAGGCGAGGCTTCCAGCCGCGAAGCCGCCGTGGCCCGCATGCGGTCGCTGCTCGAATCGCACATGGGCGGGCCGCTGGTGGCTCGCCTTGATCACGCGGATCCACCCGCCCTGCTCGCCGCGCTGGATGCGGCGAAAGCCAAGGCGCCGGAGACCGCGACGCTCGTCGCTTCGCCCGATGCGGAAGCGGGAAAAGTTTCCATCGCCGCCCGCGTGCCGGCTTCGCTCATCGCCAAGGGCCTCAAGGCGGGCGACTGGGTGAAGATCGCGGCGCAAGCCTGCGGTGGCAGCGGCGGCGGCAAGCCCGACATGGCCCAGGCCGGCGGCAAGGACGCGTCGCGACTGGGCGAGGCTCTCGACGCCGCGCTGGCCCACGCCTCGAAGTTCGCCTGATCCAGCGACCGACGTCGCGGTAGCGCCGCGGGTTCAATGGTGGGTTGCACTTGCGGCGCACGCGGGACACCGCCATCATGCCGACATGAAGAGCACCGGCGGAATCCAGAGCATTCAGAATGATTCGGCTGTTTTTCAGGCTTCGAAGGAGTTTGCCGCGTCGACCGGCACGCTCCATGTCCCGGACATGGCGGCCTATCAAAAGCTGCACGAGCAGGCCATCAAGGAGCCGGAAAAATTCTGGGGCGACATCGCCAAACAATTCCACTGGTACAAGCCGTGGAGCAAGGTGCTGGAATGGAAATGCCCCGACGCCAAATGGTTTTCAGGCGGCACCACCAATGCGTGCTTCAACGCCGTGGACCGCATCGTGGCCGAAGGCCATGGAAACGACGTGGCGATCCTCTGGGAGGGCGAACCAGCCGGCGCCGATGGAGACTCGCCCGAGATCCGAAAAATCACCTACGCCGAGCTGCAGAGTGAAGTCTGCCGCATCGCCAACGCGCTCAAGCACATGGGCGTGCGCAAAGGTGATGTGGTCACGCTCTACATGGGGATGGTGCCGGAACTCGCCTTCGCCGTGCTGGCCTGCGCCCGCATCGGCGCGCCGCACAGCGTCATCTTCGGCGGATTCGCAGCCAGCGCCATCGTTGATCGCGTGCATGACGCGGGCAGCAAGGTCATCCTCACCTGCGACGGCGCGTGGCGGCGCGGCTCAGTGGTTCCGCTGAAGGAGAATGTCGACAAGGCCTGCGAGCAACTGCCGGAAGTCAAGAATGTCCTGGTGCTCCGGCGCTGCGGAAACAAGATCACCCTGCACGGCGGGCGCGATCAATGGTGGCACGAGGCGGTCGCAAAGGAATCAGAATCATGCCCCTGCGAACCGATGGAGGCCGAGGATCTGCTCTTCCTGCTCTACACCTCGGGAAGCACCGGAAAACCCAAGGGAATCCGCCACACCACCGGCGGCTACATGGTCTACACCGCCTACACGGCGAAACTGACTTTCAACCTGCTTCCGAATGCCAAACAAGTTTTCTGGTGCACCGCCGACATCGGTTGGGTCACCGGCCACAGCTATGTGATCTACGGCATCCTTCCCAACCGCGTCACGACTCTGATGTTTGAGGGCGCGCCCAACGCGCCGAAAGAAGACCGCTTCTGGCGAATCATTCAGCGCCACAAGGTCACGCATTTCTACACCGCCCCCACCGCGATTCGCGCCTTCATGAAGTGGGGCGACGCGCTGCCCGCGGCGCATGATCTCTCCAGCCTGCAACTGCTCGGATCGGTCGGCGAGCCCATCAACCCCGAGGCGTGGATGTGGTACCGCGAAAAGATCGGCCATGACCGCTGCCCGATCATGGACACCTTCTGGCAGACCGAGAGCGGCGGACACCTCATCACGCCGCTGCCGGGGTGCACGCCGCTGAAGCCCGGGTCATGCACGCTGCCCTTCCCCGGCGTGGACGCGGCCATCGTCGACGAGCAGGGCAACGAGCTGTCGCCGAACTCGGGCGGGCTGCTGGTCATCCGCAAGCCCTGGCCGGGCATGCTGCGGGGCATCCACGGCGACCGCGATCGCTTCATCGAGACCTACTGGAAGCGGATTCCCGGCATGTACCTCGCGGGTGACGGGGCGCGGCGCGACGGCGACGGATTCTTCTGGATCATGGGCCGAATTGACGATGTGCTCAACGTCAGCGGTCACCGCCTTGGAACTGCGGAAGTGGAGAGCAGCCTGGTGGGCAGCAAGATGGTCGTCGAGGCGGCCGTGGTCGGCATGCCCCACGAGATCAAGGGCACGGGCATCGCCGCGTTCTGCGTGCCGCACCCGGACTTCGCCCACGCGGCCGACGACTCGCTGCGCCAGATGCTGATGGAGCATGTCGCGGGCGACATCGGCGCGATCGCGCGGCCCGACATGATCCGCTTCACCAACGGGCTGCCCAAGACTCGCTCGGGAAAAATCATGCGCCGCCTTCTGCGCGACGTCGCCGCCGGCAAGGAGACCACGCAGGATGTGACCACCCTCGAGGACTTCAATGTGCTGGCGAAGCTCCGCGAGAGCGAAGAGTGATTTCCGCGCGGAGGATCGCTCTCCTTGCGCCGACCCTGCCTCTATTTCCTGGCGTCAAAAATAAAAACGCCGCGTGCGAATCCGGTTTGAATTCGCCGCGGCAAGTGAATGGAGCCGAGGGGAGTTGAACCCCTGTGCCGAAACGCCCTGACAAAGGCCTCTACGCGCGTAGTCAACTCTTTGATTTCGGACTTGCTTCGGCTATTGACCGCCTGCGCAAGACCTATGCATACAAAGTGTCGCGGGAAACCGCATGCCAGGGTTTCTCCGCCAGCCCGATGTTTTTTGGATGCCGCCCCATCGGACGTCAGACGTCATCCATGCAGCCTAATTAGGCTGCGATTGCGTACTGCGTGTTGGCAGTCGACTTTGTGCCTACTTTTTACGTGGCCAGCAGGCTCCACGGCGCGCCACCAGTGTCTGGAATCGTCCGGTCGATACCGGTACGGCCCCGTCCAAGAACGAGAGTGTAGCCCGTCCGACGGACAAATTGAAACCGCCGGAGAATTTATTTCGTCGTCGATTCAGCTTCCACGGCGCGGAAGCGGTTCAGCGCGTTCAGCGCCGCCACCTTGTAGCACTCGGCGAAGGTCGGATAGTTGAAGACCGTGTTCACGAAGTAGTCCAGCCCGCCGCCCAGGGCCAGCACCGCCTGGCCGATGTGCACGATCTCCGTCGCCTGGCTGCCGATGCAATGCACGCCCAGCAGCTTGCGCGAATCGCGGTGGAAGATGAGCTTGAGCACGCCCTGGTCGTCGCCGCGGATCTGCCCGCGGGCGCTTTCGGAATAGCGGGAAACGCCAATCTCATAAGGCACGGCGTCGCGAGTCAGCTCCTGCTCGGTGGCCCCCACCATGCTCAGCTCCGGCACCGCGTAAATGCCGTAGGGCCAGTGGCTGGGTACGCCTCCATGAGAGAGGCCGAACATGTCGCAGGCGGCGATGCGCCCCTGCTCGTAGCTGGTGGCCGCCAGGCCCGGCGCGCCGATGACGTCGCCGGCAGCGTAGATATTTTCAACGGTTGTCCGGTAGCGCGGGTCCACCTTGATGCGCCCGCGCTCGTCGGCCGCGATGCCGATCCGGTCCAGGTCGAGCCCCTCGATGTTGCCCTGCCGGCCCGCGCTGCTGAGCACGACATCGGCCACGATCCGCTTGCCGCTGCGCATCTCGATGTTGACCGTCGGCTTCTCGCCGTTGGTCCGGGTCACGCTGGCCACCTCCTCGTTCAGGCGGAAGGTCACGCCTTTCTTGCGCATCTGATGGACCAGCTCGTCCACCAGCTCCGTCTCCATGAAGGAAATCGGCCGGTCCACCTTGTCCAGCACCGTCACCTGCACGCCGATCTGGGCGAACATGCTGGCGTATTCGATGCCGATCACGCCGGCGCCGATCACGACCATGGTACGCGGGATCTTGGGTATCGACAAAATGGTGTCGCTGGTGAAGATGCATTCGAGGTCCGGGATCATCTTCACCGGCGTGGCGGCGCGACTGCCCGTGGCGATCAGCGCGAACGAGGTGTGCAGCGCGCGGTTGATGTCCACTCCCTCGACATTGATCTCATGGGGCGAGACGAAGCGGCCCAGGCCGGGCACGATCTCGACGTCGTTGCGGTCGAACTGGTCGTGCACGACCTCGCTCTCTCGGTCGACCACCATGTCGACGCGACTCAGCAGCGCCTCCATCGTGGGGCGCACCGGCCGCGTGCCCAGGGCGTGCATGCTCAGCGTGATGCTGCGGCGGGTCAGGCTGCGGACCGCCTCGCGAAAGGTCTTGCTGGGAATCGTCGCGGAATGAATGCAGGCGCCGCCGATGCTCGGGGCCTTCTCCACCACGCAGACGCGCTTGCCGAGCTTGCTGGCCTGCACCGCGGCGCGCTGCCCTGCCGGACCGCTGCCGATCACCACCAGGTCATATTCAAAGGACTCGGCCATGGATGGGCTGAAGAGTAGCGGCTGCGATTGGGGTCAACCGTGCCGCCGCGCGAAGTCGACCATGAGGTCGGCCAGCGCCTTGGCCCCCGCCACGGGCATGGCGTTGTACATGCTGGCGCGCATGCCGCCGGTGGCGCGATGGCCGGCCAGCGCGTCGAGCCCGGCTCCGGCCGCCTCCTCCAGGAAGGCGGCCTCGTGCTTCGGATCGGCGGCGTGGAAAAGAACATTCACCAGGCTCTGGCATTCGGGCTCGGCGTTGGCGATCCAGAATCCCTTGGAATCCTTGATGGCCCGCATCACCAGGTCGCAGCGGGTCCGCGAGCGCCGGGCCATTTCCGCGAGCCCGCCCTGGCGGAGGATCCACTCGCACATCACGCCGACGGCATGAATGCCGAAGGTGGGCGGCGTGTTCAGCCGGCTGGCGGCGTGCACATGTTCGTCGTAGCGCATCATGCTGGGCAGCGTGCGCACCGGCGCCTTCACCAGGTCGCGGTGCATCACCACCATGGTCATGCCCGAGGGGCCAAGATTCTTCTGCGCGGAGGCGTAGAGGAAAGAACAGCCGGTCAGGTCCAGCGGCTCGGCGTAGATGTCGCTGCTGGCGTCGCGGGCCAGCCAGGCGCCGGCGGCGGGCTTGGGCGGCGCGACCCACCGCGTTCCATAGACGGTGTTGTTGGAGCAGTAGTGCAGGTAGGTCGAGCCCGGCGTGGTCTTGAGCTCACCCGGCCGAGGCGTGCGGCGATATCCGCACTCTTTCCCCTTCCAGATTTCGTTGACGCGCCCGACCAGCTTGGCGTCCGCGATCGCCTTAGAGGCCCACACACCCGTGTCCGGATAGTCCGCGCTGCCGCCGTCGGGCAGGAAATTCATCGGCAGCATGCCGAATTGCTGCGTCGCGCCTCCGGGAAGAAAGAGCACCGCGTAATCGTCGGGGATGTTGCCGACCTTGCGGAAGGCCGCCTCGCTCTGAGCGAGGACCTTTTCAAACAAGGTTCCGCGATGGGAAATCTCCAGGATGCCGGCGCCGCCGCGCTCAAGGTCGATCAGATCGGAGCGCAACTGCTCGAGAACCTCCAGCGGCATGCCGGCGGGACCCGCGGAAAAGTTGTAGACGCGGCCGCCGGGCAGCGGTCGCACGGCGCCGGCCTGAGCACCAGTGTGCGTGGCATGGATCACGGCTTGCTCGCGATCGATGCGATGCTGGCACTGAGCACGTTGGCGTTGCGGCGGATGGTGTTCATCTGCTCCTCGGTCGGCGTCTGGTTCAGGTGGATGCGGGCCAGCGCCGCCTCGCCTCCCTCGTAGATGATGTTCTCCATCTCCTCGGCGTTGATGCCTGCCTGGCCCAATGTGTAGAAGACATGCGCCAGCACGCCGGGCCGGTTCAGGTGCCGCACCGAAAGCAGCGTGGTCGCCGGCGTCGAGCGGGCGCGGTTGACGCAGTTGGGGGCCGAGCCGCTCTCCAGCCATTCGCGGATCACCCGCACCGTCTCCGCCGCGACCGCCAGGGCCGCCTGCGTGGTCGAGGCTCCGATGTGAAAGGTTCCATAGACGCCCGCCATCTTGGCGAGCGGCTCCTCGAAACGATCGTCGTCCTTCTCCGGCTCATGGGCGAAAACGTCCAGACCGGCGCGGATGCCGCGGCTCTTGACCGCCGCCGCCAGCGCGGCCTCATCGATCACGCGGCCGCTGGAGGTATTCACCAAAATCGAGTTGGGCTTGAGGGCGTTGAGGAATTTCTCGCCGATCAGCCCGTCGGTCTCCTCGTTCACGGCCAGGCTCACGCTGACCACGTCGGCCAGCTTGGCCAGATTGACGATGTTGGCGCAGAAGTGCACGCCCGCTGCGTCGGCTTTCTCTTCGGTGAGATGACGGCTCCACGCCACCACGCTCATGCCGAAAGCCTTGGCCCGCCGGGCGATCTCCATGCCCACCTGGCCCAGACCGACCACACCGAGCGTTCGACCGTGCAGCCCCGCCGCCTGCAGAAATTCCTTGCGCTTCCAGAGTCCCTTGCGCATCTCGATCACCTGGTCGGGCAGGCGCCGGTCGCAGGCGAGAATGTGCGCCCAGGCCAGCTCGGCGACGGCGTTGGCGTTGCGGCCAGGGCAGTTGGCTACGAAGACACCGCGCCGGCTCGCCGCACCCAAGTCAATTTCATCGACGCCCGCGCCGGCCTGCACCACCAGCGCCAGCTTGGGGCTCGCCTCGATGGCCTCGGCGCTCACGGACGTTTCGCGCACCACCAGCACTTCACTCTGGGTGTCCGCCAGTCGCTTGGCCAGGTCCTTGGCGGCCAGATCGGGCTCGTGGAGGACTTCGCAGCCCAGGTCCTGAAGCGCGCGGACGCCATGATCGCCGAAGGCGTCGGCGACCAGCACCCGCACCGTGCTGCGCGGAATGGAGTTCGGATTCGAGTTGCTGCGGGAAAAGACGGTCATGCGCCAAGTGTATCGGCGCGTTCACTCGATCGGTTGAATGAAAAGTCCGCTGGGCACGGCCAGGTCGACCGTGATGGCGCCGTGGGGCACGCCTTCGCCGCCCCGGGCGATCTCCAGGAGATCCTCCATCGATGGAATGGCGAAGACGAAGGCTGCGGCGGCCTCGCCCGAGTCCACCATCTGGGCCAGTGCCGTGGGGCTGATGGTGGCGCTGACCGAGCATTTCCGGGGGGAATTGACCTGATTTCCCGCAGACAGCAAAGGTTCGAGCACTCCACGTTCGAAGCGCGTCCGCTCCCAGTTGGCCGCCGGGGAATGCCCCGGCTTGGCGGGCGGGATCCGGCAGCGGATCCAGGAGCCCTTGCCGGAAGTTGCCGCGGTGCCGCGCAGGTAGGCGTCGAAAAATCCCGCCGGTGGCATGCCCGGATTTTCCGGATTCTTTGCGCATCCTGACTCAAGCAGCTCGGCAAGTTTTTTCTCCAGCGCCGCTTCGTCGCCTCCCTGCACGATGAGATGCGATGCGTGGATGGAAATGTGCTCGAACTCCACCAGGGCCATGGCTCGGGCCGGCGGTCGTCCGGGCGAGGCGCCCTCTGCTGAATACAATTCGTCTCCGTTCACCGCCACCAGCGACTTCAGATCGTTCACCAGCTTCGTCACCAGCGCCGTCTCACGGCAGGCCCAGATCGTGTGCGTCGCGCCATCCTTGCCCAGGAAGTGGGCGAGCGGCCTCTCGATGGTGCTGCCTCGGATCGCGCTTCCAAGCTCCTCCTGGTCCATGAATGCAAAGAGCGGAATCTCGGCGTGGGCGCCAAGCTGTCGATCCTGCTCACTTGTCTCCTGTGCCTTGGCGGCGTCGCCGGCCTGAAGGCGCAGAATCCCCTTGAGGAAATTCTCGGAGAGATCCATGGCCGCGATCAGGGCGACCGACTTCTTCTCACCGCGGACTTGCCGGTAGACGTACATCTGCGGGAGCGGATCCTGGACGAGCCACTTGCTGGCCTTGAGCCGCTCAAACTGCTTCACGCCGGCGTGGGGATCGCCGAGCTTCTGCCGAAGGTCCGCCCGAACCGCCGGCAGCCAGGTGTTGGGCACCTCCTCCAGCCGGCGCATGGCTTCCGCCAGGGAAAGCCGGCCGCCGGGCTCACAGGAGATGTCCGCGGACTTGGCCGGGATGGGTCGAAAGGCTGCGAATTGGTGAATTCTGAACACGAAAGACGATCCTGGCGGGGATGGTAGCCGCCGCTTCCGGTGACCGTGGAGGCGAAATTATGGACTGCCCGAAGGCGCCGCGCCGGTTCCGTCTGATCGGTCTATGCGGACGGGGTGTGACCCTTTGCTCTCGAAAACACCAATGTGACTTCAGCGTGAAGTTTTTATAACCGACCTTCCCCATGGAATTGTCTTGTGAAGACAGTCTCAGCTTGAACCACTTCGGAGAAGTACCCCCATGCTCGTCGAATCGACTTTGGATGCGAATGTGTTCTCACTCGACGCACACATTGAAGCCCCCTCCGCCAGCGACCGCGTCGGGGAACGATTCGAGAGACTCGCCCACCGGCTCCGCAAGGCGGGCCTGATCTGGGCCCAGGCCGAACCCAGTTGCCTCCGCTTCTCCACCGCCGACGAATGGCTGACCCGACTCACCTCGGGCAGCGCCTGGATGCGCCGCGCCGTCGACCAGGTCATCACGCAATGGAACGCCAACGGCTGCGTCGCCTCCATCGAAGCCATCCCCGGATGCTGGGTGCTGCCGGCGGGAGTCAAGGTGCGCTCCGACGGCGTTTCGCGCGGGCTGGTGGTGGCCATCACCCGGGACGCGATCGGCCAGCATGGATCGTTCCAGGCCCTCTGCCAGTCTTCCGGCGTCGACTTCGAGCTGACCCGCGACCTGCTGCGCCGCGAGCCGGCGATCCTGCGCCAGGAAATTCCCCGGCTCAGCGCCATGGTATCGCTGGTGCGCCCGGCGGCTCTTCGAACCATGTCCGCGATCCCGACCATCGAAGCCCTGCTTCGCGCGGTCGAGACCGCGGACCAGTCCATCCGCGGCCACAGCGAGCGGACCGCGAATCTCGCACTCCGCCTGGCCACGACCTGCCGCCTGAACCCGACGGATCAGGAAACGGCGCGCGTGGCCGGGCTTCTGCATGACGTCGGCAAGATCGGCATCCCCACTTCCATTCTCCAGAAGCGCGGCGCCCTGACCCTGGAGGAACGGGCCCTGGTGAACATGCATCCGGAGATGGGCAAGCAGATCGTTTCCGGCCTGGGCGGGCTGGAGCGCACGGTGCCCGCGGTGCTTTGGCACCACGAACGATGGGATGGCGCCGGCTATCCCCACGGACTGGCCGGGGAGAAGATTCCCGTGCTGGCGCGGATCATGTCGGTGGTGGACAGCTTCGACGCCATGCGCCGCAACCGCCCCTACTGCGACTCGATGTCGATCGAGGCGGCGCTGCTGGAGGTCCAGAACGGCGCCGGCCGGCAGTTTGACCCGAAGATCGCCCACACCTTCGTGGGCCTGATCGACCGCGAGCCCGTGCTCGCCGCCTGAAAAATATTTTTCCGGGAAAGCGCTTCCCCCCTTGTGCCCGCGCCGCGGCGGTGGCACAATTCCGGCATGGGCACTGAGGCCAAGGAAGGCTTCGCTGGACATGACGCCACAGAGCATCCGTACCGAACTCTGAGAATGGCGGTTGGTTCCCTCACCAAATTTGATCGGCGCGTCCTGTTGCTGCGATGGGGCGACGAACTGACCCGGCATGAGACCGCGGCCGTGCTGTCGCGCGAGCCCGCCTCGGTGCTGGCCGCGGAAAATCGCCTGCGCGACTGGATGCGCGAGCAGATCGACCTGGCCCAGCACACGCTGGTGTGAGCCGGGGCTCTGCCGCTCAATCGGAAATTATGGAAGGATTCGCCCCGGCAGGCGCCCCCGACGGCTCGGGCGATGGCTTCGGCTCCACCGGTGGAGTCTGCGGCGCCGGCACGCCCGTCGACGGCATGGGCGGAGCGGGCGAGATCGCCGCGGGATTGGCGGGATCCACCGATGTCGGATCCATCTTGGGCACCGCATTGGGCAGCGGCGTTTTGAGCCCGGCGATGGGCTCGACCGGAGGGCCGAGTTCCGGCATCTCGAAGGGCTTGGTATCGGTCTTCTTCAGCGCGGAGCCGGTGGTGTCGTTGGGCTGGTTGCCCTCCTCGTAGCCGACGTTGACGCCCCAGGCGCCCCAGCCCGTGGTCGCCTCGGTGGCGCTGGGCACCTTGAGCTCGGCGGTCCAGTCGATTTGCGCCTGGCCCAGCTGAGTTCCGGTGGCGAAGGCCAGGTCGACCAGCGAGATCTGCCATCCCGCCAGCGCCGTCACTTCCTTGCTTTGCGCGTCGCCCAGCTGGTTCGCCGCGATGAGCACGTCGGTGCTGGTGCGAATGCCCAGGTCGAACTGGCGCTTTTCCGCCTCATAGGTCCGGCCCGCCAGCGCCGTCTCCAGGCGCGCCGCCAGGATGCGCCGCCAGGAGTTCTGCAGATTGTCCATGGCGTTGAAAAGCTCCTGGCGGATCGTCTGGCGGCGCAGATCGCGCGTGGCCAGTCGCTGCAGACGGGTCAAAATCGCCTGCTGAACCCGGTTCTTGGCGGCCTCGTTGCCCAGCGGAATGTTGGCGTTGGCGGAGGCCGTGAAGCCATCGTCGTTGCCGATGTTCCAGCTCTTGGCGAAGTCGTCGTTGGTTCCCTGGATGTTGTACTGGTAGGCCACGGTGAAGAGTGGCAGCGCCGCGTTGCGGGCCAGCCCCAGATTGGTGGCGTCGACCGCCAGCTGCAGCTCCAGCTCCAGCATCTCCATGCGATTCTCCACCGCCTGCTGGGCCAGCTTCTCCGGGTCGAACTTCAGACCCAGCGGCCTCGGCTCGGTGACTGTGATCACATAGATCGGCGTGTCCATGTTCAGCTCGGGGTCATTGATCAGGCGCTTGAGGTCGCGCTGCCGCAGGCGCAGCAGGTTGTCCGCGATGATGATGTTCTCGATCGTGCTGCCCAGGCCGCTCTCGGCGCGGATGACCTCGATCTGGGCCGCGTCACCGGCGTTCACGCGCCGCCGCGCCCGCTCCAGCTGGGCCAGCGCCAGCTTGTACTGGTTGAGGCGCACGTCCAGCTCGCGCGACGCCGCGTAGACGTTCCAGTAGGTCTTGTCAACGTTGGCCAGCAGCCGGATCGATTCGAGCTTGGTCCGCGCGTCGGCGATCTGGCTGTTGAGCTTGGCCACGCGGATGCTGGCGGTGTTGGCCTCCACGCCGGCACCCTGCAGCAGCGGCTGGCT
This sequence comes from Planctomycetota bacterium, assembly GCA_021414025.1. NCBI lineage: Bacteria > Pseudomonadati > Planctomycetota > Planctomycetota bacterium. Next base: position 233,835 of record JAIOPG010000004.1, on the reverse strand, counting down.
GATCGAGAAGGCCATGCCGCTCTGCCAGTTGTCCGTGCCCGTCGCCGCGGCGACCGTGGGCGTGTTCTCCGTGGAGAGCGCCGAGGCGGTGAAGGTGCCGCCGGTGGCCAGCGGAAAATTCAGTCCGGTGGTGAAGTTGTCCGTGGCCAGGTTCCCGGTGGTGGGGTCGTTGCCGACCAGATTCGACGACTGCTTCTGCCAGTTGGCGGTGATGGCGGCCTCGAACTTGGCCTCCTCCTGGCTCACCTGCGAGCGCGCGATCGCCGGGTTGTAGAGCTGCACCTTCAAGTCCAGGTTGCGCTGCAGCGCCGCCGAGCGGCACTCCGCCAGGGTCAGCTCGCGCGTCGGCCGATCCTCCTGCTTGGGCAGCTTGTCCGCCGAGAGGCTCTTCTCGATTTCCTTGAGGGTCTCCGGCGGCTGCGACGCCGCCTTCACCGGATTGAAGGTGCCGACCTCGTGCAGCCGCTTCGCCGGCGCGGTGTAGGGCGTCTCGGCGTCCTGAAAGAGCTCGTTCTGGCAGCCGCACAGCGCGGCGCACAGGATCAGGCCGGTCGTTCGTGCGATGCGCGACGCGTCAATCATGCCGCAGCGCCTCGATGGGATCCAGGCGCGAAGCCTTGATCGCGGGGAACATGCCGAAGACCACGCCGACGATCGCGCTGAAAAGAAACGCCAAGGCGATCGCCCAGCCCGGAACGCTGGCTTCCTTGAGATAGGTGCCGAGAAACACTCGCAACAGCATGGCGAAACTCTGCCCGATCATCACGCCGACCATGCCGCCGACCAGGCAGAGCGTGACCGCCTCCAGCAGGAACTGCAGCAGGATCGCCGACGGTGTGGCGCCGACCGCCTTGCGCAGTCCGATTTCGCGGGTCCGCTCGCTCACGCTCACCAGCATGATGTTCATGATGCCGATGCCGCCCACCAGCAGGCTGATGGCCACGATGCCGCCCGCCACCGCGGTGATGCCGCTGGCGATGCTCTTGAACTGGTTGATGAACTGGTCGATGGCCTGCACGCGGAAGGTCTCGGGATCGTCGGGCCCCAGCTGGCGGATCTTCTTCATCACGCGGGTGATCTCCATCTTGGCATCGTCGGCGTCCGCGGGGCTGTTGGCCATGGCCACGATCTGCATGAAGTAGTCGCGATCCTGGAACTTCTCCATCATCGGAAAAGGGATGAAGAGCTCGGCACTGATGGTGCTGAAGCCGGTCATGCGCTCGGTGATGGTCTCGACCACACCCACGATCAGGAAGCGCCGGCCGCCAATGATCAGATGCTCCCCCACCGGGTCGTTGGGCAGCTTCAGGTCGCGGATCCCCAGCTCGTTCACCATGCAGACCTGCCGGGCGTTGTCGATGTCGGCGGCGCTGAAGGGCCGCCCCATGATCACCTGCCGGTTTTCGGTCTGGTGCCATGCGGGCCACATGCCCGTGATGGACACACCCTCGAGCGTTTCGTTGAGGCTCTGCACGCTCAGGCTGGTCTCGCTGATGGGAGTCACGCATTTCACGCTGCGGCACTGATCCGCGATGGCCTGGGCTTCCCGGGCCTTCAAGCGCACTTTTTCCCAGGGATACTTGTTGCGCGGAGCGTTCTCCGGCCGGCTCGGCCACACATAGAGTCGCGCCGCGCCGAAGGTCTCGAACTCCTTGAGCACCTGGGTCTTCATGCCGGTGAGCGCCGCGATGACCGCGGTGGTGCTGGCCACGCCCACGATGATGCCCAGCGCCGTCAGCGCGCTGCGCATCTTGTTGGCCCAGATCTGGCGGAAGGCCAGCAGAATGCTTTCGAAATAGAAGAGCGGGCTCAGCATGCGACGGTGAGCCTCCGGGCCTTGGCCAGCGGCCCCACGGCCTCGTCTTGCTCAGCGGGAAGATCGCTCAGGATCAGCCCGTCGCGCAGCCGCAGCACGCGCTCGCAGTGCGCGGCGACGTCGATTTCGTGCGTCACCATCACCACGGTCTGGCCGTCGCGGTGGATCTTCTCGAAGAGCTCAAGGATCTCCAGGGTGGTGACGGTGTCCAGGTTGCCCGTCGGCTCGTCGGCCATCAGAATTTTCGGGTTGGTCAGGATGGCGCGGGCGATGGCCACGCGCTGCTTCTGGCCGCCGGAGAGCTGGCTCGGACGGTGGTCCATGCGGTCGGCCAGGCCGACGCGGTCAAGCACGTCCTTGGCGATCTGCCGGCGGCGCTTGCGCCAGCCCCAGCCCTCGCCCTGCGCATAGAGCAGCGGCAGCTCGACGTTCTCCAGCGCCGACAGCCGCGGCAGCAGCTCGAAGCTCTGGAAGACGAAGCCGATCTCCTTGTTGCGCACCGCGGCGAGCTCGTTGGAGTCCAGGTCGCTCACCAGGCGCCCGCCGAGGCGGTAGGTGCCGCCGGTCGGCTGATCCAGGCAGCCCAGCGTGTTCATCAGGGTGCTCTTGCCGCTGCCGGAGGCGCCCATGATCGCGACCATCTCCCCCTGGTGCAGGTCGAAGTCCACTCCGCGCAGCGCGTGGATGATTTCGACGCCAACCCGGTAGATCTTGGTGAGCCCTCGAATCTCGATGAGTGGGTGACTCATTCGGATTATCCCATTCTCATTCCGCCGCGCCGGCCTCCGCCTCCGCCGCCACCCGGACCGTTCATGCGCATGTTGCCTTTGTCCTCTTCCTCACGCACGCGGTCGCCCTCCTTCAGGGATTCCAGCGAACGGTAGGGTCCGGTGATGACGGTCTCGCCCTCCTGCACCCCCTGCAGGACGATGGAGTCGGTGAGGTTGCTCACGCCGCTGAGCACCGGGCGCAGCGAGACGCGGCCATCCTTGACCACCAGCACGATCGGCGTCGTGCCCTTGCCCTTCTGCACCAGTGGATCCTTCGAGATCGACGAGGGCAGCTCGTCGACCTTTCGGTCCACGATCGCCTGGCTCGGCACCACGATGCCCTCGTTGCTGGCCACATTCAGGTCGACATTGCCGGAGAGTCCGCTGGGGATCATCTTGCCGTTGAGGTCGAAGGAGACCAGGACCTTGTAGGTGCTGGTGCCGTCCTTCTCGATGGTGCGGGAGAGCGCGATCTCGTCCACCTTGCCGGTGAAGGGCTGGTCCTTGTAGGCGTTGATGTAGATCGTCGCCGGGGCGCCGATGGCGACCCGCGCGATGTCGGTCTCGGAGACTCTCGCGTTGAGGCGCATCTCGGTGAGGTCGGCGACGGTCATGATCCGCGTGCCTGCGTTGTTCATGGTGCCGACCATCACAAGTTCGCCGACTTCCGCCGAGAGCAGGGTCACCACGCCATCGATCGGGCTGGTGATGGTCGTCTTGCGCAGGGCCTCGCGGGCCTCCTCGATCTCGGCCTCGCTGGATTCGATCGCCTTCTGCAGTTGCGACAGCATCTGCTCCGCCGCCTTGAGCTGGGACTGCAGGTCCTTGTTCTTGGTCTGGGCGTCCTCCAGGGCTTGCTTGCTCACGTCCCCGGTTTCAAAGAGGTTCTTCTGGCGGGTCAGCTGCAGCTGCGAATTGTCCAGGTTCTCCTTGGTACCCAGGATCCGGGAACGCTCCGACTCCAGGCGGAATCGCTCGCCGTCGCGCCGGGCCTCGGCGCTGGTCAGGGCCGCCATCAGGTTGCGTCCGTCCAGCTTCACCAGCACGTCGCCCTTCTTCACCTGGGCTCCCTCGCGCAGCGGCAGCTCAAGAATGCGGGCGCTCACCTCGGCGCTCACGTCGACCTTGCGCTTGGGCTCCACGTTGCCCGGGGCTGAGACGGACTCGACCAGGGTCTGCTTTTTCGCAGTGGTCTGGCGCACCGGAATCGAGTTGGCATCCGAGCTGGGCCAGACGAAGTAGGTCCCGAGGGACACGACGACGACTGCGATGGTGGTGATAATGATGGGCTTTCGCATAAGAATCTCCCGTTGATCGGGTGGTCACGAAGAGTAGCCCACCCAACGCAAAATGTCACATGAAATTGCCCCGCACCGGGGAACTTCCGGGACTTCGTTTCACCGAGCCCGGGGCGCCGTTTCACGAAGCCGAGGTCTACGGACAGGCGCCGAAACTCAGCAGCACCAGGCCGATGTCGCCGCCATCCACTTCGCCCGAACCGTCCAGGTCCGTGGTGCATCCCGGGCAGGGACCGAAATCCAGCAGCACCAGTCCGATGTCGCCGCCGTCCACTTCACTGGATCCGTCAAGATCGCCAAAGCAGGCCGGATCCACGATGTGCCCCTTCAAGTTGAAGGCGCAGTTGTAGAGCAATCCCGGATCGTCGCCGGGTTGCACCGAGTAGAGCGCGCCGAGATTGTAGAAGCAGAACTTCGGATCACCGTTCGGGAATCCTCCACCAATGGAACGCCAACCGAATGGCGTGCCGGCAGCGAAGGTGCCCTGCGATGACGAGCTCGCGGCTTCCTCCGCGGAAATCGTGACTGCGGCCGTGGTCACCTGCGGCATTCCCTTGCGGCCATAGAGCAGCCAGGCGAACGCCCCGCCTCCCGATCCATCCGAATTCGCCCCATAGATGCTGAAGTAGTAGCTGCCCGGATCAAGGTGGAAGGGGTTGGTGATGTCGATGAAGAAGCGTTGCTGGTAGTCGTCGCCCACATTCGCGAACACGCTCATGTCCAGCGGCTCGCTCCCTGAGGCGATGATCTGTCCGTCGACATAGTTGCCGTCACCGAAGGGGCGACCGAAGGCGCCATAGGAGGCACCAGGAGCGCGGGCCATGATCTTGTAATGGATCTCATTCGGAGTCGTGCTGTCGAAGGCGGCAAAGTCGAATCCGTCGATCGTGCCTTCGGTGGTCATTTCGAAGGGCACCATGCTCCAGCGCTTGGGCAGCGCCGCGGTCGACCAGCCGGAGATGATGCCGAGGTTCGTATTGACGCCGTTGTTGAGGACGACGCTCTGCAGACCGTGATCCACGAACACAGTGCGGAACGAGATTTCCATGGTCCCGGGGAATCCCGGATTGCCCGATTTCGCCGGATTCAGGAAGGCGCCGACGCGGACCAGGATGTATTCGCCGGCCGGAACACTGATCAAATTGATCCCGGCCGGGCCGTCCACGTCAACACTGCCATCGCCGTTGTCGTCACACACGTCATCACGGCAGCCCACGTACTTGCTCGGCAGATCCTGGGGATTGCCGATGTCATTGCTTGTACCGAGATCGTAGAGGCTGATGACCGCGTCGCCGATGTTGCCCTGGCCGCACATGGTGACCAGAAGCTCGCCCGCCGTCGGCATCGGTCCGACGATGTACCAAAGGTCATGGCATGTATTGGAAGTGCAAAGCTGTGCCGTGTTGTTGGGTCCGTCCGTGTCCGCATCCGTGCAATCAAACGAGATGAACGCGGGAAGACTGACGACCAGTTCGGCATTGGACATGCAATCGTTGGGAATGTTTGGGTTTGCAAAGCAGCAAGGTGAAATGCAGTTGGCGCACATCTCAATCCCGTCATGCACGCAGGATGCATCCCACGCCACGTTGCAACATGCAGGATTCAAGCCACAGACGAGATCGCAGCACACGCTGTCGGTGCAGCCCCCCGTGCTGCTTGTGGCAAGGCAGTCGTTGGTCGACGAGGCGCAGGCGGGATGGTCGTAGGCGGTGACGGAGACATCAACGCCATAATGCAATGGTCCATGGACCTGTGCGGGATTCGCGTAGGTGGTGCCGAACGCTGTGGTCACGATGATCAGGACATCGCCCGCCGGAACCGGAAAGCGGGCCATCTTCGTGCCGTTGGGAAACATGTATTCGGCAACGTGCGGGCAGCCGTCGGCGCCGTACGCTCCATACAGAGTGACCCCCGATTCGGAATTCGAGCCTTGCACGATGTAGAGCAGGTCGTAAACATCGGTTCCGTCCATCACAAAGCCAAAGGCATCGTTCATCTGGAGGGAGACCGTGATGTAGCAGGCTTCGGTCGCGCTGAAGCGAATCCAGTCAAGATCTCGGCTGTCGTCGTCTCCGCTGTCGCAGAGCTTGTTGTAGGTGCCCACGACTCCCTGGACACGGAAGACATCGCCGGGGCTCCGCGAACCGGCCTCGATGAAGGGGCTGCCGGGTTCGTTCCATCCGCCATTTTCATCGACGCCGCCGGTGTTGCTGCAATCGGCGCCGGAATCAAATCGGTTGTCGGTGAAATTGCCGGGACTGGTCGGATCGCACTGCGCGAACGCGCCGGCCCCCGCGAGGGACGCTGCCAGGAAGATCCAGCTTGTCGTTTTGAATGATTTCACGCTGTATCCATGATGCCACGAATCAATTGTGCATCAAGTCATTTCGTACCCATTTAAGGCAATTCAACACATTTTCCGGTCGAACCAATGAAAAACCCCCGGTCCTGCGACCGGGGGTCTGATTTCAATTCTTGAATGGCGGCCTCAACATGCCGCCATCAACTCACATGCAGGCGCCGAAGCTCAGCAGCACCAGTCCGATGTCGCCGCCGTCCACCTCGCCTGATCCATCCAGATCGGTCGGGCAGCTTGGGCAGGGACCGAAGTCCAACAGCACCAGACCGATGTCGCCGCCGTCCACTTCGCCCGATCCATCAAGATCGCCGAAGCAGGCGGGCGCGAATTGCCCCTTCCACTTCACCGCGGGCTTGTAGAACTTGTCGGGATTGTCGCCCGTCTGCACCACATAGGTCGGCGAGGCGACCGCGGCAAAGCGGCCCCACGACGAGCCACTGAGCTCGATGGCGTTGTTGCCCCAGTAGGCGGGCCGGAAGCTGGTCGGACTCTGCTGCGGAATGGCGTTCTCCGCGTAGTAGAACTGCCCCATCGAGCCGGTCGCGCTGCCGGAATCCTCGCCTGCAATGGCGAAGTAGTAGTCCCCCGCCTCAAGATTCACACCCGCACCTTCGGGCAGGTCCAGGAAGTACCGGCGTCCATAGTCGGTGTTGATGTTGGAGTAGACCGACGAATCGTAGGGAATCGTTCCCTGTGCAACCAGCGTCTCCGTGGTGGTAGTGCCCCAGGATGAGAGCCAGTTCGGGCCGCGGTGGTAGATGTACCAGTGGATGGTGTCGCTGACCGTTCCTGCCGGCTGGAAGCCGCAGAACTCGAAGCCATCCACCGTGCAACCGGCGTCGACCGTGACCGGAACCGCCAGCGCGAAGCTGGGCTTGGCCGGCGTCGCGCCCGCGGCAGGCACGTAGCCCATGGTGAAGTAGAGGTTGGTCAAGCTTCCATCGGAGACCTTCTTCACCCGCTTCTGGCGGCCATTGTCGTAGAGCGAGGCGCGGAAGGAGATCTGCATCGCCCCTGCGAAGCCTGGCGCGTCCGGGTCCCCCGAGTCAAGGAAGGAGCCGACGCGGACAAGGTAGTACGAATCCGCCGGAACGCCGATCAGGGTGATGCCGGCGGGTCCGCCGAAATCCGTGTCGCCATCGCCATCGTCGTCGCACACATCGTCGCGGCAGGCCACGTACTTGCTCGGCAGGTCCTGAGGATTGCCGATGTCGGTGGTGGGGCCGAGGTCGAACAGGCTGATGACCGCGTCGCCGGTGTTGCCCTGGCCGCACATGGTGACCGAGAGGTCGCCCACGGTCGGCATCGGCCCGACGATGTACCAGACGTCGCGGCTGGTGCTCGAGGTGCAGAGCCGGGTCACGTCGTTGGGGCCGTCCGAATTCGCGTCGGTGCAGTCGAACGAGATGTTCGCGGGCATGCCCAGCACCAGCTCAGCATCGCCGACGCAATCGTTGGGCGCGCTGAGGCTCGGGTTGGCGCAGGAGTAGATGAAGTTTCCGCACTGCTCCACGCCATCCTGCACGCAAAGCGCATCCCACTTGGTGTCGCAGCATTGCGGGCTGAAGCCGCAGACCAGGTCGCAGCAGGCACCATCGGAGCAGCCGGGATTGTTGGTCGCGGTGATGCAGTCATCGACCGACGTCGAGCACGCAGCGTTGTCGCGGCCCGTCACAAAGACATCCGCGCGATAGACGATCGGCCCGTTGTAGGTGGTCTGGCCCGTCGGATTGAAGGGCGTTGACACGATAAAGAGAACTTCACCCGCGGCGACCGGGAGGCGTCCCTGCTGAGTGCCGTTGGGGAAGGTGTAGACCGCGCTCTGCGGGCAGCCGTCGGAGTCGTAGCCCGAGGAGAGGTTGGTGGCGCTGGCCTGCACGGAACCCTCGTAGACCGAGAGGTAGGACTGCTGGCCTGTGGCGAAAGGCACGATGTTTCCGAAGCCGTCATCCTTGCCCATGGAGAGCGTGATCTGCACGTAGCAGGATTCCGGCACGGTGAATCGGATCCAATCCAGGTCGCGGCTGGTCGGTGCGGAGCCGCCGGATGGAGTGAAGGCGCCGACAATGCCGGCGACGCGGACCGAGGTGCCGACTGACAGGGTGCCAAGGTCCATGAAGGCATTGGGAGTGACGTTCCAACCGCCGTTGTCATCGGACACAACGGAGTTGTCATAGGTCGTGTCGAGAAAATCTCCCGGCGAAGTCAGATCGCACTGGGCCCATGCCGGCATCGCCAGGCACGCCACCGACAACAAACCCAACGCCGCTGATTTCATTGAATCCATGCTGGAATCCTTCATAAATTGTGAGAAGACAATCGACCGGAAAACTGCACAACCAAGATGCGTCTTGGCAGGATGCCCTCTTTCGACCGAAGGGCAAACGGCATTCACCAAGAATTCGCCGGATTTGGAAGATTGATCCGGTTTTCTCAAAAAGAAAGCCCCCCGGCCGCATGGCCGAGGGGCTTGTTTGCACTCAAATAGGGCGGCTTCTCAAAGCCGCGTCAATCTCACATGCAGGCGCCGAAGCTGAGCAGCACGAGACCGATGTCTCCACCGTCGACTTCGCCTGATCCGTCAAGATCAGTCGAGCAGCCCGGGCACGGACCGAAGTCCAGGAGCACGAGGCCGATGTCGCCGCCGTCCACTTCGCCGGATCCGTCAAGATCGCCGAAGCAGGCCGGATCCAGATCACCCTTCAGGTTGAAGGCATTCATGTAGAGCAGACCTGGCTCGTCGCCAGCCTGAACCGCATAAGTGTCACCAGAAACGGTGAGCTGATAGAACTTGAAGGTCGGATCCCCTGACGGGAAACCGCCACCGATGGAACGCCATCCGAATGGCGTGCCAGATGGGAAGGCTCCTTCAGAGGTCGCGCTCGCACCATCGCCGACGCCGATCACCACAGCAGCGGTGGTCTTCGTCGGAATTGCACTGCGGCCGTACAGCAGCCATGCGAAGGACGCGCCGGACGAACCGTCCGAGTAAGCGCCCCAGCAGGAGAAGTAGTACGGGCCCGGATCCAGATGGAAGGGCGAGGAGAGGTCGATGAAGTACCGTTGCTGGTAATCATCGCCAACGTTCGACGGTGCATTGATGTCGAAGAGCTCAGAGCCGGAGGCAATGACCTGTCCGCCATCAAAGAGACCTGAACCGAAGGGCTTGCCCGCGTCGCCATAGGTTGCATCGCCAGTGTTGCGATTGAACACCATGTACTCGACCACGTCTGGCGTGGTGCTGTCAAAGGCCGCGAAATCGAAGCCGTTGACGGTACCGGACACATCCATGTTGAACGGAACCGCAGACCACCGCTTGGGCAGTGCCGCAGTCGACCAACCGGAGATGAGACCGAGGTTCACGCCAGCGCCGTTGTGGAGACATGCACTCTGCAGACCGTGATCAACGAACACGGCGCGGAACGAAATCTCCATGGTGCCCGCAAAGCCGGGAGCGCCAAGGTTGCCCGTGTCAAGGAACGATCCAACGCGGACGAGCAGGAAGTCGCCGGCTGGAACGCCGATCAGGTTGATGCCTGCGGGTCCACCCAGGTCGACGTTGCCGTCGCCGTCATCGTCGCACACGTCATCGCGGCAAGCAACGTACTTGCTCGGCAGATCCTGGGGATTGCCGATGTCGTTGCTGGCTCCGAGATCGTAGAGACTGACGACCGCATCGCCGGTGTTGCCCTGGCCGCACATGGTGACCAGAAGCTCGCCTGCGAATGGAGTCGGGCCCACGACGTACCAAACGTCGCGCTCGGTGCTCGAGGTGCAGAGACGGGACACGTCATTCGGTCCGTCGCCGTTGGCCGCGGTGCAGTCGAACGAGATGAACGCCGGGAGGCCGAGCACAAGCTCAGCATCGCCGACGCAGTCGTTCGGAGCGCCGTTCCAAGGATTCTCGCAGACGTAGATGAAGTTACCGCACTGGGTCACGCCGTCGGCGACGCAGTTCGCGTCCCACGCCGTGTCGCAGCACTGCGGGCTGAAACCACAGACGAGATCGCAGCAGACGCCATCAGAGCAGCCGGGGTTGCCGGTTGCGGTGATGCAATCATCGACCGCCGACACGCACGAAGCGTTGTCATAGCCGCTGCATGAAACGTCCAAGCCGTAATCCAGCGGGCCATGGACCGACAACGGATCAGCGTAGGTGGTGGAGAAAGCGGTGGTCACGATCAGCAGGACGTCGCCGGCGGGAACCGGGAAACGAGCCTGCTGCGTGCCGTTGGGGAAGGTGTACACAGCGAAGTGCGGGCAGCCATCGGTGCCGTACTCGCCGTAAAGGTCGACCGCGGTGCCGCTGTCGGAGCCTTGCTCGATGAAGAGCAGGTCAAACGTGTCGGTTCCGTTCATGTTGGCGCCACTGGCGTCAGCCATCTGAAGGGAAACGGTGATGTAGCACGGCTCATTCATCGTGCAGCGGATCCAGTCAAGATCGCGGCTGTTGTCATCGCCACCGTCGCAGGGGCTGTTGTAGGTACCACAAACGCCCTTGACGCGGAACGAATCGCCGGGGCTCATTGTGCCAGCCTCGAGGAACGGAGTGCCGACTTCATTCCAGCCGCCGTTGTCATCGAATGCACCGTTGCAATCCGAGCCGGTGTCGTAGTCACTGTCAGTGTAAGTGCCCGGACCGAGGGGGTCACATTGCGCGAACGCGCTTCCAGCTACGGCAAACGCAGCCGCAGCCGCGCATCCGTAAATGAACTTTGAATAACACTTCAACATTTTTACATCTCCTAAATTGGGTGCAAACGGATCTTTGGCCATACTTTCCTTACCTCGGCGACGTTACCGAGGTACAACAGACTTCTGGCGCAACCTAACCATAACTAGGGGTCAATCTAACCCACGGTTAACAAGAGTCCACTCGGAAATAAAATTGTTTTGATTTTTCTTCGAATATCGCGGGTTGACCCACTCGACTCGCGGGTTGAGCCTCGCGTGGTCCAGGTGATTTCGAAGGGTTGGTCGCTTCCAAAATCGATCAAAAAACTTCAATTTTTTTCAATGGACGCGGACAAACCTTTGGACTGAAGCTGATCACGGACCAATTCGGCGTGTTCACGATGGGTCTGAAAGACGATCGCAGAGCCGTTGTTATGGGTCTCCAGCGTTCGTTCGGTGGCATCCTTGGCTGGGATTCGGATCAGCTTGATCAGAGTGGACACAACGTACACCATGTCGTTTTTGTCGTCATTGTGAAGCCGGACGGCCCATTGGGGCATCCCCTGCGAAGGGCGGACATTCGTTTCAACCGGCAAAATCAAGGTCTGGCTCATTGGGGCATCCTCGCAGAAGCACCATCCAAACACAAGCATTTGTCAGGATTTCAGCGGACTATTTCCGCCAGTCGATCATGACCTTGCCGAACTGCTCCCCCGCTTCAAGTCTGGCATAGGCGGCTCTGCCCTCCTTGGCGGCGTGGGTGGAATCGATCACCGGCTTGATCGCTCCGCTCTTGAAGAGCGAGAGGACGGAGCGAAACTCATCCATCGAGCCCATGGTGGAGCCAAGAATGGAGAGTTGATTCCAGAACACGCGGGCGAGATCCGTGACACCTTCGCTGCCGCTGGTGCAGCCGCAGGTGACGAAGGCGCCTCCGCGAGCCAGGCTCTTGATGGATTGGGGAAGAATCGACATGCCGATGGAATCGATCACCGCGTCCACGCCGCGTCGATCGGTGCAGCCGCGGACTTGCTTGGACCAATCCGATCCCTCATCCAGAATGACATGCTCGGCGCCAAGTGATTTCGCTTTTTCAAGCTTCCAGGCGTGGCGGCTGGTCACGATCGTTCTGCAACCCAGGTGCCTGGCCAACGCCAGCGCCGCCACCGCGACGCCGCCGCCGATACCCGTGATCAGCACCCAGGCGCCGGGCGCGACGCGGGCTTTGGTCACCAGCATTCGATAGGCGGTGAGATGCGTGAGCCCGACGGCGGCTGCGTCGAGCGGGTCGTGCTCGCCGATGTCAAGGATGTTGGTGACGGGCGCAGTGAAGAACTCCGCGTGCGTGCCCGGCGAGTGCTCGCCGATCATGTGGATCTCCTCGCCGGCGGGATTTTGATTGGGCAGCCTGGACTGGGGCTGCTCAACGGCGGCCATCAGGACAACGCGGCGACCGATCCATGAGGCGTCGGCTCCGGGGCCGACTTTGGTCACCTTGCCGGCTCCATCGGATCCACCGACCGTGGGCCATTTCACCGGAATGCCCGGCATGCCGCGGCCGACCCAGAGATCCAGATGATTCAAGGCCGAGGCCTCGGTCTGCACGAGCACTTCTCCCGATCCAGGCTCCGGAGCGGCGCGGTCGGAGACGAACTGCACATTGGCCGCGACCGGGCTTCCCTGCCTGGATATTTCAAGAGCTCGCATGAACAAAGTGTAACCATCGCTCGTGCGGTGAATCGCGCCGGCCGGTTTGAATACCATGGGCGCAACTATGAGAGACGCCATCAAATGGAGCGCGTGGATGATCGGCCTGGCGATGGCGCTGGGCGCGTCCGCCGGGATGGATCCCTCCGCGAGTCCGGTCGCGAGCGCGCCTGCAAAACCCGTGGGCAAGCCGATGAGCGGAGCGGCGCCCGCGGCGGACGCCAGGGTGATCGCGGATCCTGCCGGTCTTGATTTCGGCGTCGTCTCTCCGCACACCTTGCTCGAGGGCAACTTCAAGCTGATGAACATCTCGGACAAGCCGCTGAAGGTGGTGGCGGCGCAGCCCTCTTGCCAATGCACCACCGTCGACATTGTGGGCAAGGAAATTCCGGCGAAGGGCTCGCTTGAGGTGCCCGTCACCATGAAGGTGAGCGCCACCGGCATCAAGATCGCCAACGTGAAGGTGGTCGTGGAAGGCGAAGCGAGGCCGATCACGCTGGAGCTGCGCGCCGAGGTCGCCTACGCGGTGCGGCTGGCCATCGCGGACGCCGCCGGGAAAGTGCAGCCCTATGTGGACGCCGCTGAGGACCCATCGCGCCTGAATGGGACTGCGCAAGTGTTCAGCAGCGACGGCAAGCCTTTTCGCGTGGTTTCGGTGCAGGGCGAGACTCCGAAGTTCGTCGGCTGGAATCCGCAGAGCGATCCGCCGCGACCGAAGTACGAGATTCAATTCGCGCTCAAGGGCGAGCCCTGCGAGCAGGTGCCGAAGTACCTGCTGGTGGAAACCGACCGCGCCGACGCGCGGATCATCGACGCGCGGGTGCGCCACGCCTGCACCCGAATCTCGCCGGCAATCGACATTGCGGAGTTCCGGTCCAACGCGGGGGTGATCGCCGCCGGCGGCACGGGAACCTTCGACATTGAAATCAAGAAGATGGGCGGGAACCGGATTGGCTCGGTCAAGGCGGTCGACCCGAAGTTCGAGGCGGAGCTTGTCGGCCAGAAGGCGGACGGCAGCTCGCTGATGGTGACGATCCGATTGAAGCCCTCGAAGGATGTTTCGGGGGTTTTCATGACACCGGTGCGCCTCTTCGCGGTCGACGAGAAGGGCCAGCCCTACATCACGCAGCGTCCGGAGGCCGGACTCCCCGGTCAGCCGGCAAAGATCCTCACGCTTCCCTCCGAGACCGACCTGCTGGTCTACGGCAAGGTCGAGTAGCGCCGATTCAAAAGACGAACGAAAGCCGCACGGTCAAGAGCCAGGCTCCGGGGATGCTCATTCCGGCGACGGGACTGGTCTGGCTGATGTACTGGATGTCCGGTTGAATGGAGAACCACGGCGTGACCTGCAGCGCATAGAAGGCTTCGACGATGGATTCGGAGGTGCCCGGCGAGGTGGTCACCGCGGAGTTGCCCGAGAACTGGTTGTACGCATAGAGAATTCCCACCGTGTCGTTGGGCCGGGATTCGATGACACCCTGCCACTGCGAGCCGAACATCACCGACCATTGCGTTGGATTTCGGTTGGGCTGGCTCCAGCTGAATTGCCCGAAAACTTCGAGACCCAGCACACGCCCCTTGTCGGGATCGAAGACATGCTGATTCGCGTAGGCGTACGCTCCTGAGGGTCCCAGGCCGACACCCGGGCCGGCCACGCCGAAGATGTCGGTGTAGCCGAGCTGCTCGAACCAGCCGGCGCGGAATTTGCCGTCGTGCCCATCCACGGACCAGTCCGGCCCGGCCTCCGCGATCATGAAGTAACTGCCGGGGTTGTCCCAGAGAAAAGTGGAGAGCCCCCCCGCGCCGGTGCTCGGCCCGACATTGCCGGTCGAGGGGTTCGCATAGTTGCTCGTGCCGTCGAAGAAGCCGAAGCGGACGTCGAATTTTTCCAGCGGCTTGCCGAGAATCTCGACGCCGCCCGCCTGCTTGGGATAGGTCGGCATGTCCGAGACGATCGCGCCGGGATAGTAGGCGGCGCTGTTCACGAAATTGAGGCCCGTGCAGGGAACGGCGAAGTCGACGTTGGCGTCGATCTTGCCGAACTTCACCTTCAGCCGGTCGCCCAGGATCTCCTGCTGGTACCAGTATTGGGCCAAGGCTGTGAAGGATCCGAAGGAATTGAGGACATCGAATCCCCAGAAGTCCGGAACCAGCTCCCAGGTCGAACGCGTCTGATTCGCAGTCTGGAAATCGACGAAGATGGTTCCGCCCTGCAGGCCGAACATTTTTTGCGTGTCGCCCGTGGCATTCACATCGACGAGACTGAGTATGGTGAAACCGTTCACCACGCCCCCGCCGAGCACATTCACAAAGTCGAGCGTGGCCGTTCCCTGCAGCGTGATGCCGATGTTCTGAAGCCCGGAACGCGCGCCCCACCAATTGCCAGTCATCGTGTTCGAGGTCCAGGGCCATTCGCCGCTCAGGTTCAGTTTCGCGGCGCTCTCGCTTTGCGCGCCGACACTTTCATTCTCCTCCGCTTGCAGGGGATTTGGATCGGGCGGCCCGGATTCGTCCTTCGCCGGCGCTGTCGGTGCCTTGGGCGGATCCGGCACCGGGTCAAAGGGCTTGGGCATCGGCACGGTCTGGGCGCAGAGCGCCGCGGCGCTCCAAAGCAGGAGCATCTGCGATCCCACGAGCCGCCGCGCCATCGTCATGACCAAGTTGTAGCCCAAAAGGAAGGAGTGCGATTGCTAGAATTCGCCGATGCGGAATACCCTTTCAACATCGTGGCTGTGTGTAGCGCTCGTGACTTCGTTCTGCTGGGGACAAGCTTCGCCCGGCACACCTGCGGCACCCGCGCAAAAGGCGCCCGGTGCTCCCGCCGCGCAGGACGCCACGGCGCCGAAGCCGCCCATCGCGGCCAAGAGCACGATCCTTCCGGTTCCGCCCGCCACGACCTCGTTTGATCCGCCGCCGCCGGTGATCCGGCGCATCGCCAAGAACCCGACCGAGGTTCCGATTTCGCCCGCCACCTTCGCCCGCGCCATGGAGGCCATCGACAAGGGCATCGCCTACCTGAAAACCGTTCAGTCACCGCAGGGCGGATGGATGGAGGGCGAGACGGCCGCCACCAGCACCGAGTCGAAATCGGCCACGGCGGCCAGCAGCGCCATGACGGCTCTGGTGGTCCGCGCCTTGGCGCAGCGCGGACTGACCCTGCAGGGCGAAGCGTCCCTGGAGCGCGGAGCCTCGCGATTGATGACGCTGCTGACCGGGAAGAATGGCTTCGGAACCGATGACAAGGGAGGCATGTCGACCTATGTCGCCTCCTGCACGGCGATGGGGCTGGCCGCGCTGCAGGAACCGAAATATGAAAAGCAGCTCGCGGAAGCAGTGGCCTGGATCCGCAAGTGCCAGTACGACGAGAGCAACGGCATCGAGCCCAAACAGGACTGGTATGGCGGCATGGGATATGGCCTGGGAAGCGGACGCCCCGACCTGAGCAACACGCAGTTCATGCTCGACGCCTTGCACGAGGCCAACGCCAACGCGAAGGACCCCGCGGTGGAACGCGCCGTGATCTTCCTGACTCGCTGCCAGAATCTGAAGTCGACCAATGCCGCTCCCTGGTCGCAGGCCGGCAACGATGACGGAGGCATGATCTACACCCCCGCCAACGGCGGTGAGAGCCTTTCCAGCGAGAGCGCGGGCGAAGGTCGCATGGGCGAGAAGATGCCGCCCGGCACCCGCGCGCTGCGCAGCTACGGCAGCATGACCTACGCCGGATACAAAAGCATGCTCTTCGCGGGGCTGCCGCGCAACGATCCGCGGGTCAAGGCCGCCCTGGAGTGGATCCAGAAGCATTTCACCTTCAGCGAGAATCCGGGGCTTGGCCAGCAGGGTTACTACTACTACATCCACTCCGCGGCGCGGGCTCTGCTCGCCTGCGGCAGCGACCAGGTGACGGACACTGATGGCAGGAAGCACAATTGGCGCGAGGAGATGATCGATTCGATCGTGCTGCGTCAGCGGCCCGACGGCTCCTGGCAGAATCCCGAGGCGCGTTGGATGGAGGGCGAGCCTGTGCTCGCCACCGTGTTCTCCGTGCTCGCCCTGGAAGAGGCGATCAAGCCCGTTCAGACTGCGCAGTGACCACGAGCCGGCGCGTCCACGCGGCGCCCTGGATGGCCGCGGCGAAGAGCAGCGCTCCGGTCGCCTGATGGGCGGAGGTGAAGGCGAGCTCCCAAAGCGGAATCGCCGCATCCTTGCGCATCAGCACCGCGACGTAGGCCAGCAGGCCCAGCAGGACCTGGACAATGAGAAGCGTGATCAGCACAGTGGCGCAGGAGCCGAGCCGCTTGAGCTCCGGCTTCTCCCGCGCCGCCGCGGACATGCGGCTCGCGGCCAGCACCACCGCAAGGATCGCCACGATGGAGAAACCCAGATGCCCGTGCATGGCCCAGACCGGATGGAAGGCCGGATGCCCGTCGCGCGGTGGAATCTGCAGATGCCGGTAGCTGGCGCCCAGGAACAATTGCACGATCAGCACGAAGGGCGCGGCCAGTGTCAGGGCCCGCACGCTTCCTGCGCCGGCGAATCCGCCCAGCGGTGCGGCGGTTTTCCAAGAGGTCGTCAGCACCGCCGCCAGCAGTGCCACGGTCGCGAAGACGATCTGTCCAAAGATGCCATGCGCAATCGCCAGCAGGATGCTCGGCGAGAGCTCCGCGGTTTGCTGGCTCAGCGTGAGCTTGCCGGTGACGCGCAGGCCGCCCATCAAGCCCTGGCCGCACACCATCAGCAGCGCGGCGATGGAGAGAAGGCGAACCCAGCCGCGGCGATCCTCGCGGAACACCACGAGCACCGTGGTGAGCGTGGTCGCGCCGACCAGCATGCCGAAGAGCCGGTGGGCGTGCTCGTAGTAGACGCCGCCCTTCATCTCGCTGACCGGGTAGAGCAGCATGTTGTGGCCGAAGGTGTTGGGCCAATCGGGCACCGCGAGGCCCGCCTCGAGCCCGGTGACCAGACCTCCGGTGATCAGCAGCAGGAAGATGGCGCCGCAGGCGACGATGGCGAAGAGCGCCGCCGGCGCGGGCCAGGGCCACGCGGCGGATTTTTTGCTTCCGAAAGCGCCGCCGATCCAGGCGAGCAGGCCGCTGCCCACGAGCATGCCCGCGCCCCACAGTGCCCCCTGCGTGATCATCGCGGAGTCGCTGCTGCCGCCGCCGACCAGCCCGCCCACGACCAGCAGATTCACGTATCCGGACACCAGGCCGACCCCCACAGGCGAGGCCTGGTCGCGCAGCGTCCGCGCGGCGACGAAGCCCGCTGCGATCGGCGCGGCAAGGGTCAGCGCGAAGAGCGCATCGCCCACGACCGGTCCCGGACCCATCATGGCGAGGTAGGCCAATCCCCATTGCACCGTCGTGGTGGCGAATCCCAGCGCCAGGGTTTGCGATCGCATGCGCAGGATCACCACCATCACGCCGATCAGGAAAAGACCGGCATACAAAAGTCCAAACATGCCGGAGCTGCCTTCTGAGGACGCGAGGATGATCGGGCTCATGAAGGCATCTATAGTAGACGCCACTCGTCCGGCAGGCCCGCGGCGCGCACGCCCATGAACACCTCCAACGCAGACATCGAACCGGCGGACGCTCGCACAGCGGCCCCACCGCGCGGCAGCCGCGCTTCGGACTGGAGCACGCTGATCAAGGCGCGGCTGAGCCTGATGGTGCTGGGAACGACCGCCGCCGGATTCGCGCTGGCTGAGCCGGGCGGGACCGACTGGCCCCGCTTCGGCTGGACGATGCTGGGCACCTTTCTCGCCGCCGCCAGCGCCGCGGCGTTGAACCAGGCGATCGAAGTGCGCCGCGACGGCCTGATGCACCGCACCTCGCGCCGCCCCATCCCCGCGGGACGCGTCTCGGTGGTTGGTGCGGTGGTCGCCGGCATGGTCCTGGGCTACCTCGGCTGCTTCACGCTGGCCACGCAGGTGAACCTGTATTCATGCGCCCTGGCGGCGCTCACCATCGTCCTCTATGTGGCGGTCTACACGCCGATGAAATGGATGACCACGCTCAACACCCTGGTCGGCGCGGTGGTCGGAGGCATCCCGCCGATGATCGGCTGGGTCGGCGCGACGGGAGACCTGCAGCGCGGCGCGTGGGTGCTGGGGGCGATTCTCTTCGTCTGGCAGATGCCCCACTTCTTTGCACTGGCGTGGCTGCATCGCGGCGACTACCGGCGCGGCGGTTTCCTGATGCTGCCCGCGGTCGAGGGCTCGGAGCATCTGGCGGCGCAGACCAGCCTGCTTGCGGCGCTCACGTTGGTGCCGCTGGGATTGATGGCGACGCTTCTCGGCCTGGCGGGCCTGGTCTCCGCGATCGTGTCCGGCTTGGCCGGCCTCGGATTCGCCTGGTTCGCGCTGCGTCATCTGCGCCGCGTCGATGATGCCTCCGCCCGCGCCATGTTCTTCGCCTCGCTGATCTACCTGCCCCTGGTGCTGGGAACCATGGTGCTCGACCGCGGGCCCCTCGGCACCGACGCCGCGCTTCGCGGCGGCCGCGGAATCATGCTTGACCTGCCGGCGCCCACGACCCCCGCGCCAACAACCAGCGCGCCGAAGGCCCCATGAGCGAGGGAGCGCCCACGGGTTCCCCGACGCTCACCTTCCGCTCCGGCGGCTGGGTGATTGCGCTGGCGGGAGTGCTGGTGCTGGCCATCCTGGCCTGGGCCTTCGCCGGAATTTTCCTGGGCCACCATCCCAAGGGAGACGGGCAGTCGGTCGCCTCCTACGGATTCGAGCTCGGCAATCTTCAAACCCGCGGCGGTGCCCTGGTCGCCAGCGGCAATCCGCGGGACTTCCTGCTTCCACTGGACCGGCCGAAGTCGATCGCGGGCCACGACATGCTGGCTTACAACGCGAAGCTGCGCTCGAAGTTCGTCGTCACCGCCGACCGCGTGATCGGCGTGGAAATCGGCGGCCAGTCTCGCGCCTATCCGCTGAACCTGATGAACGTGCATGAGATCGTGAACGACGAGCTTGCCGGCGTGCCGATTGCGGTCACCTTCAGCCCGCTCTGCGACGCGGCCATCGTCTTTGACCGCCGGGTCGGCGGCGCCACGCTCGACTTCGGCGTGAGCGGACTGCTGCTGGACTCCAACCTGGTGATGTATGACAAGTCTTCCTCGGGCGCGCCCAGCCTGTGGAGCCAGATGGGCGAGGAGGCGATCGCCGGACCCGCCGCGGGCACGAAGCTGGTGGAGATTCCCAACGTCAATGTGTGCACCTGGAAGCACTGGCTCGCCGAGCATCCCGCCACCGAGGTGATCCTGCCCGATCCGCAGGACGAGCAGCGGATGAAGACCTTCTCGTACAGCCGCTACCTGCTGAGCCCGCGCGTCGATTTTCCGATCGGCCGCATGTCCCGTCCCGACGCCATGCCCGACAAGATGCCGATCATCGCCATCACTGCGGGCGGCGAAACGCGCGTCGTCACGCTGCGCGAGGCGGCGGACCGGGGCGGCGACGCCCCTTGGAGCTTTGCCGTCGGCGGCGTCCCCGTGGTGGTCACCTCCCAGAAGGAACCCGCGTCGGTGCTGATTCGCGCCGCCGACGGGACGCCGATCCAGGTGACCCCCTGCCTCTCCTTCGCGTGGGAAGCGTTTCATTCCGCGGCGGCAAGCGATCAAGTCCGCATGCCAAGCCAGAGCGTGAAGTAAAGCACCAGCCAGATTCCGCCGAGCAGGTGCCAGTACATCTCGCAGTAGACGATGCCTTCCGGATGCGCCTTGCTGTAGTGTCCGTGGGCGGTTTTTCTCCACACACGGATCAAGGGCACGAATCCCGCCATCACATGAACCGCGTGCAGGCCGGTGAGCACATAGAAGCTCCACGCGTAGAGGTTTTCGCCGGGCCGGACATTGTGCTGGTAGAGCGAGATCCACGCCGCGCTCTGCAGCACGAGAAAGGCGACCGCCAGGAGCAGAGTCCAGGACATGGCGCGGTGCGCCTGCCCGGGCTGCCCCTGCCGGACGCGCTGGGTGGCACGGTGCATGGTGAACCCCGACGCCATCAGGGCGATCGTCGAGAAGATCAGGATGTTCGGGAGGCCCTCCGCTCCTTCGGGAATGAAGGGCTCGGCCAGGTCAGGACTCATCCGGATGACCAAGTACCCGATGATGGCGCCGAAAAACATCATGGCGATCACGACCAGGAAGACCCACATGCCCAGCACACCAGCGGCGAAACGCTGCGGCGGGCCGGAGAAGGGGTCGACTTTCTTCTGGGTTTTAATCGCCACGACGTTGCGCTCGCGGCAGGCCCCGCGTCAAGGGCTGTAGGACTTGAAGCGGGCCACCGGCGCGCCGGGGGCGTTGGCCTGCAGCGTGGTCTCGACCTCGGGGGCGTTGCCGGTGAATTGATCCTTGAAGTACTGGCTGGTGTCCATGACCAGGAAGGCCATCATCAGGATCACGAACACGGCGCTGGCGATGAATACCAGGATGTTGAAGGGCCGGTCCCAGCGCAGATGCATGAAGAAAAGGCAGACCAGCGTCGCCTTGATCAGGGCCACGCCCAGGGCGACCACGATGTTGAACTCACCGATGTCGATGTAGCGCACCGCCACCGTGATGGCCGTGAGCAGCAACAGCACGGTGCCGGTGAAGACCAGCAGCCAGGCGGGAACCAGATGGCCGACGAGGGGATGCGCGCCGGGAGCGTGTACGCCCGTCGCGTGGGTTGTCGAAGCGGTGTGAGACATGAGGTGCCCTTAGTGAATGAGATAGAACAGCGGAAAGAGGAAGATCCAGATCAAGTCGACGATGTGCCAGTAGAGGCCGCCGACGTCCACCGGCGTGAAGTAGTCGCTGGAGAAGTCTCCGCGGATGGCCCGGTGCAGGAGCCAGCCGATCATCACCATGCCCGCCAGCACGTGGATGCCGTGCAGGCCCGTCATGGCGTAGTACACCGCGAAGAACAGGTGCGTGTTCGGCGGCATCTTGGGGTCAACCAGATGCGTGGAGGGATGGGCAAAGGCCGGATCGTGTCCGCCCTCGTGAAGTCCTTCGGCCTTGGCCTCCTGATGCGCCGTGGCCAGGCCCGCGGGCGCCTGCGAGGCGGGCTTGATCGCGGTGGCCTCGACCGGCGGCAGGGTCGCCAGCGACGGAACTGCGAAGACCGCGGGGTTCGCCGGCGCGAGCGTGGTGCTTGCCGTCGGCGCCACCGCGAGAACCTTGGCCTCCTCCTCGCCCGCGGCGTCGTGCGGCGGAACATAGAAGGACTTGCCCCACACCAGATTGTCGTGGATCTTGTGGCTGTACTCGAAGTACTTGATCACCATGAAGCCGACCGCGCCCATGAAGGTCAGGATCAGGCAGATGATCAGCCCGGTCCGGCGGTTGGTCTGCGCGAAGCGCACCGCCATGGCCATGGTCAGGCTGGAAAGGATCAGCACGCAGGTGTTGATGCCTCCCATGATCGTGTCGAGGTAGTGGCTGGCGTAGCTGAAGACCTCGGGAAAGCGGTTGCGCAACACCGCGTAGGCCACGAAGAGGCCGCCGAAGAAGAGGACTTCGGTGGCGAGGAAGAGCCACATGCCCAGCTTGGCGCTGTCGAACTGGTGCGCCGGGGTGTCGAAGTGGTGCTGAAGGAACGGATACTTGTCGTGGTCGTGGCTGCCGTGGCTCCGGTCGGGAGCGCCGTGTCCGTCGGCGTGGGATGAGTCGGATTGAAGGGTGGTCACGGGGTGCTCTCGTGGAGGTGGTTCGGGGACATCAGTGCGCCTTCTTCTCGGCCGCGCCGGTATTCAAGTCGGGATCGAGCGAGCGGTCCACGACGTAGCCCTGCTCCTTGTCGTCCCATCGGACGCAGGAGAAGTCGTAGCAGTCGCCCACGCGCGGCTGGGTGGCGAAGTTGTCATAGGGCGGCGGGCTGGCGCACTGCCACTCCAGGCTGCGGCCGCCCCAGGGATTTGCCGGAGCGCGGCGCCCGCCGAAGAGACTGGACACCAGGTAGTAGGCGGTGAGCAGGAATCCGCAGGCCATGATGTAGGAGCCGATCGTGCTGATCACGTGGTAGATCTGATACTCGGGCTGGTAGTCGTAGTAGCGGCGCGGCATGCCCTGGCTGCCCAGGAAGAACTGCGTGAAGAAGGTGACGTTGAAGCCGATGAAGATGATGACGCAGGCTATGCGCCCCAGGTTCTCGTTGTACATGCGCCCGGTCATCTTCGGCCACCAATGGTGCATTCCGCCGATCATGCCGATGAGGGCCGAGCCCATCATCACGTAGTGGAAATGGGCCACGACGAAGTAGGTGTCGTGCAAGTGCACGTCGGTGTTGAGCGTGGCCAGGTGGATGCCGGTCAGGCCGCCAATGGTGAACAGAATCAGGAAGGACAGGGCGTAGAGCATCGGCGTGTTGAGGACGATGTTGCCCTTGTAGAGGGTCGAGATCCAGTTGAACACCTTCACCGCGCTGGGAATCGCCACGCTGAAGGAGATCAGGCTGAAGAGCGTGTTGAGCAGCGGGCTCTGTCCGCTGATGAACATGTGGTGGCCCCACACCATGAAGCTGAAGATGGCGATGGCGATGGAGCTGAGCGCGATGAACTTGTAGCCGAAGATGTGCCGGTGCGCGTGCACGCTGATGAGCTCGCTGATGATGCCCATTGACGGCAGGATCATGATGTAGACCGCGGGATGGCTGTAGAACCAGAAGAAGTGCTGGAAGAGCACCGGGTCGCCGCCCATCGACGGATCAAAGATGCCGATGTTGAAGGAGCGCTCGACGATCAGCAGCAGCAGCGTGATGGCGAGCACCGGGGTGGCCAGCACCTGGATGATGGCGGTGGCGTAGATCGCCCACAGGAAGAGCGGCATGCGGAACCAGGTCATGCCCGGCGGGCGCAGCTTGTGCACCGTGACGATGAAGTTCATGCCGGTGAAGATGCTGGAGAATCCCAGGATGAAGACCCCGGTGAGGGCGGGGATCACGCCGCCGGCGGGCGTGGTGGTCGAATAGGGCGTGTAGAAGGTCCAGCCCGTGTCGAAGCCGCCCATCATGAGACTGCTGACCGTGAAGAGCG
Source organism: Planctomycetota bacterium (assembly GCA_021414025.1). Taxonomy (NCBI): domain Bacteria; kingdom Pseudomonadati; phylum Planctomycetota; species Planctomycetota bacterium. The sequence goes on along the minus strand of JAIOPG010000004.1, from coordinate 210,181 downwards.
CGCCGAAGACCCAGAGGTAGTAGCTCATGAGATTGAGCCGGGGGAAGGCGACGTCCTTGGCTCCCAGCATGATGGGCATGACGAAGTTGCCCAGGGCCGCGGGAATGCTCGGGATGATCACCAGGAACACCATGATCGCGCCGTGCAGGGTGAAGAACTGGTTGTACACATCGGCGGTGACGCCGGGAATCGTCTGGCCCGGGGTGAGCAGCTCGGTCCGCACCAGCAGGGCGAACATGCCGCCGACGAAGAAGCTGACCAGCACACTGACCAGGTACATCACGCCGATCCGCTTGTGATCCAGCGTGAAGGCCCAGCTCATGAACCCGCGCGTGTGGGTGAGGTAGTTGTCGGACTTGGCCGACGTGTCGAGGATGGGATCGAATTCGAGTGTGGTCATTTCATGCTCACTTTGGGGGCGGGCGGAACGTCCTTCAGATACTTGCCCTTGGTATCAAACTCATCCAGGTGCTTCATGAAGCCGATGACGGCGTCGATGCCCTTGTCGTTGAGCTGCCCCTTGAAGGTCGGCATGGCGTTGCTGTAACCGGCCACGAGATGCGCGCCGGGGTTCAGGATGGATTCGCGGATGTAGTCCTCAGGCGTCGCGTATTGCTTGCCGGGTCCGATCTGGCTCTGGTAGCCGGTGCCGTCGGCGAACTTGCCGTCGCTGCCCTCGCCGCCGCTGACCCGCGACCACAGACCCTTCCAGGAGGGACCGATGCCCTTGGTGCCGTCGAGCGAGTGGCACTGCTGGCAGCGCGCGTAGAGCTTGGGACCCGCGCGAAAGTAGAGCTCCTCATCGGGAATCTTGTCGAGCCACTGGGCCTGGGCCACCAGCCAGGTGTCGTACTCCGCCTGGGGCAGCACGTAGACCTTGCGGTTCATGTTGCTGTGACCGGTGCCGCAGTACTCGGCGCAGAAGAGATTGTGTCCCCAGCCGGTCGGCGTGGGGTCGTCGGTCTGGAACCACATGTAGGAATAGCGCCCCGGCACCAGGTCCTTCTTCACGCGGAAATCCGGGATGTAGCAGCAGTGCAGGACGTCCGAGCTCCGCATGGAGAGCTTCACCGGCCGGCCGGCGGGCACATAGAGATCCTCGCTGGTCGCGCCGTTGGGATACTTGAAGAGCCAGCTCCACTTTTGCGCCTGCACCGAGATCTCGAAGGAGTTCTTGGGGGGCGTCATGAAGTTCAGGTAGTCGCGGAAGCCGAAGTAGAAGATGAAGATCACGATCAGCAGCGGCACGAGGGCCCAGGTCATCTCCAGCGGCAGATGGTGGTGAGGGCCGTCGGTGCGGAAGGGCTGATCTTTCCGCAGGCGGTACTTCGCCACCAGGTACACCAGCGCGATCACGATGCCGATGAAGAAGAAGTAGCAGATCGCGTTGATCCACCAGAACATGCTGTCGCTGTTGGCCGCCAGATTGCTGTCGGGCGGCGGAAGCCAGATGGTGCCGCCTTGGCGCGGATCTCCGGCAAGCACGTTCGAAAGGATGGTTGAGGCGATGGACATGGGAGGATTCGTTGGTGGGGACTAGGGCGTCGGGAGCGCTCCGGGGACCCGATTCGTCGGAGCCGTCGCGCCGAGGAACGGCGCGGCCAGGCGCTTGGCGCGGGCCTCGCTGCGGAAGAGGATCCACACCACCGCGCCCAGCGCGAGCACGGTGAACAGTCCCGCAATTTGCATGATTCGGTAGGCATGCCACGCATAGCTGCCCTTGGCGGGGTCAAAGTTGTGGCACCAGAAGACGAACTGGTCAAAGGTCGAGCCGAGCTGGCCCTCGCCGGCGCCGGTCAGGGCCAGGCGCAGATCCGACGGAGTCGGCGCCACGCCCGGCAGATACTGGGCGAGTCGCCCGTCGCCGGTCACGGCGAAGACCGCGGCCGGATGGGCATACTCGCCATTTTCCATTTTTCGGTAGGGAAAGCCGACCGCTTCGGCGATGGAGCGGACGCTGGCCTCGGAGCCGGTCAGAAAGCGCCAGCCTTTCTCGCCGCCGGCGCGTCCATATTCGACCGCGTATCCCTTGCGCTTGGCCGCGGCCAGTTCAAAAGTCTCGTCGGGGTTGATGCTGAAGAAGAGCACGTCGTACTGCTCCCCCGCCGACCAGTCCAGCCCCTGCATGCCCTTCACCAAACCGTTGAGCACGAGGCTGCAGAGCATCGGACACTTCATGTAGCCCAGCTGCACCAGCTTGGGCTTGCCGTCGGCGAAGAGCTCCGCCAGCGTGATGGCCTTGCCGCTCTCGTCGAAGAGCGCCGCCTCCATGGGCAGCCTCGCGCCGCGCTGATCCTTGACTTCGAGTCCATCGAGTTCCTTCGGAGCATCGGTGAACTGCGCCCGCGGTTCGTAGCCGTGGGCGTCCAGCGGGCGCTGCGCGAAGGCGCTGTGCGCCAACGCCGCGGCGGCGATCAGGCTGACCAGGAGGGTGGCCTTGCGCAGGTTCATTTCGCGGCTCCGGGCTGGGCGGTCACAGGGGCGGCAGCGGGCTTCGCCGAGGCGGGCAGGACGCGCGGTGCGCTCTTGGCGTCCTGCACCACGAGCTCCATGGCGCGCTCGATCGGAATCCGCATCCGGGTCGCCGACTTGCCGTCGGGCAGGATCCAGTTGTAGTTGCTGTAGACCGCCAGCTCCTCACGCTGGGCGGCGCGCAGGTGCTCGAGGTCCAGCGTGGGCTGGTCCACGACTTTGGCGTCGATCTCATGCTCGTCGATCTTGAAGTAGAAGGCGCTGGCCGCCACGACGATGACCACGAAGATCACGATGGTGGCCAGCGACACGAACCAGGTGCTGCCGGGTTCCGGATCGTCGAGCTGCTGCAGAAGGTCAGGGTTGGCGGTGGTCATCTCGTGGTTCCATCAAATATTTTCGAAGCGCAGACTCTCGGCCAGGCGCGGATCGCGGACGCAAAGCAGCCCCATCGAGCCGAGCCGACGCAGCGTGGTGCCGACCATCATGAGCCAGAACCCCGCCAGCAGGACCCAGTTCCACGGATTGAGGAAGTGGGCGCTCTCGCCGGCGTACTTGGCCAGGATCTGATCGTAGGTGCTGAAGGTGCCGATGTCGTGGGGAATGTGCGGATGGATCAGGTAATAGAGATCGAACCACTGGGCGGCGAGCATCCAGACGCAGGCGAAGAAGAGCGTGCCGCGCCATCGCTTGGTCCAGCGGCTGATCAGGAAGAGGAAGGGCAGGATGAAATGGCCGAAGAGCAGCACCACGCTGACGACGCGCCACTCGCCGATCTGCCGGGCCAGGAACCACGCGGTCTCCTCGGGAATGTTGCCATACCAGATCAGCATGTACTGGCTGAAGGCGATGTAGGCCCAGAAGACCACGCCGAAGGCGAAGAGCAGCTTGCCGATGTCCTGGTAGTGCTCGGAGGTGATGACCCCCTTGAGGTAGCCCAGTTGCTGCAGGCGCAGGCAGACGATGCCCAGGCAGGCGAAGCCGCCGGTGCAGCAGCCCACGAAGAAGTAGACGCCGAACATGGTGCTGAACCAGGCCGGGTTGAGGCTCATGATCCAGTCGAAGGCGGCGAAGGAAGTGGTCACGCCGAAAAGGATCGCGGCGGGACCCGCCCACTTCTCGAGCTTCTTGGTGCGGGCCACCGAGCCGTCGCTGTCCTGCGCGAAGGAGTTGCCGACGAAGAACTTCGACAGCGCAAACCAGGTCACCAGGTAGATCGCGGCGCGGATCATGAAGAAGCGGTCGTTGAGGAAGGCCGACTTCTTGGCGACGAGCTCCGCCTCCTCCAGCGAGATGTGCTTGAGGGCCTCGAGGTTCGCCCACGGGAAGATGAAGTCCAGCTGCCCCTTCCACCAGTAGAAGACGAAGGGCAGGAAGCCGATCCAGAGCCACTGCAGATTCGAGGCGAGCGCCTCGGCGGGGCGGCGCACCACCACGCTCCATCCCGCGTGCGTGATGTGCTGCACGATCAGGAAGAAGAGCGCTCCGAGGGAAACCGTGGTGACGAAGAGCCACGCCTGCATCCAGGTGCGCAGGAAGAGTCCCTGGTCGGTGGCGTTGAGCCCCATGAGGAATGAGCCCGCCAGAATGGCGAGGCCGAGGAGGCGCATCAACTGTCCGGGTGTGGAAAGACTCTCGCCGCGGATGTTGGCCGTGCTCAGGTTGATGACGGGCGCGCTTTGACTCATCTCACTTGGCCTCCGCGACTTTGGTTCCCGGAGGCACGTCCGAGGGCTGGGCGTTCTGGCTTCGCTGCAGGGCCTTCACATAGGCCGCGATCGCCCAGCGATCCTCGGTGGGAATCTGACTTCCGTAGCCGGCCATGTTGCGAATGCCGTAGGTGATCGTGTTGAAGATCTGGCCGACGGGCTGGACCACCACGGCCTCGTCGTGGACCAGGTTCTTGGCGGCCACCCACACGGTGCCGTTGACCGGCCCGTTGGCGTTGGCCACCAGTTCCATTGCGCGCTGGTTGATGATGCCGTTGCCATAGCCGGAGAGGCCGTGGCAGACCGAGCAGTAGATGTTGAAGCGCTCCTGGCCGCGCTTGAGCGTGGCGAAGGTCGTGGCGATCTGCTCCGGCAGGACGTTGGCCCACTGCCCCTCGATCACGCCGTCGTAGAGGTGTGTGTCGATGTAGGTCTCGCCGCGGGCCACCGCGTTGGGCACCGGAGGACGCATGGTGTTGCGGTCGGCGAAGAGCGGATTGACCGCCTGCGTCTTGTACTTGGACTGGAAGGCCATGTCCTGGACGATGCGGATCGGAAGGTTTGAATTGGGGGTGCTGCGGACGCGGGCGATGATGGCCGGCGGCAACAGCAGGCACATCAATCCGATCAGTCCTGCAAAGATGAAGATGCGCGGCATGACGGTCAGGCCTCCACCATCTCGACGGCCTTGGCGCCGAGATCCTTGAGGAATTGTTCGGTGCGGCTGGCAAAGAACCGCGGATCGCGCGACTCGATCACGATGAAGAACCGGTCGTCGGTGACGCGCAGGAAGCGCTTGCTGGTGAGCAGCGGATGGTTCCACCGCGGCAGTCCGTTGAAGAGCAGCATGATGCCCGCCGAACCCAGGGCCGCGAGCAGAATGGTGAGCTCGAACATGACGGGAATGAAGGCCGGCAGGCTGATCAGCGGCTTGCCGCTGATGAGGAAGGGATAGCCGGTCACCCAGACCAGCGCCCAGATCGAGAAGCTCGCGGCGTTGGTGAAGGCCTGCAGGCAGAAGCCGACCGTGGTTCCGGTCAGGCCCGCGCCGAAGACCAGCACCGGCAGGATCGTGCGGCGGATGCCCATGGCCTTGTCGAGCCCGTGCACCGGGAAAGGTGTGTGGCAATCCCACCATCGGTAGCCGGCACCGCGGACTTTTTCGGCGGCGGCCATCAATGCGGCGGGATCGTGGAACTCACCGATCACGCCGTAGAGGCGGCGGCGCTGGGTGGGCGCACTCGGCGCTGCGTGCGGTGTCGGCGAAAGCGTGGTCATGGCGTCAGGTCGCTCCCATTCGGGCTTCCGCCCGGGCTTCGCTGCGCGTCGGGGCTGGCGAAGGATGGCTTGGCGGATCCGCCGCCGTGCGAGCCATGATCTCCGTGTCCGTGGGCCGCCTCGTATCCCGACCAGTGCGGATTCGCCTGCGGCATGGTGGCCTTGACTTCGGCGATCGCGATCATCGGCAGGTAGCGGCAGAAAAGCAGGAAGCAGGTTCCAAACAAACCGAAGGCTCCCATCATCGTGCCCATGTCCACCCAGGTCGGCGTGAAGAAGTCCCAGCTGGTCGGCAGGAAGTCGTTGGCGAGGCTGGTGACGATGATGACGAAGCGCTCGAACCACATGCCGATGTTCACCACCAGGCAGAGGGCGAACATGATCGGGATGCTGGTGCGGATGCGCTTGGACCAGAAGAGCTGCGGCGTGATCACGTTGCAGCTGACCATGATCCAGTAGGCCCACCAGTACTGTCCGAAGGCGCGGTTGACGAAGGCGAATTTCTCGTAGATCGCGCCGGAGTACCAGGCGATGAAAAACTCCATCGAGTAGGCGTAGCCCACCATGCATCCCGTGACCAGGATGATCTTGTTCATGTTGTCCAGGTGGCGCAGCGTGATCAGGTCCTTCAGGCCGAAGAGCTGCCGCGCGGGCACGGCCAGCGTGACCACCATGGCGAAGCCGCTGAAGATGGCTCCGGCGACGAAGTAGGGCGGGAAGATGGTGGTGTGCCAGCCGGGCAGCTGGCTCACGGCGAAGTCGAAGCTCACGACCGAGTGGACGCTTAGCACCAGCGGCGTGCTCAGCGCGGCCAGCAGCAGATAGGCCACCTCATAGCGGTGCCAGTGCCGGTTGCTCCCCCGCCATCCCAGGGCGAAGAGGCCGTAGGCGAATTGCTGGATCGGTCCCTTGGCGCGGTCGCGCAACGTCGCCAGGTCCGGCACCATGCCGATGAACCAGAAGACGAAGGAGACGGTGAAGTAGGTGCCGACCGCGAAGACGTCCCAGAGCAGCGGACTGCGGAACTGCGGCCACATGTCCATCTGGTTGGGAATCGGGAAGAGCCAGTAGGCCAGCCAGACGCGTCCGACGTGGATGCCGGGGAAGAGTCCGGCGCAGATGACCGCGAAAATGGTCATGGCCTCGGCGAAGCGGTTGATGCCGGTGCGCCACTTCTGCCGGAAAAGGAAAAGGATGGCGCTGATCAGCGTTCCGGCATGTCCGATGCCGACCCAGAAGACGAAGTTGGTGATGTCAAAGGCCCACATCACCGGATTGTTCAAACCCCAGACGCCGACTCCGGTGAAAATGAGGTAGGTGACGCAGAAGCCGAGCAGGCCGACCAGCCCAAGGCTCACGGTAAAGGCCGCGTACCAGGCGAAGGGCGGGCGCTTCGATTCGGCGACCTGGCAGACCTGCCGGGTCACCTGGTTGAAGCGATCCATGTTCAGCACCAGCGGGGCGCGGATGCCGGGATTCTCGGCGGTGTTGTCCGACTCCTGAAAGCCGGGCAGCGCGGTGGGCCGGTTGGCCTGCAGCGAGGTCATGACTTGGCCTCCCCGTTGGACGCGCGGGCATGCTCTGGCGCATGGCCCTCTTCATGGGACTCGGGGCGCTCGATGGCGGGATTGCGAACCCGCGCCATGTACTTCACCCGCGGCTTCACATTGAGCTCCTCGAGCATTCCATAGGAGAGCTTGGATGCGTGAAGCTTGCTCACCTGGCTGGCCGGATCGTTCAGGTCGCCGAACACGATCGCGTTGGCGGGGCACGCCTGCTGACACGCCGTGATGATGGCCCCGTCGGGAATGGAGTAGTTCGCCGTGCCCGCCGAGGTGCCGCCCGCCTGCACCCACTTGTTCTTGAACTTGATCTTCGCCGCGGCGATCCGCTGCACGCAGAAGGAGCACTTCTCCATCACGCCGCGCATGCGCACCGTGACCTCGGGGTTCATCTGCATGCGCACCCACACGTCGGGGCCGGTGTCGACGTAGTACTCCGGCTTGATCGCGAAGGGTCCGGACTGTTGAAGCGGCGCACCTTGTAGGGGCAGTTGTTGCTGCAATAGCGCGTGCCGATGCAGCGGTTGTAGACCATGCTGTTGAGTCCATCGGAGTCATGCACGGTGGCCGCCACCGGGCAGACCTGCTCGCACGGCGCGTTCTCGCAGTGCATGCAGGCCACGGGCTGGATGGCGAAGCCCTCGGGCTTGGCGGCGTCGGAGCCGCGGAAGTAGCGGTCGATGCGGATCCAGAACATCTCGCGGCCGCGCTTCACCTGATCCTTGCCGACGATCGGAATGTTGTTCTCCGCCTGGCAGGCGGTGACGCAGGCGCTGCAGCCGGTGCAGGTGGAGAGGTCGACGGAGACGGCCCAACGGAACTGGGCGCCGTCGAGGTTGTTCTCCTGCCAGAGCGAAAGGCGGTGCGGCGTGTGCACCAGCTCGCCGGCGAAGGCCGGTTCGGCGCGGTATTTCGAGAGCGAGCTTTCGCGCACCAAGGTGGGCAGCCGGGCTTGAATGCCGTCGTTGGGAACCGCGGCCACGAGGGCATCGACGGCGCCATGGTCCTGGGTGTGGGCGAACTCGTAGCGGCGGCCGACCGGTTGCACCGAGACGCCGCGGATGGAGCCCATGTTGGTTGAGGTGCGCAGCGGATAGGCGTTGAATCCGGCGTCGGCGGCGACGCGGCCCGCGGCGGCGCCGCTGCGTCCGCTGCCCAGCGCGATGGTGCCGGTGTCGTCGGCGTTGCCGGGCACGGCCCAGACCGCGCATTCGATGGAGGAGGTGCCGGCGGAGACCTTGACCATGTCGCCGGACTTCAATCCCAGTCGCTGCATCGTCGCGACGGAAAGAAGCAGTGCGTTGTCCCAGGTGAGCTTGGTCACCGGATCGGGCAGTTCCTGCAGCCAGCCCAGGTTGGCGAAGCGCCCGTCCAGCACCCTCGCGTCGGGGGCGAAGCAGAGCTCGATCTCGCTGCCGCGGACGCCGCCAAGGGTTCCCGCCAGTGTCGCGAAGTTCTTGCCCACGGCGCCGTCGTTGACCGGCGCCGGCACCAGGATCGCCGTGGTCCCCTCGACGATTCCCTGGTCAAGCCACGTGCGCCATTGGTGGTCGAATGCGGTTCCCGACAGGCCGCTGCCGGCCATGTGCGTTCGGCGCACGATGGCGTAGCCGTCTCGCGGATCCTGGCCGATCAACTCGGCGAGAACCTCGACCGGCGAGCGCCCGCCCTGGGCGGGATCGATCAGCGGCTGGATGAGCGGCTGCTGGATGCTGACGACGCCATCGGGCGATCGCACATCGCCCCAGCATTCCAGGAAGTGGCAGGCCGGGACGTGCCAGGCGCAGGATTTTTCCAGGCTGGTCTCGTCGCGGTAGTAACTGACGCGGGCGATGTTGGGAACCTTGCCCATGGCCGCGGCGAACTGCAGGTCGGCCGGCGCGTCGTAGACCGGATTGGCGCCCAGAATGAGCAGCGTGTCGATCTTGCCGGCATTCATCCGGTCGACGAGCTCCTTGAGCTGCGCGACGCAGGAGGCTTGCGGTGTCGGGACATAGCGAAGCGTCTTGCTCTTTGCTCCCAGGACATTGTTGATCGAAGCGACCAGGGCGTGCATCGCGGCGGGCTGGCTTTCACCGCAGAGCACGATCGCCGCGCCATCGGCGGACTTGAGGTCCTCGATCATCTTCGCGAGCACGGCTTCGCCGCGCTCGTCCAGAAGGTTCTTGCCCGCGGCGCTTCCGACGGCGGTGTCGAGCGCGGCCTTGAGTTCGCCGTTGCCGCTGCCGACGCCCAGGGCCTGTGCGATCCGCGCGGCGAAGATCGGGATGTCCATGCGGCGCATCGCGAAGCGCTCGTCGGCGTTCATGCCCGTGACGGTGAGGCTCGGCTCGGCGACGTAGGTGCGATTCTGAGTCTGCTTGGAGGCGTCCGGATTTCGGACGCGCCGGCCCTCGGCCCATTGCTTGGTGGATCGCGTGGAGTCCGCGGTCGTGCCCAGGAAATCGGCATCGAGCGACACGATGACCTTCGCCTGGGACAGGTCGAAGATTGGCATGACGTTGCGGCCGGTGGCCATCCAGAGTCCGTCGCGGCTGGCGTCGGGCGAGAGGGCTTCCCAGGTCGCCACGGACATCTTCGGATACATGGCCGCTGCCCGCGCGACCATGTCGGCGAACGCGGGGCCGGAATTCGCCTGCGTGAGAATGGCCAGCCCTTCGCCCTGCGCCGCAGCCAGGCGGTCGGCATTGGCGCGAAGCCACTTGGCAAAGGCTGCGTAGTCGGAGGGAGCGCCGTTCTTGAACACCTGTCGGCTCCGGTCAGGATCGTAGAGCTCAAGCACGCGCGACTGCATCCAACTGGTGGAAGCGCCTCCCCAGAAGGGATGGGCCGCATTGCCGTCGAGCTTGATCGGCCGTCCGTCGTAGCTGGTCGCCACCAATCCGTAGCCCACGCCCATCAGGTCGACGGCGGTCGAGTAGGTCACCGCGATGCCGGGCGTGCGATTGGCCGGCTGGCTGGCGTTGGGAACAATCTTCGACTCCGGCCATCGGCGGCATCCCGCAAGTCCAAGCCCCGCCAGCGCGAATCCCGCGCCCATCAGTTTGATGAAGGTGCGCCGGTCGTCGCCATCGAGCACATCACTGGCCATCGAAAACTCGCGTGATGCAAAAGCGCTGGCTTCGGCGTCCTCGGATTTTTCACCGAGCGACCGCCACCAGGCGCTGCCGCTGCGCTGCGCCGGCACCGCCTTGGAAGATCCGCAGCCGCACCCGCCATTCGCCGGCGCCGCGGACTCCGACGAGCCGCAACCGCAGGCGCCGTTTGAATCGGCCGCAACATCCGACGACGTGCATCCGCATGCGCCGTGCGACTGGGCCAATGGAAGTGGGATGTCCTTGGAAATTTTCATCGGTGGCAGGTGGAGCAATTGTCGCTGGGGTGGATGTTGTTGAGTTTTTGAAGCGCGGCGCGCTCCTCGGCTGTCATTTCCTTGTTCTGGTCCCAGGCCATCTGCGTGACCATGGCGGGAGGACGGATCCGGCCGGAGGGATCGCGATGGCATTCCAGGCACCATCCCATGGAGAGTGGCGCCACTCGATAGACGACTTCCATCTGGTCGATGCGTCCGTGGCACTCCACGCAGCCGACGCCGCGCACGACATGCGCTGAATGGTTGAAGTAGGTGTAGTCGGCGAGCTTGTGAACCTTGATCCATTCGACCGGCATGCCCGTCTCGTAGCTGGTGCGGATCTTCTCCAGCTTCGGGCTCTCGCGATGAATCTGTGTGTGGCAGTTCATGCAGGTCTGCGTCGCGGGAACCGCGGCGAAGGAGGCCTTCTCCACGCTGATGTGGCAATAGCGGCAATCCATTCCGAGCTTTCCGGCATGCAGGGCGTGGCTGTAGGGAACCGGCTGCGTGGGCATGTAGCCCATCTCGAGGGTCTTCGGGCTGAATCCATAGGCGACGAACATGCCCACATAGAGCGGGGCGATCGCGCCAAGCACGATCACCAATGGCAGGAAGGCGTTGGACCAGCGTGGAAAGAGGAAGCGGCTCACGGGTAAGCGATGTTCCTGTTCGAGGCGTTCAATCCGAATGGAACTTCGTGATTTATTTCACAAAGTACGACGGGGTAATCCTACGGGTGTTTCAGTCGGTGCGTCAACAATGGACAAAGTTCCAGTCGGACCGGACCGCTTGCCCGGCGAGTTTCACGGCGGTCGCTACCTTATATGGAGATGCTGAAGGATGTCTTGCTTCCGGAGCTGGTGCAAAGACTGGACCCATCGCCTGAACCCACGCAGTTCATTCGCAACATTTGCGAGCAATTGTCGCCGATTGTCGGATTGTCCGCGACAACGCTGGAACAGGCCTTCATGGCCCGAATGCGAAATGGCTCAGTCTGCACTCCTGAGGGGGTGGCATTCCCCCATGCCGTGGTAGCCGGGATCAAGCGAACAGTCATAGGCTGTATTTTAGTTCCAAGAGGGTTATTATTGGACTTTACTAATCCGCCAGCCGACCTGATCTTCGTTTTGGTCGGGGATTCATCCAATCCCTGGCAGCATGTGCGCCTCTTGGCTCGACTCAGCAGGATTGCCTCCGATGCCGAAGCCCGCGCTCGTTTGAAATCCGCCGCCAACGGTATGGCGCTGATGGAATTGATTCTTCAGGAGGATCAACGACATGCATGATTCCACCGCGGCCGAAAGGCCCTCTCAGGATGAGCGGCTGCTGGTCCTGGTGGCCCGGACCGAGGAAAGCTTTGATCCTCTGGTGACGGCGCTTATCGACGCCGGCATCCAGGGCGCCACCGTGCTGGAGAGTCGCGGGCTGGGTGCGATCATCCGCTCTGAGATGCCCATCTTCGCAGGGCTCGCCTCCCTGCTTCCCCAAGCCACCGGAAGCCGCGTCGTGCTGTCCATCGCGAGCCGGGCGCAGATCGACGCGCTCATGCGCTTCATGTCGCAGCTGCCCGTGGAGCGCCGCCCCCTTGGTGTGACGCTTCCCGTGGAGACGGTGATGGGCCTCGGTCTGTGACGGCGACCCTGGCAACGGAAACCTTCGGCGACATCACGCGGGCGATCTCGGCGCTGGCGATAGGCTCCATCGCCTTCGGCCTCGCCTCCTTCTCGCTCACCCGACAGGCGGCGAAGCTGCTGCGCATTCCCGTCGCCGCCGCGCTGATCGGCGGCGGATGGGTCGCCTTCGCGGCCGGCCTGCTGCTGGGTCCGATCGGCTTCGACCTTTTCAAGACCGGCTCCCTCACCGAGCTGCGCCCCCTGCTCCAGCTTGGACTTGCGTGGATCGGTCTCCTCGTCGGATTGCAGCTCAAGCGCTCCGTGCTTGCAGCGGTTCCCGCGGCGCTCTGGCAGTGGCTTGCCCTGGATTCGCTGCTCAGCCTGGCGGCCGGTGTCGGCTTCACCGCGACCGCACTGCGGCTCATGGATCCCGGCGCCTCGCTGGGCGCGATGTGGATTCCCTGCGCGCTCACGGGTTGCGCCACGATGGGATGGGCGGGCGAACTCCGCTCGCTCCGCGGGCTCGATACGCGCTCGCCGCAGCTGGCCACGCTGATCCACGCCGGCGCCGGCCTGGCGGCGGTCCTTGCCATCGCGCTGCACGGCGTCGCGATGTTGCAGGCTTCCACCCTGGCGGACGGCACGACCGTCATCGACGCAGCCCGCGGCTCGCTTGGACTTGTGGTCACCCTGATCGTGGCCGCCATCGCCGCGACCGCGATCCGCGTCATCCTCGACCGCGAAAGTTGGAGCGAGGGACGGATCATCGCCTCGCTGGTCGGCACGCTCGCCCTGGTGAGCGGCGTCTCCATCGCGCTCAACGGCTCGCCCATGTTCGGCGCCTGCCTGCTGGGAATGGTGATCACCAACATGCGCAGCGGCGCCATGCGGCGACTGGAACGCCTGGTCACCGAGAGCGAGGCCGCGGTCGCCAGCATGTTCTTCCTGTTTGCCGGCGCGATGCTGGGCGACCTGGGCAGCTTCTGGCCCTGGATCATCGCCGCGGCGCTGATCACCTTCCGCTTCGCGTTCAAGACGCCGGTGGCCTGGCGGCTCAGCGGCAAGGCCTGGAATGAGCCCGGCGCGCAGGTCATCCATTTCGCAGCCATCCGCCAGGCGCCCATCGCCATTCCGCTGGCCATCGCCTCGCTGGTCGAGGGGGCCAACGACACGCAGCGCGGCATCCTGCTGGCGCTGGTCGCCTGCGGCGTGCTCAGCAACTTGTTTCCCCTGCTTTGGAGAAGCCGCTCATGAAGCGGGTGCTGGCTTTGTCGGCGACCCTGCTCGCGACCGTGGTGGCGGTCGGCCTGTTGCGCCTCAGCCTGGCGCATCCGCCGGTCGCCGTGCCGGCGGGTAACGCGCTTTCGCAGGCGGCCCCCCCGCCCGACGAGGCGCTCTACACCATTCTCGCGCTGGGCCTGCTCGTGCTTGGAGGATTCCTGGCCGGCGAGATCGTGGCGACGTTCCGCCTGCCGCGCGTCACGGCCTACCTGCTCTTCGGAATTCTCGCGGGACCCTCCTTTGCCACCTGGCTGCCCCGGGGATTTCCCACGCTGGTTCCGCGCGGCGAGCTGCGCTATCTCGAACTCATGAACGCGCTGGCCGTGAGCTTGATCGGACTGGTGGCCGGCAGCGAGATCCGCGTGTCTTTTCTGCGCACCGCGGGCCGGCGCATCACGCAGCTTGTGCTCTGCGACGCCGGCGGCGTCGTCCTCTTCGTCGCGGTGCTGCTGGCCGCGATCTCCGGATCGGTCCCGCTGCTCTCATTGCGCACGCCGAGTGAGCGATGGTTTCTCGTGGCGGTGCTCTGCGCGCTGGCCATCGCCAACAGTCCCGCCATCGTCACGGCGCTTCTGCGCGAGACGCGGGCGACGGGTCCCTTCGCCCGCACGGCGCTGGCCATGACGGTGCTCAAGGATCTGGCGCTGGTCATTCTGATCAGCGGCCTGCTGGCATCCTGGTCGGCCAGCCAGTCGCAGGGCGGTGGCTGGAGCGCGGCGCTAGGGGTCTCCTGGCATCTGGTCGGGTCGCTCGTCGTGGGGCTGGCGTTCTCGATGGTGCTCGGGCTGCTGGCCAATCTCACCCGCTTCCGTCTGGATCTTGCGGTCATCGTCGCCGGCTTCGCGATTGCCGTCGCCGGGCGCCTGCTCGACATTGCGCCGCTGCTGGCCGGCATCACCGCCGGTTTCGCGCTGGCCAACGCGTCCCCGAAAAGTTCGCGACGACTCTTTCATTCCGTCGACAACCTGCTGCCGACGACCTACGCCATCTTCTTTGCGGTCACCGGCGCGAAGATTTCGCTGGATTCGTTCCTGCAGATCTGGCCGCTGGCCCTGGGCATCTCCGCGGCGCGACTGGCGGGCATCCTGGCCGGACTTCGCGTCGGCTGCCAGATGGCGGCCGTTGCCTATCCGGTGCGCCGCTGGCTCTGGACCGCGATGGTTCCGCAGGCCGGCGTCAGCATTGCGCTGGCGGCCGAAGTTTCCCTGCTTTTTCGAAATGAGCCTTGGGTCGGGGAGCTGGAAAGCCTGATGCTGGCGACCATCGTGGTGAACGAAATCATCGGGCCGCCCCTGATGCGACTGGGAGTGGTACGGTCCGGCGAGTTGCAAGCATGATCGACACCCACTGCCATCTCACCTATCAGCCCTTTCGCAACCGGCTCAAGGAGGAACTGGACGCCGCCGAGGCGGCCGGCGTGCGCGCCTGCATCACCATCGGCACCAACAGCGAGGACTCCGACCAGGCCCGCCTGCTCGCCGAGAGCGATCCGCGCCTCTGGTTCACGGCCGGCATCCATCCGCTCTCCACCGACGACCGCGTGGACTGGGGCGTGCTTCGCGCCTGCGGGGCGCATCCTCGCTGCGTGGCCTGGGGCGAGCTCGGCCTGGACAACCACTATGAAAAGCCCGCGGCCTCGCTGCAGCGCACGATGTTGGACGCGCAGCTCGACCGCATCACCCGCTGGTCCGACGAGGGGCTCTCCAAGCCGGTCGTCATCCACTGCCGCAAGGCCTTCGATGATCTGATCCCCATTCTGGCCGCCAGCGGCCTGCCGCGCGACCGCTTCGTCTTTCATTGCTTCACCGGCACCCTCGACGAGGCGCGGCGCGTGCTGGAGTTTGGCGCGTGGATTTCCTTCACCGGTGTCGTCACCTACCGCAACGCGCCCGAGGTCGCGCAGGCTGCGCTGCTGGTGCCCGAGGACCGGATCATGGCCGAGACCGACGCGCCCTTCCTCAGCCCGGAACCGATGCGCACTGCGAAGCCGAATCGCCCCGCCCATTCGATCGTGGTGGCGCGCCATCTCGCCCGGATCCGCGGTGCCGACGAAGCGTCGTTCCTGAACACGCTCGACGCCAATGCCCTGCGCTTTTTCGGCCTGCCTCTCGCCAAGCTTCCGCCCGCAGGCGGCTAGGATCGCGGCATGACCGTCGACCGCGATCCCGATGCCACGCGCGGCTCCATGAGCTTCGGGGACCATCTGGAGGAGCTGCGCCGCCGCCTGCTGTGGGCGATCGCACTGCCCATTCCGCTGGCGGTCCTGGCTTTTTCCTACGCGGAGCCCATCCGGGATTTCTTGTGCGCGCCGGCAATCAACGCGCTGAAAGCCCACGACTTGCCGGCGCAACTCCAGGTGCTCAGCCCGATCGAGGCGCTGTCGACGGACATGTACCTGGCCATGATCACCGCCATCGTGGCCAGCAGTCCTTGGATCCTCTGGCAGGCGTGGAAATTCATCGAGCCCGGCCTCTACGCCCATGAGAAGCGCTTCGTGCGCTTCCTGATTCCGCTGAGCACCCTGCTCACGATTTCCGGATTCCTTCTGCTCTATTTCGTGCTCATGCCGCTGATGCTGGATGTGCTGGTCAGTTTCGGCAGCGAAACGCCCTCGGTGATCACCGCCGAGGCGAACTCCACCGGTGCCGAGACGACGGCTCCGGCGCTTCCAAGCATCCCGATTCTTTCGACAACCCCCAGCCACGTCTTGCCCGGCCAGATGTGGCTGACCCCGGACCACAAGTTGATCATCGCCGCGCCGCACGAGCAGAGCGGCATCGAGCTCTTCTCGGTGCCGCTGATGCACGCCACCCGCCTGGCGCAGCAGTTCCGCCTGGCCGACTACCTCGACTTCACGCTGAACTTCATCCTGGGAACCTGCATCGCCTTCCAGGCGCCTCTGGTGGTCCTGCTGCTCGGGTGGATCGGCGTCTTCGAGGTGAAGTCGCTGGGCAAATTCCGCCGCTACGCGATCTTCCTGGCGCTCTTTCTTTCGGCCATCATCACGCCGACGGGCGATCCCATCTCGCTCTTCATCATGTTCGTGCCGCTCTATCTCCTGTACGAGCTGGGCATCATCCTGCTGCGGATCGCGCCGCCCCAGGCCGTGGCGGGCGGCGAAGTCTCGAAGCGCTTCGCCCGGCTCTTCCGCGGAGATCGCTGATGCGCGCCTCCATCGGGTCGCGCCGCCGACGCCGGCAGGGAGCGACGCTGGCAGCGCATCGGCGCCGGCACGAGTGGCTGACCGATGTGGACCTGGCCATGATGCGGAGGGCGCTTCGACTCGCGCGGAGGGCGGGCGCTACAGGTGAAATTCCGGTGGCCGCGGTGGTCTACCGCAAGGGCGAGATCGTGGCGGAGGCGGCCAACGACCGCGAAGCCTCCAAAGATCCGGCCGGACATGCCGAGCTGGTGGCCTTGCGACGGGCGGGCGCCAAGCTCGGGCGCTGGCGCCTTCATGATTGTCGGCTGGCCGTGACGCTTGAGCCCTGCCCGATGTGCGCCGGCGCCATCGTCAACTCGCGCCTGGAAGCGCTGGTCTTCGGCACGAGCGATCCGAAGGCCGGGGCGGTGGGGTCGCTCTACCACATTCCCCAAGACCCGCGATTGAATCATCGACTTCCCTGTGCAGGCGGGATCTACCAATCGGAAGCGGCCGGACTCCTAAGGGGTTTCTTCGCTCAAAGAAGGCTGGTCCAAACTTCACGCGGTTTATAAGACGCCCACAATGTGTGAAATGCCCTATTTCAGGGCAAATTCAAGGAACTCGTTTGGGGTTCCTGCGGATGAATCATAGGTTGAATCAGTTGGGGCTTTGGCTGGCACAGGGTCTGTTCCGCCCGGCCTCCTCAATCTGGTTCACTTTCGGCAACCGACAGGAAGTTGCCGACACAATTCAAGAGGGAAGGGTTCGAGATGTTCATTTTGAAGAGCAAAGGGATGGAAAAAGGTCTGTGCGCTGTCGTTGCGGCCGCGGGACTGACCTCGAGCATGGCGTGGGCCAATGGCCTGCCACTGTCGAATTTCGCGCTTCAAAACAACGGCAATCCGGTCAATTCCAGCGGAGGAGTCTTCAAGTCCAATGTGGTCGTGAACTCGTTCACACTCGGCGAGAAGACCTTCCATCTCAAGGGCACCGATTTCCACTCGCCCATCGCAGTCAAGCTCTTCGCCCAGTCCGACGCCGACGCCCAGCGTTTCGTGGCGGTCCCCGACTCGCAGATCGACGCGCCCGGCAGCGCGTTTCGCTTCGCACTGAGCAATGACATCGAGAAAATTCCGGGCATGACCTCGCTGGATGTCTCGCAAACCTCCGACTTCGGCCGCATGCTCGCACCGACCGGCACGCGGGCCACCCAGACTCAGATTTTCCTTCCGACGCCGGAGCGTGACAACAACGCCCTCGCCGATGACAAGACGCCGGAAGTGATCCTGATGGGTGCCGTGCCCAATGGAACCATCAAGGTCACGCCGATCCTGGCCGGCACTCCGGACATTCCGGAATCACTGGTCTTCGGCCGCACGCTGGAGATCGATCCGACCATCATCGCTGCGGGAACAACTTCGGTTTCGACCGTGACCAATGGGGGGAGCAGCCCGCATCGCATGTGTGTGATCGGCCTTGATCTCTCCGGCGACCTCAAGGTTGCGTCGGGCTCCACCGTGGTCGGCTATCAGCTCGAATGCCCCGCGGGTACCAACACGCCCATCAAACTGATGTCGGTCGGCACGCAGGAATCCGGCGTGTATGCCAGCGACGCACCGGCCCTGGAAGCCGCCGCGTTGACTTCACCCGACCATCCGCGCGAATTGTCCTACGAGACTTTCGCCCAGTCGCCGTCGCTGACTCCGGCGCCGTCCAGCGAGAGCACTTCGCTCGACGCTCCAGGATTCGCGGACGAGGAGTTCGCCCCTGAGGATCGCGTCTACACCCAGTACATCGGACCGCTCTTCCGCCTTGGTCAGGTCGGCACGCCACAGGCTTTTCCGCTGCCGGATTTCCTCGCGTCAGCATCGGCTCAGCCTTCGGCGCAGTCGCGTGGTTCGGATGCGGGTTCTCAAAATTTGAATCCCACTCCCGTCGTGCCCGCACCCGGATCGATCGCACTCATCGCCGCTGCCGCAGTGGCCATGAACCGTCGCCGCAAGTTCTGAACCGCGCCGCCGCGAGAGTCAACCATATTCCTCAACGATGCCGCCGCCGAAGAGCTCCTGGAGCACATTCGTGGCATACGCACCTCTTGGCAGGTCGAACGCCAGGCGGATGAAGTCGCCATGCTCGTCGGCGCCGGACTCGGCTTGCGGGTGCGTCAGTGCGATCCGCAATGCCCTGCGCGAGCCCGGAGGCTCGAACTTCGGATCCAGAAACACCTGGGGATCGAGATCGAAGTGCGCGATCGCATTCCGTTCGCATTGAAGGACCGAGCCTTCGCCCCACATCACGCTGGGACCCGCCAGCGGACCGCTGGGTGAAATCTCGAACGCAAGAAGCCGCGCTTTCAAGGAGGCCTTCTCCTGCGGGTTGTCGAGCATGGCCTGCGTGATGCGGAAAATCGCGCCACCTTCGTGCAGAAACGCCAGGTCCCCCGGCATGAATTCGTCAAACGTCCCCTCCTGGAGCCTTTGATCGAGCACCGCGTTGAAGATGGCCGATTGCAGCGCACAGATCCAGAAGTCGCGCATCTGGGGCTTGATGGCCAGGACCGCTTCCCGTGGCGAGGCTCCTTCCGAAAGGGCCTTCAGCGCCGCGCGTTCGGCGAAATCCGACCGCGCCCAGCCGGCGATGGCGGAGCGGAATTCCCCGCGGTGGTAGGTCTCGCGGCGCTCCCGCTGTTGCGGCGGAAATCCCGAGCCCGATGCACCCAGCAGCTCGTCGAGAAAACCCTGCCAATCCTGGAGCGCCAGGAATCGGCCCAGCCAGTGGCCGTTGAGTCGATAGCCGAATCGCTGCGGACCGAAGGCGTTGGGAACGCCGGTCCTCGCCAACCGGTAGAGGTCGCGATGAATTCCGGGGATGCGCGAGGGATCGATGCCGCGAAGCCGGATCGCGAAGCGATTGCCAAGAAGCTGGCCGACGCGCAACTTCGCCTGATGCCGCTTGCTCCAGAGAATCCGCACGTTCGGGTGGTCCAGTGGAGGCGGGTCCGCCCGGCCCGGCAGGTGGATCGACAGTGACTGCTGGGTGATCGCGCGCTTGTCCTTCATGCCGGCGTATCCGACGGCCCGTGGCGAAACGCCGCAGTGGTCGGCGACGATCGCGATCAGCTCGTCGTGGCGAAGGCCGATTTTTTGAACGCCCAGATGCACATGCTCGCCCGCGCCGGTGAGGTCGAAGAGCGGAAGCTCCTCCACCAGGAAGTCCTCCGGGCGAAGCTTGATCCTTCCCGCCAGCGGCGCTGCCTCGAGCAACGTGCGTCGGCAGAGCGGCGAGGGAAAGGGATTCCTCGAAGCTTCCGCGGGGGACTCGCTCATGGATGCGCCCCGTACTTTTCCAGGGCGACGCGGATCTGGGGCACGGTGTCCCGGTGGGGATCGATGGCAACGGCATTCCAGCCCGCCCTCTTCGCGGCCGCGACGTTCTCCTCGAGGTCGTCGAAATAGAGGATGCTCGCGGCGCGGGCCTGGGTGGCCCTCTCGAAGGCGCGAAAGATGGCTTCGTCGGGTTTTTCCAGCTGAAAGAGATGGGAGGCGTGCCGGTGCTCGATGGCGTCGAAGGCGGGGATGGACTGCATCTGCTCCCAGTGGGTCGCGTTTGTGTTGGAGAGACAGGCGGTGGCGAGGCCGCGGCGCTTCAGTTCCGCGAGCAATTGCTCCGCACCCGGCTCAGCGCCGAGAATGACCGAGGCATGGATGCGCGAGACATCGTCGGCGTGAACCAGGCCGCCGGAGAGTTCGCTCACGCCGCGGCAGAATGCATCGTGGGAAAGCACGCCGCGCTGCTGCAGCGAGATGAGACTGCGAAATTCTTCCTCGCGATGCTTCGCCGGATCGACCGGGCTGCGCACTCCCGCCGCCTCCGCCGCATCGCGCCAGGTCCGATGGATCCGGATGATCACGCCGCCCAGATCGAAGACAACCCACTCGACGCGCCGGGCGCCGGCCGCGGTGCTCACATGATCTCCTGGTCGTCGTCCTCTTCGTCGTCCTCGTCCTCCATGTCGGCGCTGATTTCCGGCACCGGACTGATCCCCGCCGCCGCCTCGGCGCTGGCTGCGGCGAGCACATGCTCGGCGACCAGGATGGGGACGCTCTGGGCCACACCCAGCGCGATTGCGTCGGAGGGGCGCGAATCGATCGCGATCTCCTTGTCATCGCGGGCCACGACCAGCCGGGCGAAGAAGGTGCCCTCAGAGAGGTCCGTGATCTCGATGCGCCGCAGCTCGCCGCCCAGGGCCTCGATGACGGAGGCGAGCAGGTCGTGGGTTTGTGGCCGGGCGATCTCGACTCCCTTGAGTCTTCGCTCGATGGCGAAGGCCTCGGGCAGCCCGATCACGATTGAGAAGGTCCTCGAACCTCCCACCTCGGAGAGTTCGATGATCTGCATGTCGGTCATCTCGCGGATGAAAATGCGCGAAAGTTGCACTGGAATTTTCACGGGATTCATCATCCGACAGTGTAGGAGGCTGCAAGAATCGAGGGGCTCGCTACCATACCCCCCTTTCTCATTCCGCCCCATTCCACAAGGAAACGAAATGTCAGCGAAGCACCTTTTCACCAGCGAGTCCGTGTCGATGGGCCATCCCGACAAGCTTGCCGATCAGATCTCCGACGCCATCCTGGACGCCATGCTCAAGCAGGACGCGAAGAGCCGCGTCGCCTGCGAAACGCTCGTCACCACCGGCCTGTGCGTGGTCGCGGGCGAGGTGACGACGACGGGCTGGGTGGACATCCCGGGCGTGGTGCGCAGCACCGTGCTCAAGGCGGGCTACGACGACGCCGAGAAGGGCTTTGACGGCCGCAGCTGCGGCGTCAGCGTGGCCCTGGGCAAGCAGAGCCCTGACATCGCCCGCGGCGTGAACACCAAGAACTCCAAAACCAAGAAGAAGAAGGCGCAGGGTGCCGGCGACCAGGGCATGATGTTCGGATTCGCCTGCAGCGAGACCCCCGAGCTGATGCCGCTGCCGATCCAGATGGCGCACGATCTGGTGCGCCGCCAGGCGAGCATCCGCGAGAAGTGCACGATTGAAGGTTTGCGCCCCGATGCCAAGAGCCAGGTGACCGTCGAGTACGACGGCCTGATTCCGACCCGCATCGACACGGTCGTGCTCTCCACGCAGCACGCGCCGATGTGGAACGAGAAGCAGGACCGCCTGAAGCGCGAGGTGATCCAGCACATCATCAAGCCCTCGCTGGGACGCTGGTGGAACAGCAAGATCCGCGTCTTCGTGAACCCGACCGGTCGCTTCGAGATCGGCGGCCCCCACGGCGACTGCGGCCTGACCGGCCGCAAGATCATCGTGGACACCTACGGAGGCCGCGGCCGTCACGGCGGCGGCGCCTTCAGCGGCAAGGACCCAAGCAAGGTGGACCGCAGCGCCGCCTACATGGCCCGCCACATCGCCAAGAACATCGTCGCCGCCAAGCTGGCCAAGGTTTGCGAGGTTCAGCTCTCCTACGCCATCGGCGTGGCGGAGCCGGTCAGCGTTCACATCGACACCCAGAACACGGGCGAAATTTCCGACGTGCGGATCTCCAAGTTGGTCCAGGATTTCTTCGACCTGACGCCCGCCGGCATCATCAAGCACCTGGATCTGCTCAAGCCCATCTACACGCCGACCGCGGCGCATGGCCACTTCGGCCGGCGCCCCGGCGAAGGCGGCCCGGGCACCTTCACCTGGGAGAAGACCGAGGACGCCCCCGCACTGGCGCGGGCCGCCAAGCGGTCCAAGCGTTGATCGGCTCCTCCTTGGCGCGGGCAGCGTGAATCCCGGTCGCGCGTCGGCGTACGAGCGACTCGCCCGTTACGCGGCGGAGTGGCCCCGTTTCGACTTCCAGGTTGACGCGGCGCCGACCGAGGGGATCGACGCGCGCGACAAGGCGCTGGGTAGGACGATTGAACTGCAGGTGGTGCGGCGCTGGCTGACGCTCGAGGCGGTGGTCGCCCCGCTGCTGGACCGCCCCTGGGTCAATGTGCAGCCCGCGCTTCGCGCCGCGCTCATGGGCGGAGCGGCGCAGCTGCTGCTGATGGACCGCATTCCCGACCACGCGGTGCTGGATGAGACCGTGCACTGGGCCAAGACCGCAATCCGCGTTGGCGCCGGAGGCATGGTCAACGCCGTGCTCCGCAAGATCGCCGCCCTGCGCGTGGAAAGGATTTCCGCGGAGGCCTTCATGAAGCTGACGGGCCCTGAGCGCCATCATCTCCCCTTGGAGGATGGCGGGGCGTGGAAATTGTCGGCGGAGGTTTTCGCCAGCTCGGCGCCGGAACGCTTGTCGCAGCAGACGAGCCATCCGCTGGAGCTGGTCCTGCGCTGGACCAACCGTTTCGGCGCCAAGGACGCGCGGCGCGTCTGCTTCCACGGACTCACCGATCCGCCGCTGACGCTCTACGGCCTGCCGGTGGATGAGCCGGAGACGATTCCCCACGGGGCGCCCGGTGCGCGCCTCTGGAATGGCACTCACTCGGCGCTGCTGGCGGCGCTGGAAAAATATCCGCTGGCCCGTGTGCAGGATGTCGGCAGCGCCCTCGCGGTGTCGCTGCTGGAGTTGACGGCGCCCAAAATCATCATCGACGCCTGCGCCGGGCGCGGCACCAAGACCCTGCAGCTGGCGGCGCGCTACCCCGGCGCCGAGATCATCGCCAGCGATCCGGACGTCCATCGTCGGACGTCGCTTCAGGACACGGCGCGGCGGGCCGCGGCGGCAGGCGCGGCCGCCATCAAGGTGGTCACACCCGAGGAGATCGGGCAGTGGTTCGGCAAGGCGGACCTGCTCCTGCTGGACGTACCCTGCTCCAACAGCGGCGTCTTCGCGCGGCGGCCCGAGGCGAAGTACCGCTTCGCCCCCTCCAATGTGGATCGCCTCGTCGCGCTGCAGCGAAAAATCGTGGACGAACACCGGCCGCTGCTGGCGGACCATGGAACGCTTCTCTACGCCACCTGCAGCCTGGAACAGGAGGAGAATGAGCGCATGGCGGGCTGGATTGCCCAGCGGCTCAAGACCCCGCTTCGCAAGTCCGAGCGGAAGATGCCTCAGGGGTTGCCGGGCGAAACCCCCGCGATCTGGCAGGACGGGGCCTTTGCGGCCATCTTCTCGAATCATTGATCCGCGATGGACGCGGGGGGCCTGCTCTTGGTAGCATCGACCGAATCGACTTATTTTCCCATGAATGTTCTTGAAGTCCTGAATATTGATTGCGTCAAAGTTCCATTGATCGCCCGCGACAAGCACGGGGTGATCGATGAGCTGGTCGACGCACTGGCGGCCTCCGGGGCGGTCTCCGACGCGGCGGCGATCAAGCAGGTCGTCTGGCAGCGCGAATCGCAGCGCTCCACGGGGATCGGCGAGGGCCTGGCCCTGCCCCACGGCAAGAGCGCCGCAGTCAAGCGCATTGCCATGGCGATCGGCAAGCCGGGGGCGCCCATGGAGTACGACTCGATCGACAAGAAGCCGGTGCGGCTGATCGTCCTGCTGGTCAGCCCGCCCGAGTGCGTCTCCGAGCACATTCAGGCGCTGGGCCGCATCAGCCGACTGATGACCAATCCGGAGTTTCGCGAAAAGTTGTACGAGGCCCAGTGCGCCGAATCGATCTACAGTCTGTTCCGCAAGGCTGAAACCGCCGAGTGACGCATGGCGCGTGACTACTATGAGATCCTTGGCGTTGCACGCGACGCCACAGCCGATCAAATTCGCGACGCCCACCGCAAGCACGCCCGCAAATATCATCCCGACCTGAACAAGTCGCCCGATGCGGCGGCGATGTTCAAGGAGACGCAGGAGGCCTACGCGGTGCTCTCCGACGCGGAGAAGCGCGCCAAATACGATCGCTTCGGCCACGCCGGCGAATCGCACGGCCCGGCGGGCGGCCCGGACATGGGCGGGTTTGGCGGCGCCGACGCGGAGACGCTCGAGTCGATCTTCGGAAGCTTCATGGGCGGCGGACGCGGACGGGCCAAGCGCGCCCGCGGGCCGCAGCCGGGCGAGGATCTCACTTCCTCGATCCAGGTCGGCTTCATGACCGCGGCGCTGGGGGGCACACACCACGTCGACCTGCAGGGACCCTCCGGACCCATCTCCATGGACGTGCGGATTCCCGCGGGCATCACCGCCGACGGCAAACTGCGCCTTCGCGGCAAGGGCGCGGCAGGATCGGGCGGCGGACCCAGCGGCGACCTGGTGCTGAGCGTGAAGATCGCCCCTCATCCATGGTTCCGGCGCGACGAGCTGGACATCCAGCTCGAAGTGCCGATCTCAATTTCCGAGGCCGCGCTGGGAGCCAAGGTCTCTGTTCCCCTACTGCAGGGCTCGGCCGAGATCCGGATCGAGCCGGGCACGCCGAGCGGGCGCAAGCTGCGCCTGAAGGGCAAGGGGATTCACTGCCCGCAGGGCACCGGGGATTTCTTCGCCGTGGTGCGCATCGAGCCCCCCGCTGCGCTCTCGCCCGAGGACGCGGAGTTCATGCGCCAGCTCGGCGAGCGATTGCCTTCGCCGCGCGTCGGGGCCCCGTGGTCCGAACTCAAGACCACCTAGCGCCGGGCCGATCAATCATTCGGAAGGTCGCGGCTGCGCCGCGCAGAAAAATTTTCAGCGCACCACGGCGCCGGACTGACCTCGCGGACGCAGGCAGACCACATCGGGAAGATTCCGGTACCAGCCGTCGTAGTCGAGGCCGTAGCCGGCGACGAAGAGATCCGCCACCTCGAATCCGACGAACTCGCAGGGGGTCGCCATCGCCGCGGGCAGCTGCTTGCGCAGCAGCACGCAGGAGCGCACGCTCAAGGCCCCGCTCTCCTGCACCACCTTGCGCAGGTAGGTGAGCGTGCGGCCGCTGTCCAGAATGTCGTCGACCAGCAGGACATGCCGTCCCTTCACCCCCTGGGGAATGACCCCCTCCATTTTCGGTCCCTGGCTCGTGGTGCCCGAGCCATAGCTGCGGACGGTCGCCAGATCGACGCGCAATCGGTTGGGCATGCAGCGGATCAGGTCCGCGGCGAAGACCAGCGCTCCGGTGAGGACCGGCATGATGACCAAGCCCTCGACATTGCTCCCGAGCGAGGCCGCGATCTCCGCGGCCAGCACCGGAAGCCGCCGTGCGATGGCTTCCTGGGCCACGACCACTTCACCAGGTTCAAGATTGGGTTCGCTCATGGTTTCATTTCCGCAGCCGCTTGAGAAGCCGCTCGTTGATGCTCTTGGCGTCGGCCTTTCCCTTGGACAATTTCATGACATGACCGACCAGCCGCCCGGTCGCGGCGTCCTTGCCCGCAGCAACGTCGGCCGCGGCCTGTGGCTGCGCCTGGATCGCCTCCTCCACCCACGCGTCCAGCGCCGAATCATCACGCACCTGAAGCAATCCATGCTTTTCCGCCAGCACCCGCACAGGCTCGTCGGAGTCGCACATGAATCCGAAGAGATGATCGGCGGCCTGCGGACCGACCTCGTTCGACTCGCGCAGCTTCACCAACTCGGCCACGCGCGCCGGCTTGGCGCCCAACTGATGGATGAGAACCTTCTTCTCGTTGGCCCGCTTGGAGCCCGCATTGAGCAGCAGCTTGCCCACGGCGAAACCCGCCGCGGGCGTCGACCCGGCGGCGGCGACACACTCCTCGAAATAGAGGCAATCGGGCCGCTCGGCCACCAGGTTTTCAGCGTCGATCGGGAGCAAACCCCATTCCTGCTGGTAGCGGCGCTGGCGCCGCAGCGGCGGCTCGATCAGGGAGTCTCGAATGTGCTTCTGCCATGCGGCGTCGACCCGCACCGGCACCAGATCGGGATCGGGGAAGTAGCGATAGTCGTGCGCGTCCTCTTTCTCACGCTGCAGCACGGTCTCGTTCTTCTCGTCGAGCCAGCCGCGCGTCGCCTTCATGCCCCGACCCATGACGCGTCCATCCTGCTTCCAGGCCTCGACCTGTCGAATGTGCTCGTATTCGATGGCGCCGCGCACCGCCTTGAAGGAGTTCAGGTTCTTCACTTCGACGATGGGAGTGCGCACCGCGGAGCCATCCGCGAGCGTGATCTCGACATTGATGTTGGGCTCGAAGCGCATGTGGCCCTTCTGCATCACACCTTCGGTTACGCCGAGGAAGCGGCAGAGCACGCGCAGGGCCTGCGCGAAGGCGACCACTTCGCCGGCGGTGGAAAAGTCCGGCGCGGTGACGATCTCCAGCAGCGGCGTGCCCGCACGGTTCAGATCCACCAGGCTGCCGTCATACTTGCGGCCGCCGGGCAGCTCATGCCCGAGCTTGCCGGTGTCCTCTTCCAAGTGAGCGCGAATGATGCCGATGCTCTTGGTGGTTCCATCCTCCAGGGGCAGCTCGAATTTCCCCTCGCCGCAAAGGGGCTGGTCGTACTGGCTGATCTGGTAGCCCTTGGGCAGGTCGGGATAAAAATAATTTTTCCGGTCCCAGCGGCACTGCCCGGCGATCGCGCACTCCAGGGCCATGCCGACCCGCACGGCCATCTCGACCGCGGCGCGGTTCATGACCGGCAGCGTGCCCGGAAGAGCCGCCACCAGCGGGTCCACCAGCGAGTTCGGCTCGGACCCGTCGAAGTCCACGTGGGCGGGATTAGGGGCCCGGGTGAACATCTTGCTGCGCGTGCAGAGCTCGACATGGATCTCAAGCCCCACGATCAGGCGGGTGTGCTGGATAGCCAACGGCATCGGGACACTATAAAGTGAATTCGCAATGATCGAACCAACCGACAATCCGGCTCGAAGCGCTGCGGCCCGATGGCGGACGCGCACGTCGATCGCAATGCGCTGCTTCGCTCTGGCGCTCGCCGCTGGCGCCTTGTCCTGCAAAGGATCAGGCAAGGCCGCCGCACCAAGCGCGGAATCCGGCAACTTCTCCCAATCCGTGGTCGCGGCCAAGAGCGACGGCGCGGAGGCGCCGGTCGTCGCGGCTTCGAGTCCGGTTTCGGCGGCGTCGCACAACACGCCGGCGAAATCGGCGGCCCTGGAGTGCGCGCGCCGCTTCCACCGGGCCCAGGAGCCGGTCGAGATCCGCGTGGTGGCGCCGACCTCGCATGGCATCCTCACCATTCAGGTGCTGGACACGGAGGGGAAATCGCTGGGCGACCTCGGCGTGACCCCGGGCATCGTCGATCTGCGTCCGCTGGTCCCCAACATCGAGAATCTTTCCAAGGCGGCGTGGGTCCAATTGTTCGAGGATGGAAAACCGATCGGCTCCCCCATCGTGCTGGAGCCGCTGCGCAGCCCGCCTTCGGTGCGCACCATGCGCGGCCTGCGCAAGGGAACCAACGAGCCCTACTCGCGCGTGGTGGGATGGGGCGATCGTCTGCTCAATCCCGCCGACCAGGAAGTGGTGGCCGCCTCCGCGCAGTGGATCGCCTCCGAGCCCATCATCCTCAGCGGTTTCCGCACGGAAGAGGATGTGGACGCGGTGATGACCACCGACGCCGGAACGATCCGCATCGCCTTCGCGCCGGACGCGGCGCCCGCGACGGTGCGGAACTTCGTCACGCTCGCCGACCAGGGCTTCTACAACAACACCATTTTCCACCGCATCGTCCCCATGAACCGCGAGGGGCAGCCCTTCGTGATTCAGGGCGGGGATCCCACCGGCACGGGCGATGGCGGACCGGGCTGGAACCTGGCCCTTGAACCCAGCGATTTACCGCACGATTTCGGCGTGGTCGGCATGGCCCGCGGCGACGATCCCAATTCCGCGGGGAGCCAGTTCTACTTTGCGCTCTCCCGCGCGGGAACGGCGCGGCTGGACGGTCAGTATTGCGCCTTCGCCTACGCGGTGGCCGGGCGCGACACGCTCCGCAAGATGGCCGAGGCGAGCATCGCCGACGCGGCCACGGGGCGGCCCGCCAATGCACCGAAGATTCTGCGCGTCGAGATCGTTCCGGCGCCGCCGCGCGTGCCCGGGGAGAACCGGCGCGACCAGCGCGTGCGTGCCGAGAGCGTCGAGCCGCCCGCTTCCGTTCCTACTTCGCAGACGCGGTGACCTTGGTCATCTTGGTCGGCTTGAGCGGCCGGCCCGAGCGCGGCTCCACCGGCGTGGCCGCGATCTTCTCGACGACCTCCATGCCCTTGGTGACCTGGCCGAACGCGGTGTACTGATTGTCCAGGTGCTGGCACTGCTCGCGGGTCAGGCAGACAAAGAACTGGCTGCCGGCGCTGTCGGGATGGCCGCTTCGCGCCATGCTGAGGGTGCCGGGCACATGCTGCTTCTTGTTGAACTCAGCCTTCACCTGCCAGCCCGGACCGCCGGTGCCGTCGCCCTTGGGGCAACCGCCCTGGATGACGAAGCCGGGGATGATCCGGTGGAAGATGAGCCCGTCGTAGAAGCCCTTCTTGGCAAGCTTGAGGAAATTCTCGGCGTGGCCGGGAGCCACGTCGTTCCAAAGTTCCACTTCGATGTCGCCGAGCTCCGTTGAGATGGTCGCGGTTGGGTAGGCCATGGTCGATTGAGGGTAGCAATCTTTTCGGCGGCGCAACGTGCGGTGGCGCCGCCGCGGAATGCCTAGCGCGAAAGCAGTTTCCCGGTGCGCAATCCCGCGAAGTTGGTGGGCAGCAGGTAGGAGCGCCCCTCGAAGAGCGTGATTTCCCCCGAGATGATTCCGGAGTTGAGGCCTCCGTTGGTTTGGGCCTGCCGCGCGATCCACTCCGTCATCTGGCAGGGAAGCAGCTCCGCCTCGCGCTCGCCCACGGGGCCGCGGGCGGATTCGAAGACGAAGCGCCAGACGCCGTTGACCGGGTCGCGCATCACGGTGCCCAGCCGGTCGTGAATCCGCCGCCCCGGCTGCAGCCACTTCATCGAGTTCGGCGATGCGGGATCGGCGGGCGGCAGGCGCGCCGCGTCCATGGAACGCGGCACATCCCCCACTCGGGCGACAAGTTCCTGCTCGATGTCATCGGCCGAGATGCCGCCGGTCAATGTCTGCCTTTGGGATTGCTCCGCCGCCTGCGCCTCGGGAGAAAGCGGCGAGGCGAGGGAAAGAAAGGCGCGGCGCACCACCGCAAGGGAGGCGTTCCTGCGGGCCAGCTCCTCCTCAGCGAGCCTGAACTTGTTCGACTCGGCCGCCTCGTTCGATCCATACCACGCGCCCGGCGGCGCCAGCGTCGGGCGGGTCTGCCGGGGCGGAAAAGAGGCGATCACCGTCGCGAAGAGCGGCACGACATAGTTGGATCCGCGGTAGACCGTCACCTTGCCGGTGAGCGCGAACTTCGCGACCGTGCCCGGAGCCAGCTGCGCCCGATTGCGGATCATGTCCTCGAGCGTGATGGAGGGCAGCAGTTGCACGACCCGGTCGGACTCGCCCTCGAAGGAATCGCGAAATCGAAACTGCCAGCCGCGATCCCCTTCGCCGGGCTCGAGGGATCCGACCGCCTGCGTCAGGAACGCTCCCTCGGGAAGCAGCGGCGGCCGCTCCATGGATTTGGCGGGCAAGGCTTGATTCGCGCCGGCGGCGCTTGAAGCCGGCGCGACGACCGGACTCGATGCGGGCGGATCCGCGCGAACCTCAACGGCGGGCGAAAACAACAGGGCGATGACGATCGCAGGAAAAGATTCGTGAAATCGAGAGTTCATTGCGTTGACGCGAACGGCGTTCGATGCAAGGATACGGTCTCGGCCGAGTACCCAAGTGGCCTAAGGGAACGGATTGCAAATCCGTGATTCGTGGGTTCAAATCCCACCTCGGCCTTTCGATTCCGTTCGCACCGCCGCGGCTCAAAGATCCGACAGCGTCGATCGCCCGAGCGGATCCCAGATCAGGTCGGCGCGGTTGAAATCGACCGTCTTGTCCTTCGAAGGCTCGCTTCCGCCGGCAGGCGTGCACGCCACGGTGTTCTCATACCAATCCGCGTGGCCGTCGGCGTAGAGGATGTGGCCGCCGTTGCGATGCCGCGCCGCGAAGCGCTGCCAGTCCCCTCGATGGCGGTTAAGGGTCTCACCGTAGTAGGGATGCCAGAGGTCCGGGGTCTTGCCGTCGCGCGTCCCCGCCCCGTCGAGTTCCTCCGGAATGCTGCGCATCTCCATGAGCAGCACCGTGTTCGAGGGCTTCTTCAGTCGGGAGACGCGCATTCGGCGCGCGTCGATCCATTCGGGCGTGGTGGCCCCGGTCTTGGGGTCATACTTCTTCGCGGTGCTGCGCTCGTCGGTCGAGGGCAGCGCGTCCATCTCGGCGGCGAGCGAGTTGTTCAGGTTGGAGTTGGGCACGTAGCAGAAGAAGAACTTCGACTTGGAGTTGGGGATCGTCCACCCCGTGAAAACGCTCTGTCCGCTGGCAAAGCCCGAGGGTGTCTTCGCAGAGGGATCGATGAAGATCGACCCGGAATCGGGCGGCACCGGAACCGCGGCGTCGGGAAGAGCCAGGCTCGCGTAGGCGGGCTGATCCACGTAGGGCGGCACGACGTTGCCCCACCAGCGCTGCCGGTCCGCCAGATTGAGCGGCATCTTGGCGGCGTCCTTCTCTCCCTCCCAGGGAAGCAGGCCCTTGCGCTCGGTGGCGAAATTGACGTAGCCGATCCCCCACTGCTTCATGTTGGACTGACTGGCCATTTCCTTGGCGCGGGAGCGCACATGGTTGATACCCGGTATGAGCAGGCCGATGAGCAGCGCCAGGATGGCGAGGACCACCAGCAGTTCCACCAAGGTGAAGCCACGGACCCTTTTCATGCTTGAGATGTTCATGGATGAGCTCCCATCAGTTGAAGTTGAGGAGGATGATGCCGATGTCGCCGCCGTCCACTTCGCCCGAGCCGTCGATGTCGGCCGCGCAACCGGGGCACGGGCCGAAGTCCAACAGGCAGAGGCCGATGTCTCCGCCGTCGATGGAGCCATTCATGTCCAGGTCCCATGGCGCGTAGGCCTGGCAGACGCCTTCCCCCAGGGCGGCGAAGCTCTGCGTGAAAATGGTGCTTTCATCGGGACAGATGATCCAGCGGTTGGGTGACCCGAAAGTGCTGTACGTCGCGGTGTCGTCGTAATCGTTGGTGCCCGTAAGGCGCGTCGCCAGGTCCTGCTTGAGGCGGCAGACGCTGGTGTTGCCGACGGCACCGAGGGAGTACCCGGGAGCTCCCTCGCCGAAGGGACCTGCCACGACCATGTTGGAGCCGTCGCGGAAGGTGAGCGACCACTTGCTGTTGGTCACGGAGAACGCGCCATAGGCGTTGTCGCCGACCTTGGTGCTGAAGGTGCTGTCGATGAGTGCCGTGTCATGGCTCCAGATGTTGATCCAGCGCTGGCCCCCGCTGATGACGCCGACCAGGTCGGTGTCCTTGCCGCCGCCCGCCGCGTTCTTCTCGGTGAGGGTCAGGATCGTGCCGGAGGGGATCGCCGAGATCGCGGGGGACTGCGAGAAGGTGACGGTTCCATGGTTGCCATCCGCGACATTTTCCTGCCATTCCAGGGTCCAGCCTCGGAGATCGAGGCGGTCCTGAATCACGACCATCTCGATCCAGTTGCCGCCGTTGCCCGCAACGCGACCGAAATAGGAGTCCGCCGCCGCGCCGCCCGCGGAATCCGCGGCCAGCGTTCCGCCGTTGAGGAAGGTCACCGAGGTCACCGCGTTGTATTCATTCAGGGCGATCGGCGTGCACGAAGGACATCCATCCATCACGGAACTTCGCAGCGCGGCGAAGTCCTGCCGGACCTTGCAGATCGGAACCAGCGGGTCGCTCCACGTGTTGGGCCTGCCGAAGGAGGAACTGTCCCCGTCGTTGAACGATGCGTTGGTGACGCCGGCGCTGGGATCGGCTCGGAGCTTTCCAACCTCGGTGCTGCTGATGCCGCTGCCTCCATAGATCGGGCCGCCCTCGCCAAACGCGGGAGTCACCAATGCGTTGGCGGCGTTGCAGATTTCCATCATCCAGTTGGCGTTGCCGGTGCTGAACTGTCCGGCGACCTTGCCGATCTTGTTGGTGACCGTCGAGACGTAGGTCGGATTGTTGAAGGTGTGGACGTTGATCCACCAATCGCCGGAGCAGGGATCGAAGGTGAAATCGTCGTTGCGGCCGACTCCGGATGCATCCGTCTCGATCACCGTCAGGATGGTTCCGCTGCGCAGATCGCTCCACACCGCGTTGTTGGAGAATGTGATGATGCCCTGGTCGATCGAGCCGTTTCCATACCAATAGTCGGTTCCATTGCCGGTGCTGTTGCCCGTCTCAGCCCACTTCAGCTTCCAGCCGCGGATGTCCAGATGATCCTGCGTGACGACCAGCTCGATCCAGTTGCCGCCGTTGTTCAGGACCTGCCCGAAAACCGGGTCGGAGCCGGTCAGCATCTTCGTCGAGCCGACGGCGTTGTACTCGTTCATGATCAGTCCGCCGGCCAGTGCCTGCGTGGACAGAAGGGCGGCGAAGGACACAGCGGCGAAGGTGGTGTTCATGGGGGTTCCTTGGGGGAAAGATGGAATCACGCCCGATTGAGCGGACGCCAAGGAGTGTGCGCGGCGAAAGAAACGCCGTGGTCAAGGTTGCGCCAAGAACCCTTTTGAATTTGATTTGAATTTGGTTCAGCGGACGCTGAACCCGAGCGCCGCCGGGATCCGATCAGGAGAAGGACAGGAGCAGCAGACCGACATCGCCGGAATCCACCACGCCGTCGCCGTCAAGATCCGTCGCGCAACCAGGGCACGGGCCGAAGTCCAGCAGCATCAGACCCAGATCGCCGCCGTCGACATAGCCGTCGCCGTTGATGTCGCCGAAGACACCGCTGCCCACGGCGATGTCGAAGTTGACGGTGATGTTCCGCGAGGCGGCGCCAAGAATGTTCTCGTCGCTGGTCACCACCGTCGCGACCGCGGCGTAGGTGCCGGGCGTGACGCCGGCGGTGTCGAAGAGGAAGTGCAGCGTGCGGACGCCGCTGGTCAGGCCGGCACCGAGGCCGCTGGACATGGAGAGCCGGCTGGCGAGGTCGCCGGCGAAGGAGACGCTGTCGATGTCGAGCTTGGCCTGGTTGGTGTCGTAGAGGTAGTTCTTCACGGAGGCGTCGACCGCTGCGGATCCGGTGTCGGTCTCCACGTCCATGATCAGAGTGACGCTGTCGACATCCGTGGAGAGGTCGAGGGTCGGATTGCTCGAGCGGACCACCTGGGAGGAGACCGGCAGCGCGATGGCGGGCGATTCGACCGCCTCGTTGCTGCTGGTGACATTCACGGTGCCGGTCACGGTGCCGACGGCAGCGGTGTTGAGCGTGACGAACTTGCTGATCGAACCCGGGGAAAGCGGCGCGGTTCCGCTGGAGGCGCCCGACACGCTTCCGGTGCAGGCCACGGCGAAAGCCAGCGGATCGACTCCGATGGAGTTGTAATAGGGCGCGGTGTTCTGAACCTTCACCTCGATCGAGGAAACGGCGTTCTTGATGACCTTCGTGGGAACGCCGATCAGCGAGGCGGACATCTTGGCCGGAACCTGGAACTCCATGAGCTGCGGAATGTGGTCGCTGGCCATGCCCAGGTCGTCGGCCAGAGCGTTGGAGCGGGCGATGTCCGCGGGATAGTAGGTGTTGTTGCCGGAGTTGATGTCGATGTTGTAGTGGTTGCCATCGTTGCCGAAGGCACGGATGGTGGACGCGAGTCCGGAGATGCCGTGTCCGTCGGCGGCCCCGAGGCTGGGCACGATGAAGTCGAATCGATCGTTCAGTCCCCCGCCGACCATGTTGTTGTAGCCGTTGATGAGCGGCGCCTGCGTCTGCTTCCAAGAGTTTGCGGCGCCGGTCCAGTTTCCATTGCCCAAGGGATCAATGCCCTGGGCGTTTCCGGCGGCGATCAGCGTGGCGTATCCCGCCTCGGAGTTGTTGTAGAAATTGAAGTCGCCGGTGAAGATGGACGGGATGCCGGCACCCAGCGCGTCCGCGTTGTTGCGCATGGCCAGCATGCCGGTTTGACGGATGGCGGCGTTTGAACTGCCGGTGCTCGCCTTCAGGTGGGCGCCGTAGAGATAAAACTTGGAGAGCGGCGAGGTGTACCCGTTGAGCTGCAGCAGCCAGCGGTCGGCGTAGCGGCTTGCTCCCGTGGAAATGTCCAAATGCCCGCTGACGACCTCGGTCAATTTGTCGGAGCGGTAGAACATGCACTGTGCGCCGGATGCGGAATCCTCGCCGCTGGCGGAGGTGTAGGTGCCCAGCGCGTAGGTCACGCCGACCGGAGCTGTGGCGTTGATCGCCGCCTGGATCTGGGGCTTGGCCGACAAGATGCACTCATTGAAGACGAAGACATCGACGGGCTGCGCCCATCCCATCTTGTCGTCGGCCTGAGCGGCCGCAAGAACACCCCTCATCGCGGTGTCATCCCCGTGGTAGCCGGCGATGTTGAAGTGGAACACCCGCAGCTGCGCGGACGCGGTGGCGGCCCAGCCGAGAACAGCCAACAGAACCACAAACATGCGGGTCTTGAGCATGGGGCAAGAGTATCCCGTTATCCGCGGGAGTCCAAGAATATTTTGGTCAAAATCAAGAATTGAACAAGCGAAAGTCCGTATATCATCCGCGACCCGCCGCCTTTGGCGGCTTTGCTCGGTCCGTCCCCAACATCGCATCGCTCAGGAGCTCCCAATGAGACAACTTCTCGCCCTCGTGTCCCTTCTCGTGGTCGCCGCCACTGCCTCGGCCCAGCAAGTGGACGTGCAGGAATTCACCCTTCCCAACGGCATGAAGTTCCTGCTGGTGCCGCGGACCGACCAGCCCAACGTCATCAGCGCCGGCTGGCTGGCCAAGGTCGGCTCGGTCAACGAACGGCCGGGCATCACCGGCATCAGCCACTTCTTCGAACACATGATGTTCAAGGGAACCAACACCATCGGCACCCGCGACCCGCAGAAGGACGCCGAGTACCGCGCCCAGCAGAAGGCCCTGCGCGGCCAGATCAACAACCAGGTGTGGACCACCCAGTACACCCGCTTCTTCAAGGGGGAGATCGACGATCCGTGGAACCCCTCCAATGACACGACCGAGCTCAAGGACCTTCGCGCCCAGCTGAAGAAGTCGATGGACCAGCAGCAGGGCCGCTCCTCCGCCGACGCCATCTCCAAACTGAAGAAGGATCTGGCCGCGCTGCCCAAGACGGACGAGGGCAAGAAGCAGACGGAGGAGATCCAGAAGCAGATCGCCAAGCTCGAGCTCGAGCAGACCGCCCAGTCCAGCATCGTCAAGGATGAGTTCGACCAGGTCTACACCAAGGCCGGCGGCAGCGGCATGAACGCCTTCACCAGCTACGACATCACCTTCTTCTTCATCAACGTCCCGTCGAACAAGTTCGAGCTGTGGGCCTGGATGGAGAGCGACCGCCTGATGGACAGCGTCTTCCGCGAGTTCTACTCGGAGCGCGACGTGGTGCACGAGGAGCGCCGCCTGCGCACCGAAAGCACGCCGACCGGGCGCTTCCAGGAGCAGTTCGAGGCGATGTTCTGGATCTCGAGCAACTACCTCTGGCCGGTCATCGGCTGGACCAGTGATCTGAACAGCTACACGATGGATGGCGCGATGGAATACTGGAACACCTACTACCGCCCCAACAATTTGGTGGGTGTGGTGGTCGGCGACTTCAAGCCCGAAGAGGTCAAGGCCAAGATCGAGCAATACTTCGGACGGCTCGAGCCGGGCAAGATCCAGCCGCCGCCGGTAGTGACGCTGGAGACCAAGCAGATGGCCGAACAGCGCATGAACGCCGAAGGCGACTTCCAGCCTGAAGTCGAGGTGCGCTACCACACCGTTCCGCTGGGCCACAAGGATGGCTACGCCCTCGACATGATGAGCGAGGTGCTCAACGGCCGCACCGGCCGCCTCTACAAGGGCATGATCGAAGGCCGCAGCATCGCCTCCAGCGCCAGCGCCAACTACGACGGCCGCAAGTACGCCGGCGCGTTCTCCTTCGACGCCGAGACCAAGGGCGACTCCACTCCGGAGCAGCTTGAGCAGGCCTGGTACGACGAGCTGAAGAAACTGCAGGACGAGCTGGTGCCCGACCTCGAGCTGCAAAAGGTGAAGAACGGGGTGGCGGCCAACAGCTATCGCCGCCTTCAGAACAATTTCTCACTGCTGGTGCAGCTGGGTTTCGCGGAGAGCACCGTCGGCTGGCGCGAGCTCAATGAACTTCCCAAGAAGCTGCAGGCGGTGACGGCGGCCGACATCCAGCGCGTGGCCAAGACCTACTTCGACGTGAGCAACCGCAGCGTGGCGACCTACAAGCGCAAGGCCGGAGCGGCCGCCGCCGGGGACGATCCCGATCTGGCCTCGCTGCCCGCGCCGATGCGGGCCCGCGCCAAGCAGATGGCCTCCCAGCTGACCCAGGAAACGGATCCGGAGAATCTTCGCAAGGGGCTCGAGGCGATGGAAGCCCAGAGCGCCCAGGTTCCGCCGCAGATGAAGCCCATGTTCGACTACATGAAGAAGAAGATCAACGACCGGATCGCGCAGCTTGAAGCGGGCGGCGCGCCGGCCGCGGCCAAGGACGCGCCCGCGGCTCCGGCGGCAGGCAAGACTCCACCACCGGCGGCCCCGCCCACCAAGGGCGCTCCTCCGGCGAAAAGCAAGACTCCCGCGGCGGGAACGCCAAAGAGCGGCGGACAATGATTCGTTTCAAAATGAAGAACGGAACCAACACCATGAAGACCACCATCGCAACACTCGTGCTCGCAGCCGTCGCCCTCCCCCTCTTCGCCGCTGATTCGCAAAAGGGAACGGGCGTTCCCAAGCGCCCCGAGGAGATCAAGTACGGCCCGCTGACCTTCGAGCCGCCCGAAGCCGCCAAGTTCCGCTCCACGCTGAAGGACGGGACGCCGGTCTACATGGCGGTGAGCAAGGAGTTCCCGCTCATCAACCTGTCGATGACCTTCAAGGGCGGCAGCTACCTCGAGCCCAAGGACATGGTCGGCCTGGCCGGCATGACCGGGCGCATGATCCGCGAAGGCGGCACCACCACCATGAAGCCGGCCGAGTTCGACGAGGCGCTGGACTTCCTCGCCACGCAGGCTTCCGCGAATTGCGGCGACGTCACCAGCTCCGCGGGCATGAACTGTCTTTCGAAGAACTTCGACGCGAGCCTGAAGCTCTTCATGGACATGCTGCGCAACCCGGGGTTCGACGCGGCGCGCCTCGAAACCAACCGCGGCCAGGCCCTGGAGCAGATGAAGCAGCGCAACGACGACGCGGGGTCGATCATGGGACGCGAGTGGAGCCGCCTGATGTACGGCAGCGACCACTTCGAGTCGCTGGACTCCACCGAGGTCAGCCTGAAATCGATCACCCCGGAGAAGATGCGCGAGTTCCAGACCCGCATCTTCAATCCCGGCAATGTGATCATCGCCGTCAGCGGCGACTTCGAGCCGCAGGAGATGCTGGCCAAGCTCAACGCCGCCTTCGACGGCTGGGCCCGCGGCGAGAAAATGCCCGACCCGCCCGCGCCGACCGCAACGATCGTGCCCGGGATCTACCACGTGCAGAAGGACATCCCGCAGGGCAAGGTGCGCGTCGGCATGCGCTCCATCAAGCGCGACGACCCCGACTACGTCCCCTACCTGATGCTTAACGACATCCTCGGCGGCGGTGGATTCACCAGCCGCATCATGCAGCAGGTGCGCAGCAACGAGGGGCTGGCCTACTCGGCCGGCAGCCGACTCTCGCCCAAGGTCTACTACCCCGGCGTCTTCGCAGCGGCCTATGAGAGCAAGAACCCCACCGTGGCGCTGGCGGCCAAGATCGTGCTGGAGGAGATGGACAAGGTCCGCAACCAGCCCGTGACCGACGAGGAGCTGGAGACCGCCAAGCGGCAGTTCATCGAGACCTTCCCGCGCACCTTCGAGAGCAAGCCCGCCATGCTCGGCGTGTTCGTCAACGACGAAATGACCAACCGGCCCAAGGACTACTGGAAGACCTTCCGCGAGAAGGTGATGGCGACCACCCCCGCCGACCTGCAGCGGGTCGCCAAGAAGTACGTGGATCCAAACCAGATGGTCCTGCTGGTGGTGGGCGACTGGAGCACCGTCGGCCCCGGCGACAGCACCGGCCGCGCCAAGATGGACGACCTGCTCGGCGGCAAGGTGACGCACCTGCCGCTGCGCGATCCCATGACGATGCAGCCCATCGTGAAGATGGATCAAGTCGCCCCCACGCCTCCGTCGACCGGCGGCGAGGGACTGGCCCAGCCCCGATAGCCGCTGATGACTCTGTTGAATCCCACGCTCGCTCCGACGCTTCCGCCCGGGCATGACGCCGCGTTGGACGCGATCGAGGCCAAGGTGCTTGGCGGCATCCGCCTGAGCGAGGAGGAGGGCCTGCGCCTCTACGAGACGCGCGACCTGCACCGCGTGCTGGCCCTGGCGGACCTGGTGCGTCGGCGCCTGCACGGGAAGCGCGCCTTCTACAACGTCAACCGTCACATCAACTACTCCAATGTCTGCGCGCTCTCGTGCAAGTTCTGCGCCTTCCACCGCAAGAAGGGCCAGGAGGGCGCCTATGAAAAGACGGCCCAGGACATTGCCGGGGAGACGGCCGCAGCCGCGGCCGCCGGCGCCACCGAGATCCACATGGTCGGCGGTCTCCATCCCTGGCTGCCCTTCGAGTGGTACCTGGACGTGCTGCGGGCCATGAAGGCCGCGGCGCCGGGGATCCACATCAAGGCCTTCACCGCAGTGGAGATCGTCCACCTGCAGCGCGTGTCCAAGCGCGGCGGCGAGGACTACGAGGGCATCAAGGCGGTGCTGCGCGACTTGATGAATGCGGGGCTCGGTTCGCTGCCCGGAGGCGGCGCCGAAGTCTTCGACGACCGCGTGCACGACGAGGCCTTCAAGGGAAAGATCCGCGGCGACCACTGGCTGGATGTGCACCGCGCCGCGCACGAGTTGGGACTGAACTCCAACGCCACCATGCTCTACGGCCACATCGACCGCCGTCCCGAACGGCTTCATCACCTGGGGCTGCTGCGGGCGCAGCAGGATTTCACGCTGCGGGGGTGGGCGCGGGCGCAGGGCATCCGCATGAAGCATCCCGACGAAGTGGTGCTGACCGGTCCGGAGGAGTTCTATCCGCGTCAGCGGCTGCCCATGGCCGGACATGAGGGACTTTCGACCGGATATTTCCAGACGATCATTCCCCTGCCCTTCTACCCCAACGAGAGCGAGCTGGAGCATCTGCCGGCGCCGACCGGCATCGAGAATCTGCGCACGTTGGCAATCGCCCGGCTGATGCTGGACAACTTCCCCCACGTGAAGGCCTTCTGGATCATGCAGACGCTGCCGATGGCCGAGCTCATGCTGGGCGCGGGCGCCGACGACCTGGACGGCACCGTGGTGTGGTACGACATCACCAAGGCGGTCGGAGAAGGAAACCACCAGGAGACCTCCGTCCACGATCTGGTCCGCGCCATCCGCAACGCGGGGTGCGAGCCGGTCGAGCGCGACACGCTCTACCGACGCGTCGATCGCGACGGCGCGACGTGGTCTCTGTCCGGCACGAGTTGATCCGCGTCGCCCATCGATCTGTCAAAAAATGAGGCTGCGCCCACCTTGGGCGCAGCCAGCACGCTCGGTGTGTAGATGTGAATCTCCCCCGGACGAGCGTGCCGATTTCAATTACGCGCTTGATTTTGGGCCGTGTGACGGAAACGGGCCGTTTTTCAGCCTGATTGCGGCCATTTTCAGGGGCCGCCGTCGATCGCCTGAATCTCCTGCTCGGCGCGTCCGAGAGCCCATCGCCATTCCGGCATGCGCCACCAGGAAGAGAGGCCGAAGACGCAAACGATGCCCGCGACGGTGATCGCCCCGAGCTGCGCCAGCCATTGCATCCACGAAGTCCCCGTCGGAAGCGCGAAGGCCAGGGCGCCGGTGGCCGCCGTCATGGCCAGCGTCACGGCGGCGATCTTGATCGCGGCGAGGCGCGTGTGGGCGTCGAGGACATCCCCGATGCGATGGCGGAGCTTGTGGATCAGGATGACCACCTGGATCCACGCGCAGATGGTGGTGCTCCAGGCCAGCCCCGCGACATTGAGCGGCGTCCAGATCAGCGTGCAGTTGAGGGCGAAGTTCAGCCCCACCATCTGGATGGAGATCCGGGTCGGCGTCTTCGAGTCGCCCAGCGCGTAGAAGGCCCGCGTCATCGTGTGCATCACGCTGAAGGCCGCGACCGCGGGGGCGTAGCCCAGCAGGATGGTGGCCACGCGGGCGGTGTCCTCGGGTGTGAACCGGCCGCCCTGGAAGATCACCGCCGTCAGCTGCTGCCGCACCACGATCAGCCCGGCGCTGGCCGGGAGCCCGATGAAGAGCGCCAGCCGCAGCCCGCGGCGCAGCGTGTGCGCGAAGAGCGCCGGATCGGAGGCCTGCCGCGCCAGCGTGGGAAAGATGGCCGTGGCGATGGCGATGCCGAAGACTCCCAGCGGAAATTCGTAGAGGCGCTGCGCGTAATTGAGCGCCGCGTTGGAGCCCGTGTCAAGGGGAAAGTCGAAGCCGAAAATCGTGGGGCCGATCACGGTCGGATAGCTGGCGATCAGACCGTCGACGAAGGTGTTGAGCTGAAAGACGCCCAGCCCCACCATCATCGGCAGCATGGTGGTGAGCATGGTGCGCAGCGAATCGCGGCTGTCCCGCCATTGCAGAGAGAGGCCGATGCCGCGGCCGCGCAGGCTCCATGCCATCCACAGCAGCTGCAGAACGCCCGCGCCGACGACGCTCCAGGCGACGATCTGAATGTGCGCCGCCCGCTCCATGCCTCCGTGCACATAGGAGACGCCCGCCGACGCGGCGACGATGGCCGCGTTCAGAAGAATGGGGCTGGCGGCGGCGGCCCCGAACTTGCCGTGCACGTTGAGCACGCTTCCGATGAAAGCCACCACGCAGACCAGCGGCATGTAGGGAAGCATGGTCGCCATCAGCTGGAAGGCGAGCCGCTGGTTCGCATCCTCGGCCGGCAGCGAGAGCAGCACCAGTTCCCCGGCCGCGGTGAGCGCGGCGAGAACCACCGCCAGCAGCGTGATCGTGACCGAGGCGAAGAGCCGCGCCCGCGCCGGGTCGGCGTGGTCGAGCTTGGCATAGACCGGAGTGAATGAGGCGCTCAGCGCGCCCTCGCCGAAGAGGCGACGGAAGAGGTTGGGCAGCATGAACGCGAAGGCGAAGGCGTCCATCACCGGACCCGCGCCGAAGACGCGGCTCTGGGCCGCGTCCCGCACCAGCCCCGACGCGCGGCTGACCAGCGTCAGCAGCGAGACCGTGCGCGCGTGCTTTTCAAACGACATGATCGGACCTCGTCACGGGGGGAATAGGTATTCTCGAATATCGACATGAAGCGAATCCCGCCTGCAATCATTCTCCTCGTTGCGTGGGCGGCGCTCGCGACCGGCTGCTCATCGGGGCCGGACATGATTCTGGAGAGCGACGTTCCGGCTCCGCCCTCCATGGAGAGCCGCCACAGCGCAAACATTGACCAGCGCAGCGGCACGCTCGACGGCGGACTCTTCACCTTCCGCGGCGCCATTCCGGATACCGTCGAGTTCGCCGACAAGGCCGTCGCCATGTTCCAGGGCCAGGGCTGGCACGTGACCAAGCGCGAGGTCCATCCGACTTCGGGAAGCCTCTTCTTCCGAAAGGGGGACCGCGAGGCTGAGCTGAATTTCCGGGCCGGGCAGCTGAATCCCTCGATGAGCGAGGCGACCGTGATCATCCGTCCGGTGAAGTGACGCCCGCTGCGGCGCGAGCCGCGTTCTTCAGGCCGAAGTCACGGAGGGATCGCGCGGGATCCCGGCGCTTTGGCGCTCGCCCCACATCGCGATCAGGCTCTCGGCGATGCCGCGGTAGTCGTCGGCGCCGGCGCACTTTGGGTCGTAGTCGAAGATGGTCTTGCCGAAGGAGGGCGCCTCGGCCAGCTTGATGTTGCGCCGAATCGGCGGCTGCAGCAGTCGGCACTCGCTCCAGGGCAGGTCGCTTCCGCGACAGCCCTCGAAGTGCTGGCGGATCTCGTCGACCACCGCGCGGCCATGGCTCGACTGATTCTCGTGCATGCAGAGCACAACTCCGGTGCAGCGCAGCCTGGGGTTCAATCCCGCGGTGATGTCCGCCACGGTCTGCAGGAGTTTTTCCAATCCGCG
The DNA here is from genome assembly GCA_021414025.1 of Planctomycetota bacterium. Lineage (NCBI taxonomy): Bacteria > Pseudomonadati > Planctomycetota > Planctomycetota bacterium. The sequence goes on along the minus strand of JAIOPG010000004.1, from coordinate 167,709 downwards.
CAGCGCCAGATAGTGCGCCTGCATCGGAACGATCACCTCGTCGGCGGCGGTCAGCGCGTTCACACTCAGCACGCCCAGACCCGGCGGACAGTCCAGCAGCACCACATCGAAGCGTCCGCGCACCGTTTCAAGGGCGTTGGCCAGCACGCGCTGCGCGTCCTGCTGCCCCTCCGCCAGGGCCAGCTCCGGATCAGCCGGGACAAACCACAGATTCTCCCTCGCGCGGGTGATGCATTTGGCCAGCGGCAAGGGCGGATCAGCAAAAAGACTCGCGGTGCCCGGCAGCGGCGCGTCGGCGGAGGATTCCACGCCGAAGTGCAGGCTCAGATTGGATTGCGGATCGAGGTCGATCAACAGTGTGCGCAGCCCGGTGGCGGCCAGCGCGGCACCCAGATTGACGGTGGTGGTGGTCTTGCCGACGCCGCCCTTCTGATTGAGGAGCGCCACCACCCGCATTGTGGGCTTGCCGTCCATGCGGCGAGTATAGGGAATCACGGCGCCGAAATGACGCGCTGAACCGGAGGATCGATCCACTTCGAGGCCTCGAGTTGGATGAGCGGCGGGCCGACATGCCAGGGCGGAGTCGCGGCGATCGCGGACTGGCGCGACGCGGCGCCGCTGGTCGAGCGGGAGATGCCGATCACGAAGGGACGTCCCTTGGCGTCCGCGGGCAGCCATTCCTCGGGAATCTCGATGACGCAGCGCCAACGGTCGGCGAAGGAATCCGTGCGGACCTCCGGCTCGGGGGCGCCGCCCGGCGCGTCGACGCCGCGCACTCCCGCCTCGCCGACGCGGACTCGACCCATCGGCCGGCCGCTGTCGCCGATGCGAAGGTCCAGTTCATCCTCGAGCCGGACCTCGCGGCGCAGGCACTCGGCGAAGATTTCCCAGCGTCCGAATTTGCGGCGCACGCTTGCGGTGGTGCCCCAGCCCGCCGGAACCGGCTGGATCTTTCCGGTTTGCGCGTCGGCCAGCGAAAGCATGGGCAGAAAGAGGCCCAGCGAATAGCCGGGCGGTCGGATCACGCACTGCGCCGGCGCCACGCTCATGCGCTGCATTCCGCCCGGCCCGGTGAGCTGCAAAGAGCCGACGATCGGGCTGGATTCCCCGGTGAGCGGATCAGGCATCAGCTCCGCGGGCCGGTCAATGGAAAGACGCCCCATGCCGTAGGGCGGAAGCAGCATCGCCAGCGGCGGCAGGCTGGGCGCCTCGACCCAGGCGAATTGGATCACGATCTCCTCGGGCGAGGCGTTGCACGCGGCGAAATGGATGGCGCGGCCATCGTCGGCCTCGGGCCAGAGCGTGACCGGAGAAATATTCCGCAGCAGTCCCAGCGACGCCTGCATCGACTGCTCGTCGGTTCGGTCGGTGGTGATCAAGCTCGCAAGCAGCGACGAGAGCGCCTCGGCGTTGGCGATCCAGCAAGCCTTGCGGGTCGGAGTCTTCGCGGAGTCGGTTCCGGACTCGGTGCAGACCGCGGTGAGCCGCTCCCGGATCTCCGCCGCGACGCCCGGGCTCTGCCGCTCAATGCGCTCGATGCCCGCCTGCCAGAGCTGGGCGCGGTGCAGCGCAAAGAGGCGCTGCGCCTCGTCGCCGCTCGCAGGCGGTGGCTTCCGGTCCGCCTGGTCGGCGAGGAGCCACCAGCGGAACCACTCCGATGGAGATTCCGGATCGGGCAGCGCGTAGGGATCGCCCAAGGCCAGGGGAAGCTTTGCCCCGTCGGGCTCGAGCTCGGCCAGCTCCAGCCATGTCGGCTCGATGGTGGAATCGCCCACGCGAAGCCGGCCGCGCACGTCGCGCGGCGTCCGCGCCAGCAGCACGACCGATCCCGACACTTCCGGATCGTGATCCTTGGGCGCGTCGGCGATGGGGCGAATGTCCAACTGTTCCTGGGACTGTGTCCAGGATCGCTCCATCGGCGGTGCCTTGGCGCCGATCCACGCGACCACCCCCTCGAACGCGGGAGCGCCATCGACGGGCGCGATACCCAGGCTTGAGGGCCACGATTCATTGGCCGGATGCTGGTGGAGCGGAATGGCGATCACGCCGCCACGGACCGCGGCTGGTCGATCCATCGCCGCAGAAATCTGCGCAGCGGCCTCGGACGCGAGTGCGATCGACGCGAGCGAACCGACCGCGAGCGCGCGCCACAGGTCTGACCTCATGGTTTCGCGGGAGGCTGCGCCGGACCGTCTTTCGAGGATGGGCTCGGAACTGCGGGCATCGATTCGCTCTTTGTCCCAGCAGTGGTCGGCGCTGCCGCGGCGTTGTCGGCCGGCTTCGCCGGCGCCGCCTTTGGAGCGGGCATGTCGACGCTGTGATGTCCGAACCCGGCGTCCTTGGAGGAAACCTTCGCCGGCGAGTCCCGGTTCGCGGGCTCGACTCCCGAGCGCTCGCTCAGCGGCTTGACCTTCACCAAGCCCTCCACCGGCGCTTCGCCGATCCGCGCGTCGGGTCCGCCGACCGATTTCGGCGTCAGTTGTGTTCCGGGAGGAGTGTTGGCGCCGATCTGGCCCTCGCGGATGCCCGAGGCCTTGAGCTTGGTGAAGTCGGGTTGTCCGATGTGAAAGGTCGTTCCCGCCGGCCACTGGGCGAAGGTCTTCGACAGCGTCTTTCCATAGACCGTCCGGTAGGCGCCCTGGTCGAAGACCGCGTAGACGCCGCCCTGAGAGCGCACGAAAAGATCGGGCCTTCCCGCGACGCCGTACAACTTGTTGAAGTTGGTGGTCGTGCTCAGCTCGACCGGCTGGATCCGCAGCGAGGTGCCGGTCACGGATCGGTCGGCGAGTCCCTGCTCGATCGGCACGAGATCGCCGGGCTTAGTGGCGTCGTCCATGGCGAGGGCAAGAACCAGGATGGAGGCGGCGGCAAACATCGGTTGGCTAGTGTAGCTCGGCAGAAACCGGGACTAGCCTTGAACCCGGGTGGTGGCGGCGGGCAGTTTTTTGACGCCATCCGCGGTCTGGACCAGCAAACCGATGGCGGGGTCGCAGCGCAGCACCACACCCTCCACCGCCCCCTGCGGGGTGAGGAACGTCATGCGCAAGCCCGCAGTCCGGTCCAGCGACTGGTATGCCTCCTCGATCACGCGGTCGGACGCAGAGAGAAACTGATCCAGCAGCCGCGTCAGCCGCAGCAGCACCGCGAGCCGGTCGCAGGGCTGCTCCAGCTGCCGCAGGCTGATGGCGCGCGGCACGAGCTCCGCCGGAAAGACCGTTTGCCCGACATTGACGCCGATCCCGATCAGGGATCGCTCATTGCGGCTCTCGACCAGGATGCCAGCAAGCTTCTGCGGCGGCCCGCCGCTCCGCGCCACCACGATGTCATTGGGCCACTTCACCCCGATCCGCGCTGCGACCTCATGGTTGACCAGGGAGCGCAGCGCCGCCGCCGCTGCGATCGCCGCGGCCATCGCCAGCCGTTCGGCGGCCTGCGGCTTGACCACAAAGGTCACCGCGAGCCCCTCGTCGCCGGTGTCCGCCCATTTGGTTCCCAGCCGGCCGCGACCAGATCGCTGTCGGCCCGCCGCGACGACGCACCCCAGCGGACTCGTGGCGGCGTCCTCCTGCGTGCTTCCGGTCTCGTTCCGCACGCTGGCACAATGCAGATGGACGAGCCCGGCGATTTCCTTCTGGATGGCCGCGCTCCACAACTCGACCGGCGTGTCCATGGTGGCGACGGATGCGCGGTCGCGTGCCTCGCTCATCGGCGGAGGGCCCTTCGCTGCGCGGGTTTGATGTCCAGACCCAGGTCGATCTGAGGCGCGGAGTGCGTGATCGCGCCGACGCTGACAAAATCCACGCCGCTGCGGGCGATCGCGCCGACGGTGCGCAGCGTCACTCCCCCGCTGGCCTCCAGCTTCACGCGCGGCGCGAGCAGGTCGCGAAGCGCGACGGCTTTCCGAAGCTTCGCGGCGCTCATGTTGTCCAGGAGCACGGCGTCCACCGCCGCGGGGCGGATCCGCAGCAGGGACTCAAGCTGGCGCAACGAGTCGACCTCGGCCATGGTGAACGAAAGCTTGCGCTTCCGCCGGGCTGCCGCGGCGCCGCGAGCGATCGCCGCCGCCATGCGATCGGGCACCAGTCCGGCCACGTGGTTGTCCTTGGCCAGGAAGGCGTCGAACAATCCGGCGCGGTGCGAGTCGCCGCCGCCGCAGCGGACCGCGTATTTCTCCAGAGCTCGCAGGCCGGGGGTGGTCTTGCGCGTGTCGCGGATTCGCGCGGCGGTTCCCCGGGTCCGATCCACGAAGGCGCGGGTCAGCGTCGCCACGCCGCACATGCGGCCCAGCAGGTTCAGCAGCGTGCGCTCCAACCGCAGGATTTCGCGCAGACGTCCGGAGACCCGCATCAATGCCTGGCCCGCGCGAAAGCGCTCGCCGTCGCGCAGGAGCAGACGGATCTTGATCGAGGGGCCCGCGATTCTGGCCAGCGCTTGCGCCACCCCGGCGCCCGCGAACACGCCGGCGGATCGGGCGACCACGAAGGCGGTGGCGCGGCGATCGACGGAGATCATGGCATCTGAAGTCACGTCGCCGGCGGCGCCGAGATCCTCGCGGAGAAATCCCGCGAGCCTGCGGCGCAGCTCGGCGGACGGTAGCGGGATTCGCGCGGATGCGGCACTCTTCGATCGGTTCGCACCACGGCTCTTCATCGCGGACGGCATGGAGCCGATGGTACGCTCCGACGCATGGCCAGCATTTTCACCCGCATCATCCGCGGCGAAATCCCCTGCCACAAGATCCTGGACAACGAGCTCGTCATCGCCTTCCTCGATGTGAATCCGCTCTCGACCGGCCACGCGCTGGTGGTGCCCAAGGAGGAGAAGGCCTTCCTGCATGAACTCTCCCCCGAGAGCGCCCGGGCCCTGGGCGAGGCAATTTCGCGCGTCGCGGCTGCGGTGATGAGGGCCACCGGGGCTGCGGACTACAACGTGCTGCAGAACAACGGCGCCCGAGCCCATCAGGAGGTGCCGCACGTGCACTTCCACGTCATTCCAAAATACAAGGATGGGAGCGGGCTGGGAATTTCCTGGCCCGCAAAGCCGGTGCATCATCCGGAGGCTGCGCTGCTGGCTGCGCGGATGGCCAAATCGCTGGGCGATTGACCCCGCTTGAATCAAAGCACTTGCGGCGCCTTCGCAGATCTATTTGGTGAAGGTCACCTGGCCCCAATGGTCGATCTGGTGCATGTTCACCGCCCACTGCGGAGTCCAGACCCAGTTCTCCTCCTTGGAGCCGGGCAACTTCACATATCCCGTGGGGACTTTTTCAAGCGGCCACTGCACACGCGAGAAGTTCATGCGCCACATCTCGCCGACCACCGGCGTGTCGCCGTTGCGGACATTCTCCGCGGCATCATCGGTCACGGTGACCGGTGGCCGCAGACACTTGAAGGGAATCATGATCTCGATCGCCCATCCCTCGTCCACATCCGTCGAGTCGTTGAGCGTGCCGACCCGGTCGATCGCCCCGTCCATCCCCTCGCAATTCCATTCGGTGTGGGCCTGACCGCCGAGGCGGTACTCGCGGTTGAGGTAGAGGTCGAGGACGGTGCCGATGACGTTGACCTCGATCTCGTAATAGGAGTCATGGTCGCCGTCGGGATCGAGGAAGACCTCGAAGTCATTCTCGTGGTAGACCATCATGTCGCGCCGGTCGTAGGTGCCCCACAGGTCGGGCTCCTGCAGAAAGGCCGCGATGTAGAGGTTCTTGTCGTCCCACAGCATCTTCATCCAGGATCCGTACTTGGGAATGGGGCCGCTGCCCGTGATGTCGAGGAAGGGCTCGCTCCACGGCGCGTTGGTCCACACCGCGTCCTCGAGCAGGCCGTCCAGGACCGGAGGTGTCATCGTGTAGCGGCAGGGATAGCGGCGCACCGTGCCCGGCGCCAGCTCGCGCGGCCACGGCGCGTAGGAGCTGTCCTGCTGGCACCCGGCCAGCACGAAGAGCGCCAGCAGCCATGCGCGCGACCTTCGGATCACTTGCGGTTCACCCTCGCGCTTTTCGTCCGATTGGAATCCAGGATGGCGGCGCGGGCCGCGGCCAGCCGCGCCACCGGCACGCGGAAGGGCGAGCAGCTCACATAGGCCAGCCCCACCTCGTGGAAGAAGGCGATGCTCGCCGGATCTCCGCCATGCTCGCCGCAGATGCCCAGCTTGATGTCGGGGCGCGCCTGGCGCCCGAGCTCGACCGCGGTGCGGACCAGCGAGCCGACCCCGGCCACGTCGATCGAGGCGAAGGGGTTTTCGCGGGTGATCTCAAGCTCCGCGTAGCGCGGCAGGAAACTGCCGGAGTCGTCGCGGCTCATGCCCAGACACGTTTGCGTGAGATCGTTGGTGCCGAAGGAGAAGAACTCCGCGGTCTCGGCGATCTTGTCGGCGGTCAGCGCGCCGCGAGGAATTTCGATCATGGTGCCCACCATGTACTGCAGTTTCTGCCGGGTGGCCGCCATGACTTCCCGGGCCACGCGGTGGGTGAGCTCGACCTGGATCTCCAGTTCGCGGGCAAAACCCACCAGCGGAATCATGATCTCGGGGCGGACCTTGATCCCCTCGGACTGAACTTTTGCCGCCGCCTCGAAGATGGCCCGCACCTGCATCTCGCTGATCTCAGGATGGACGGTGCCCAGGCGGCAGCCGCGGAATCCCAGCATCGGGTTGAACTCGTGCAGCTCGCGGACGCGAGTCGCCACGTGTTCGGCGCTCACGCCAAGTTTGTTCGCCAGCGCCTGCTGCGCCGCCTCTTCGTTGGGAAGGAACTCGTGCAGCGGCGGATCGAGCAGGCGGATGCACGCGGGGCCGCCGTCGAGCGCCCGGAAGATCCCCTCGAAATCGCCGCGCTGGAAGGGCAGCAATTTGGCCAGCGCGCTGCGCCGCGCCTCCTCAGTGCGGGACATGATCATCTCGCGCATCACGTCGATCCGGTTGGACTCGAAGAACATGTGCTCGGTGCGGCAGAGGCCGATCCCTTCGGCGCCGAAGGCCAGCGCGTTGCGGGTCTGCTCCGGCGTGTCCGCGTTGGTTCGGATGCCCAGGCGCCGGTACTTGTCGGCCAGTTTCATCACGAAGGCGTAGTAGCGGTAGACATCGCTCTCGGATGGCTTCAGGGTCTTGGCGATGAGCACCTGCTTCAGCTCGCTGTCCGCGGTGTCAATGTGCCCCGTGAAAACTTCGCCGGTGGTGCCGTCGATCGAGAGCGCGTCGCCCTCGCGCAGCGTCTTGCCGTTGCAGGTGACGGTGCCCTTGTGGTAGTCGATGTCGAGCGTGCCGGCGCCGACTACGCAGACCTTGCCCATCTGCCGCGCGACAAGAGCGGCGTGGCTGCTGACGCCGCCGCGCGCCGTGAGAATGCCCTCGGCGGCGATCATGCCGCGCAGATCCTCGGGACTGGTCTCGACGCGCACCAGCACGACGCGCCTCCCCTTCTGCACGAGCTCCTCGGCCCTGCTCGCGGTCAGCACGATCTCGCCGCTGGCGGCGCCGGGGCCCGCGGGAAGTCCCTTGCACAGGAACTTGCCCTGCGTTCGCGCCGCTTCGTAGGCCTTGCGGTCGAAGATCGGCTGCAGGAGCTGGTTCATCGCTTCCGGATCGGCGGAGCGGATCGCATCCTCCGGCTTCATCAAACCCTCGCGCACCATGTCGTGCACGATGCGCACATAGGCCAGCGCCGTGCGCTTGCCACGCCGAGTCTGCAGCATCCAGAGTTTCTTGCGCTCGATGGTGAACTCGAAATCCTGCACGTCGCCGAAGCGCTTCTCCAGCGTCTTGCGCACCTTCACCAGCTGGGCGTAGGCCGGGGCCATGTTCTTGTTCTGGGCCATCTGCTCCACCGGCAGCGGCGTGCGGATGCCCGCGACCACGTCCTCGCCCTGGGCGTTGACCAGGTACTCGCCGTAGAAGACGTTCTCGCCCGTCGCCGGGTCGCGGGTAAAGGCCACGCCCGTTCCCGAGTCGTCGCCGGTGTTGCCGAAGACCATCGCCTGCACATTCACCGCAGTGCCCCACTGCGCCGGAATGCGGTACTTGGCGCGGTAGACGATGGCGCGGTCGTTCATCCAGCTGCGGAAGACGGCGGCGATCGATCCGATGAGCTGATCCATCGGGTCGTTGGGGAATTTCTTGCCGGTGCGCTCGTGGATCAGCGCCTTGAAGCGGTTCACCAGCTCATGCAGGTGCGTCTCGGTGAGGTGCGTGTCCTCGGTCACGCCGGCCTCGCTCTTGAGGCGGGCCATCACGTCCTCAAAGGGATCGTGCTCGTTTTCGGTGCGCTTCTGCACGCCCATCACCACGTCGCCGTACATCTGGATGAAGCGGCGGTAGCAGTCCCAGGCGAAGCGACCATTACCGGTGGCCTCCTTCAGAGCCAGCACCGTGCGGTCGTTCAAGCCCAGATTCAGAATCGTGTCCATCATGCCCGGCATGCTCTCGCGGGCTCCGGAGCGCACCGAGACCAGCAGCGGGTTGTGCGCGTCGCCGAACTTCTTCCCCACCGACTTCTCCAGGCGCGACACGTAGGACTTCAGATCCTTCAGCAGCGAGGGCGGCATCTTGCGACCGCCCTCGTAGTAGAGGTTGCAAACCTCGGTGGTGATGGTGAAACCTGGAGGCACGGGCAGGCCGATGGAGCACATCGCCGCGAGGTTGGCCCCCTTGCCGCCGAGCAGGCTCTTCAGATCGCCGCTGCCTTCGGTGCCCTTGGCGGCGAAGAAGTAGATCATCTTGCCGGCCTTGCGGGTCGCGCTCTTCGGCGCGGCGGCGGAGCGGCTGGACTTCTTCTTGGAGCGCGGCGTGGAACGGGCGGGTGTGGCGAGCGACATGAGGAACCTCTTTGAAATTGTGCGACGGAGCGGGCAAGGCGGCTTGGGCCGCGGACGCACAAGGATAAGGATTCCGTGCGTTCCCGCACGTCCGATCGAAGGGGCTCGAAATCCCTAGCATCACGTCATGTCGACGGCCCGGCGCCTGGATTGGAACCTGCGACCCCTGGAAGTGCTGCGGCGCTGGCCGGCGGAAACGCCTCTGGCGGCGCTGCTTTCCGGCGGGGATTCGCCCTGGTCGCGGGTCACCGTGATCGGAGCGCCCGGCCGGTGGAATGCGCTGCGACCGGTCGATGGATTGAAGGCGGGCGATGCGATCGAATGGCTGCGCGCGATCACGCGCGAAACGGTCTCCGCCAAACCGACGGGCCGAACCGACGACGGACCACCGATGGGACCCGGCTGGTTCGCGCAATTTTCATACGAACTCGGCGGCGTGCTGGAGCCGACCGCGCGCGACCGGACGACTTCGGCTCGAGCCCGCGACGCTTCACGGGCATGGCCGCTGATCCAGGTGGCGCGCTGCGAGCACGCCTTCGTGTTCGACCATCTTCAACGGCAGTGGTGGTCCATCGGCGGCGCCATCGACAGGGTTGCGCTGCGCGACCCCGAAGTGGCGGAGCATTGCGAGTGCACCTCGCTCGAGGAGGAGTCCTCCGACGCCGAGTACGCCCAAGCCGTGCGGCGGACCATCGAGCTCATCCACGCCGGCGACCTCTTTCAGGCCAACATCGCCCGGCGCTGGCACGGCGAGCTGCGCGGCTCACCCCGGGCCTTCGCCCATCGCGCGCTGCAGAGCAGCGCCGCCCGCTACGGCGCCTGGTTGGAGACGCCCGCGGGAATGCTGGCGAGCATGAGCCCCGAACTCTTCCTGGATCTCGACGAGCGCCGCCGCGCGGTCTCGCGCCCCATCAAGGGAACGCGGCCCAGCGAAACGGGCGCCGCGGAGCTCGCCCGCAGCGGCAAGGACGCGGCGGAGCTGCACATGATCGTGGACCTGATGCGCAACGACCTCTCGCGGGCATGCCGACCGGGCACGGTGCAGGTCCGCGAGGCGCGGACGCTGGAGACCCACGGCACCGTGGTGCATGGCGTGGCGGAAATTCACGGGGAGCTGCGGGACACCTGCGACCGCGCCGATCTCCTGGCGGGAACTTTCCCGCCGGGATCCGTCACCGGCGCCCCCAAGATCCGCGCCATGCAGGTCATCGACGAACTGGAGCGTGTGTCGCGCGGCCCCTATTGCGGGGCGATCGGCTATCTCAGCGACTCGGGGGCGATGAAGTTGAGCGTGGCCATCCGCACCGCGGAACTGCGCGAGATCGAGCCGCGACGCTTCGCCCTGAGCTACGCCGCGGGCTGCGGCATCACCAGCGACTCGCGGCCCGACGAGGAGGTCGCCGAGTCGCACGCCAAGGTGCGCGTGCTGGAGCAGGCGATCCGCGAAACCGCCCTGTCCGGAGTGTGAATCGCATCACAGCCGGCGGGACAATTCCGCCGCTTGTGCATGAGACTTTTTTTCTCAGCGCGGAATGATCTTCTTGGCCTGGACGCGCTCCACATAGAGCGCGATCTGGGCCGCGACCGTCTTCTGATGCGCCGGATTGAAGGAGAAATCGAAGACGATGCCCGCGTAGGTGTTCTGCATGGAGTCGATGTGCGTGTGCAGGAGCTTGCCCCGGCAGACGATCGGCACGGGATTCGCCTTGCCCATGGCGATCCGGATCCAGAAACTTCGGTTGCGTGAAATAGCCGCCGCCTCGCTGGGCGCAAACTGAATGCCCACACCGCCGCCGCTGACGTTCATCAAGGTTCCCTCGATGGGCGCACCCAGCTCCGGCATCATGGAATGGTCCGCGTCCGGCACCGCGTTCTCGCCGCGCGAAACGGCCTCGAAAGCGAGCTCGTTGGCGCGCTCGGCCAGGCTCACGCTGCGCGGATCGGTGAGGGTCCAAAGCGTCGCCTTGGGAAGCTGCAATCCCTGCAGGTCGAAGCGGTCGTGTTTGCGGTGGCAGCGCTCGATCGATTCCGGCTGGGCCAGGAAGAGCGAGAGCGAGTGCGGAAAATGCGGGGGCTTGGGCAGGATGCTGGTGCGGAAGGCGAAGCGGTTCTGCCCCACCACGAAGGCGGCGTTCAGCTTCACTCCCTCGCGCAGCTTGATGGTGCGACCGATCGCCGAGGGCGACTCGACCTCGATCATGTTGTCGTGCAGAGCCAGCATCTGGCTCCGCCAGATGATGTCCACTCCCTCGTCGGCGCCGGGCTCGCGCTCCACGGCCAGTTCCAGCATGCGCTGGCGATCCAGCACCTGTTGCAGGCTTTTCTTCCAGTCGGTATTGCGGCTTCGGGTCGCGGACATGCCTTGGCTATCGGCACGAAAAGAGGGCGACTTTAGGAGATGCCCCGCAGGCGATCCACCGCTGGAAGCAGCTCGGTCCACATGTCGGAACTGAAATCGCCCTCGGGAAGCTCGACGCGCCAGTCGGTGACTTGGGCGACCCGCAACCGGACCCCCGATCCCGCCTGCAGATCGCCGCGGCTGTGGGGCCGATCCAGCAAAACCGTGTCAAGGAACTCCCCGTCGAACTTCCGGACGATGAACCAGGCCTGCTCGATGCGGTCGGGATCCTCGCCCCCCTCCAGCGGCGCCTGCACCTGGAAAGCACGCTCCACCAGGGCCTGGTGGGCCGCGTCGGGGCTGCGCCGCAGGCTGGCGAAGGCCGTGGCGAAGGCGTCGAAGTGCTTCTGCGCCCGCGCGGCGGTCGCATCGATCGCATGCTCGGTGGCAAAGAGCGCCGCGTGCCCGGTCTCCAGCGCCTCGATCACCTTGGCGGGCCAGGTCCAGACTTTCTTGAACTCGCCGACCGTTTCGGGGTGGCAGACAACGGCGCGCACCCCAAGCAGCGGCGAGTAGCCCTCTTCCGATCGGGCGGCGGCGCGGAAGGTGTTCGATCCCGGTGCACCATCCTCCACGGTCGCGGCGACTTCCTGCCAGGGTTGCAGGCAGACCTCGAGACCGGGGCCGACTTCGATCTTCTCGCCCGCCTCGGGCATGTCGCCTTCAAGCAACAGGCCCGCCATGGCGTCGATCAGGATCAGACCGGCGCGGACGTGCTTGGCGGGAATCTCCATCAGCTCCAGCTCGGGACGGCCGCAGCGCCACAATCCGGTTGTGAAGAGCAGCGTCGGTCGATCCTCGTTGGCTTCCTCCCCCGCGACGCCGACGCCGCCCACGCGCCACAGCCAGCGCTCATGCGGCTTTGCCTCGGGCAAAAGGAATCCCGCCTCCAGCGTCTCGCGCGGCATGAACTGCCCGGTGACGGCGTCGAGGATTCCGGCGACATCGCCCAGCGCCCCGCCCAGCAGGGCGACCGACTTGAAATAGGCCTCGTGCGGCTCGCTCTCGGGCAGCATCACCTGCATCCGCACGACCCATTTGCAATCGCGAATCGCCTGCAGACCCTCCTCATCCTGAATCGGAATCGCCGACTCCGCCCACACCACCGCCGGGGCCTCGATGTCATCCAGCGTGAAGGCCATGACCCAGAGCACGCCCTCTTCCTCGCTTTCGGGGGCTTGGGCGTCGATGTCACGGCCCAGCCACGCCGTGAAGGCGCTGCCGATCTCCTCGCGGGTCGGAGCTTCCTGGTGCGGCCAAAAGGCCACCCAGCTCGAGGAGAAAGCCTCGCCGAGCGTCCATGGGGATGCTTTTTCGGAATCGTCGGGCTCGGAGGCTTCGGGTTCTGCGTCCATCGCGGGCTTTCTCAGCGAGAGTTTCGCATCTTATAGGATCCTCATGCGAAGTTCTTCGCGCGATCTGCATTCAATTTGAAATTGCCTCTGGCGTTTCGATCAACGCGGGCTATTGATGGCTCATGTCATTTGAATCCGTCCGCTCCCTGCTCACGCGACTCGTGCGAATTGTGCTCGGCTCCAAGCCTAAGCCGGTTCCGGTTCGCGTCAGAATGGGACCGAGACGGAGTGTTCGTTAACCCTTTCCTCGAACACAGATGATTGGCAAACCTCGTCCTCGTGCGAGGTTTGCTGCGTTTTGGGCTTCGCGGTGAAAGCTGGAATCACCGCGAATCACGACACGAAAGCGCGGTTGGCCGTGAAAACAATCAGCCGAGGTTGCCGCGACGCCTCGCCGATCACTTCGCGCCGGGCATCGAGGCGTCCGGAGCCACGGCGTCCGGAGCGTCGGCCTCCGGGGCATCGTCGCCGGCGGTCGGGGACTTCTTGCGATTCTCCGCGCGGATCCGCGACTCTTCCTTCTCGTACTGATCGATCAAGGTGCCGAGGCTCTTCACGTCGGTGGTGATGGAGATCCGCTGCGTGCCGCCCTGCACACCCTGGCGAATGGTCAGCAGCGCCGGAGGCCCGTCGGGCAGGTGGAAATCCTTCATTTCAAGGGTGCCCATGGTGCCCACAATCGAGCGCAGATCCAGCGACGCGAACCAGTCGGTGTTGCCCCACGCGTTGGCGTTGATCTGAGAGCGGATGTCCTTGGTGCTTGGAAATGAAATCTTTTCCCCTTCCGGTACGCCGAAATCGGGCGTCACCTTGGTGGTGACGTTGTTTCCCTTGAGGTCCATGGCGATGGTCAGGGGCTTGGCGGACTTGTCGATGGCTTCGATCTGCTCCTGGCTCAGGTCCCCTTCCAGCGCCGACGCGATGCGCTTCAGACGCTTGGCGTCGGGCGTGAGCGTGGTGGTGAGCGTGTCGCCGACACGCTCCACCTTCGCCTCGCTGTAGATGCCGGTCTTGGCGAAGAGGTCGATGCCCTCGGTGTAGGCCTTCTGGAAAGTCGCGGCGTCCTTCACGCGCAGGCCGATCATGTAGCCCGGCTTGCCGCCGACGTCGCCAAAGCCCAGGGCAACTCCGCCGCTCATCATGGCGATGACCTCGCGCATTTTTTCCGTGGCCGCAGTCCACGACTTCTTCTGCTCGTCGGTGGCGCCCAGCGTCATCATGGCGTCGTCGAAGGTGACCTGCTTGTTCAGCGAGATGCCCATGGTGCTGCGCGAGAGGCCCGCGTAGACCGGCATGCCCGGCGGCAGCAGGGCCAGATCCGCGGCGGATTCCGCGGCCGACGTGCCCTCGGGCCAGGCGTCGTTGCGGGTCCAGTCCGTCCAGACATTCAACTGATCGCCCTGCATGCCGATCGAGAAGGAGGCGCTCTTGAGCTCGGTGATGAAGTCCACGAAGAGGGTCGCCTGGTCGCTGATCGCGGCCCCCATCTGCTGCTTCATGTCGGCGTCCTCGCGCTCCTGCTCGGTGGCGTCCTTGCCCACCGGCGGCGCCTGCCCGAAATTCATGCTGAGAAAGCTGGTCGCCATGCGCAGGTTGTCCTCCTGCTCGCGGATGATCGAGGCCAGGTCGAGCCGGCCGCTGATGGCGCCGGCCGGAAGCTGCTTGAGCAGCGGACACACGGCGCTGCCCGCGGCGGGCACCCCGTAGGCGATCTTCTGGTCGCTCACCACCACCATGTCCTTGGCGAGGATGGTCACGCTGACGCGCTTGGTCCGGGGCTTGACGTTCTCCGCGGTCGCGCCGGGAATGCGCACCGCTTGATAGGAGCGGATGTCGGGGCCGCCCATCGGATTCGCATCGGGATCATTCTCACCCGCGACCGGCATGGTCGACCAGAGCAGCACCGGCTGGTCCAGTGGAATCTCCAGCTCGGTCTTCAGGTTGGTCTTGAGGAATTTCTGGACCGCCTTGTCGCGTGCGAGCACGCCGCGCATGGGTCCGCCAAACGACTCGAGCTTCGCGGTCAGCGCCTCGGCGTCGGCGGCGCTGGGCACGTAGACCACGGCGACGGCGTCGGTGGGCACCAGCGCCGCGAGCTCCGCGGGGACATCCACCGTCGGCCCGATGTTGGCGCTCTTGGCCGCGGGAATCGCCTGGGGCGCGCCGGTGGCCGGCGTGGGCTTCGCGGTTGGCGCGGTGGCGGGCTTGGTGGCAGCCGGTCGCGCTGCGGGAGCGACGGGAGGAGCTTGCAGCAACAGGACGACGGCGAGCAGCGTGGAGAAGGTCATTGAATTGCTCCAGGGAAAGATGAGGTCGGATCAGGCGTGGGAGGGAAATCCTACCCGCATTTGATCCGTCGAATCCTTCGCGGCCCCGCGGCCTACGCCACGATGTTGATCAGGCGGCCGGGGACGATGATGATCTTCTTCGGGGCGCGGCCGGCGAGCAGCTCCAGGATTTTGGGTTCGGCCAGCGCCATGCGCTCGATGCTGGCCGCGTCGGCGGACGAGGGAACGCGCAGATGCGTCTTTACCTTGCCGGAGAGCTGCACGGCGAGCTCGACCTCATCGTCGACCAGCAGCGCGGCGTCGAAGGCGGGCCAGGGCGCGCAGGCCAGAGCCTCGCGCTCGCCAAGCTTGCTCCAGATCTCCTCGCAGAAGTGCGGCGCGAACGGCGCGAGCAGCTTGACGAAGCGGATCAGTTGGTCTCGCGTCAGGCCGCCTTGCGGCGCATTCGACGACGAGGTCGATCGCGTTGCGGCGTTGACCACTTCGATCAGCGCCGCGATGGCGGTGTTGAAGGCGAGGCGGTCGATGTCTTCGCCGACTTTCTTTGTGGCGCGGTGCAGCAACTTTTCGATGGCGGGGTCCGCTTCAGCGGCGAGCAGCAGTTCTCCGGTGTGTTCGTCCACGGCGAGGCGCCAGGCGCGCTGGAGAAAGCGGAAGCTGCCGGCGATGTCGCGTGTGTTCCAGGGCTTGGAGGCCTCGAGCGGACCCATGGACATCTCGTAGAGGCGGAAGGTGTCGGCGCCGAAGTTGGCGATGACGTCATCCGGATTCACCACGTTCTTCAGGCTCTTGCTCATCTTGGCCACCACCTGCTTCACCGGCTTCTTGGTGGCCTTCTCCAGGAACTTGCCTTCGCCGCTCTCCTCCACCGCGTCGGCGGCGACCAGCGTGCCATCGTCGCGCTGGTATGCAAAACTGGTGATCAAACCCTGGTGGAAAAGTCGGGCGAAGGGCTCGGGCGTGGAGACATGGCCCAGGTCGAAGAGCACCTTGTGCCAGAAGCGGGCATAGAGCAGATGCAGCACCGCGTGCTCGGAGCCCCCGACGTAGAGGTCGACGCCCTGCTTGCCCATCCAGTACTTCTCCGCCTCGGGGCTGACGAATCGCTTGGTGTTTTTCGGGTCGCAGTAACGCAGGTAATACCAGCAGGAGCCCGCCCAGTTGGGCATGGTGTTGGCCTCGCGCGTCACCGGTGTCTCCGGCGGCAGATCCTCGGCGCTCACGCCCGCGGCGCCGGCGGTGGTGCGGATCCATTCCGCGGCCTTGCCAAGGAGCGGCCGCGGCGTCTCGCTTTCGGTGGGCTTGAAATCCTCCAGCTCGGGCAGGCGCACGGGCAGTGCCTTCTCGGAAATCGCGAAGGGCATGCCCTGGGGATCGAAGACCACAGGGAAGGGCTCGCCCCAATAGCGCTGCCGGCTGAAGAGCCAGTCGCGAAGGCGGAAGTTGACGCGCTTGCGGCCCAGGCCCTTCGTCTCGAGCCAGGCGATGATTTTTTCCTTCGCCTGCGCTGTCGCAAGACCGTCGAGCGACACTTCCGCGTTGCTGCTTGAGGTCGCGATTCCTTCGCCGCCGTAGGCCGCGCCATCTTCCGCCGGCACGACGCTCGGTGCGATCACCACTGTGCGCATCGGCAGCTTGAAGGCCCGGGCAAACTCGAAGTCGCGCTGATCATGCGCGGGCACCGCCATGATGGCGCCCGTGCCGTAGTTCATCAGCACGTAGTCAGCGGTCCAGATTTGAATGTCCTCGCCGGTGGCGGGATTCACCGCGCAGAGCCCGGTGAAGACGCCCGTCTTCGCCTTGCCCTCGGATTGCCGGTCGATGTCAGAGCGATGCCGCGCGGCCTCGACGTAGGCGACGATTTCTTGTTGCGCGGCGCCGCCCGCGTGCGCGCTGGCCAGCTTGACCAGCGGATGCTCCGGCGCGACCACCATGTAGGTGGCGCCGAAGAGCGTGTCGGGACGCGTGGTGAAAACCGTGAGATCGGGGAAAACCGCCGCATTTCCAGCGGGAGTCTTGGCATTCGCGGAGCTCGATGCTCCGCCTGCCGCGCGGACCTTGAAATGAATCTCCGCCCCCTCGCTGCGTCCGATCCATTCCGCCTGCTGCGTGCGCGTGCTCTCCGGCCATTCGACCAGCTTCAAGTCGTTCAACAATCGCTCCGCGTAGGCGGTGATGCGGAACATCCATTGCTTGAGCGGCTTGCGCATGACGGGGAAGCCGCCGCGCTCGCTCTTGCCGTCGACCACTTCCTCGTTGGCCAGCACGGTGCCCAATTTCGGGCACCAGTTCACCAGCTGCTCACCCAGATAGGTGAGGCGCTTCGCATCGATGGCCTCGCGCCGCTCGCCCGGCGTGCAGTCGTTCCACAACTTCGTTGCCTTGTTCGCCAGCTCGACGCGGCGTGCGCCGGACTCGAACTCTTTCTTCAACTCCTCGATCGGTCGCGCCCTCCTGGCCTTCTCGTCGTACCAGGCGTTCCAGCATTGCAGCCAGATCCACTGCGTGAAGCGCACATAGTCGGGATCGATCGTGGCGAACTCGCGGCTCCAGTCGTAGGAGAAGCCGAATCGCTTCAACTGCTGGCGGAAGGTCTTGATGGCGGCGCTGGTGGTGAGCCGCGGATGCACTCCGGTCTGCACGGCGTACTGCTCGGCGGGCAGGCCGAACGCGTCCCATCCCATCGGATGAAGCACGTTGAATCCCTTCATGCGCTTGGCACGGGCCACGATGTCGGTGCCGATGTACCCGACGGGATGGCCCACATGCAGGCCCGCCCCCGAGGGATAGGGGAACATGTCGAGCACGTAGAACTTGGGCTTGGTGGCGTCGAAGCCCGGCTCGCCCGGATTCCGCGCCTGGAATGACCTCCGCTCCTCCCACCACGCCTGCCACTTGCGCTCGAGTCCATCGGCGAAGGCGGCGTCGTAGCGAAATGGAGTCTCCAGTTCGGTCATGGATGGCGAAGCCTACAAACTCCTGGGTTTCGACGGGTTTGACGGAGGGTTTGCGGCCCGATCAATCCTTCAGGGCGCGAACCGGATTTGGCGGAGTGTGGTTCGCATCCTGCTGGACGTGCTTGATCGCCTCGCCCACCAGGTAGAAGGAGCCGGTCACCACGATCAGATCCTCGCGGCTTACGGCGCGAGTGGCGATTTCCAGGGCCTCAGGAAGCGTGCGGGCCACCTGGCTCATCTTGCCGCTGCGCTCGGAGAACATTTTCTGCAAATCTTCCGGCGAGGCCGCTCGCGGCGTGGTCGTGGCGCGGGTGAAGATGACCTTGTCCGCGCCCAGGTTCACCTTGTCGAGCATCGAGGGCACGTCCTTGTCGGCGCAGCAGCCGAAAATGCAGACCATGCTGTCGTAGGGCACGTGGGCGCCGACGCACTTCATCAGGCTCTGCACGCTGGCGGGATTGTGGGCGCCATCCACCAAAATGCGCGGGCGCTCGCTGATGACTTCCATGCGTCCCGGCACCTTGACGTTGCCGAGTCCGCGGGTGACTTTATTTTCCGGGCAATCGAAACCGAGGCTCTTGAGGATGTCGACGGCCGAAAGAGCCAGTCCGCAGTTGGAACTCTGGTGCTCGCCGGGCAGCGGCACGGGAAGGTGCTCAAGGCGGCTGGTCTTGGTGTAGAGACAGACGCGAGCGTGCGGACCGAGATCCGGGTCGGAGCAGAAGCGACTCGAAAATTCGATGTCCTTGTTGACCACGCGAAGATCGGCGCCGACCTTGGCAGCGACTTCGCGGAAGGCTTTTTCAACTTCGCTGGGCGGATCGAAGACCAGGGCGGGAACGCCCTTCTTGAAGATGCCGGCCTTTTCGCGGGCGATCTGCGGCAGAGTGCTCCCCAGCAGCTTGCAGTGGTCGTAGTCGATGGTGGTGACCACACACACCTCGGGAGTGATGACATTGGTGCTGTCCAATCGCCCGCCGAGGCCGACCTCGATCACGGCGATGTCGACGGCCTCGTCGGCGAAGTGCTTCAGGCCGATCGCGGTCATCACCTCGAAGAAGGTGGGCTGGTCGGTGAGCTTCAGCGAGGCCTTGGCCACGGCGCGGATCAGGGCGGTGAAATCGTTCTTGCTGACCATGCGGCCATTGACGACCACGCGCTCGCGGACATCCACCAGGTGCGGGCTGACGAACTCGCCGACGGTGTAGCCGCACTCGCGCATGATGCTGGCGATCATCGCCACGGTGCTGCCCTTGCCCACGGTGCCCGCGACGTGCACGGTCTTGACTTGCTCCTGGGGATTGCCCAGCAGCGCGAGCAGCTTGCGCATGCGGTCCAACTTGAAGGCGTTGTCCGTGTACTGGACATTGCGCACCTTTTCGTAGTCGGCACGTTCGTGAAGCCAGCGCAGGCACAGCGGGTAGGTCGAAAGATCCGGGAGTTTGGCGCTGCGGACCTCCGGCTTGGTTTCGATTGTGGACTTGGCGGGTTTGGCGGGCTTCTTCGCGGTCGTTCGTGACATAAGGAACGATACTAGCGAAAACAAGGGTTAGAGATCAAATTGACGCATCTAATGCGTGATTTGACAGGCAGTTGCGCTAAATGGTCGCACTCGACGATCCGCGGTCCAAACGAGGGATTTTCGCGGTGTTTCCAAATCGCGATTTTTGGGTCAGCGCCATTCATGTTTTGGATAGCGCCGTTTCAGGTTGTTTCGCAATTGCGGATAAAGCGTGCGCCAAAAACCTGCCAGGTCGCCGGTCACTTGCAGGGGCCTCATGTTGGGGCCGAGGATCTCCAGCACGATCGGAGCGCGGCCACCGCCGACCGCCGGCGTGGCGTCGAGCCCGTAAAGCCATTGGATCTTCGCCGCGCCGCGCGGAGGCGATCCCGCCTCGTACTTGAGCGGCATCGAGCGGCCGCTGGGCAACTTCAGAGCAGCAGGCGCCATCTTCTCCACGAAGCGTTGATCTTCGTAGGAGAGCGCCTCCTTCACGGCCGCGAGGCATGGCCGCGACTGCAGCTCGTTGGCGCGGACCGCCCCGCTGACGATCTCCAGCTGGATGCATTCAACGTCGCGCTCGTCGTAGGCCAGTAGATTTCGCTCCGGATGCCAGAGCGACACGCAGCGGACCCGCTCGATCCACTGCGTCACTTCATCGTCCCAGAGCGGCAGCGACACGACGCCCTCACGAATCTTGGTGACCAGGATTGCGGCGGCCTGGGCAAGGTCTTTGGGCGGGCGGCTGGTCGAGCTGAGCACGATGTCGTCGAAGTCCTCCTCTTCCGCTTCCTCGACGGCCTTGAGCGTGTCGTTCCATCGGATGACTTTCTTGGTGGCAAACCGCTGTGGCATGACCTTTTCGAGCCACTCCTTCTCGATCGGAGCGATCATTGAGAGCAACTGCGCCGCGGGATCTGCGGGATTCTCCCGTGCCTCCAGCGCCAGCAAGAAGCCCGCGTGCGAGACCACCGAATCGCGATCCACCAGAGCCTTGCGCCGGCCGGAGGCGAGCACATGCGGCCGCCGCGCGTCGGGCTTCCACACGATGTGGTCCGCGTAGCCGGCCAGCAGCGACAGGGTCAGGTTCTCCAGCGAAGCGCCCAGATCGACCTCCCGCTCCAGATCCAGCGCCGATCGCGTCGCCTGCTCGAGGCGCTCGGCGGCGCGGAGCACTTCGCGCAGCGCCTCCTCCGACACTTCGATTGACCGCGGCAGCTTCCGCGCCTGCCACGCCTCCAGGACGCGTTCGCGCACCAGAATGTCACTCGGCGGATCGCCATCGTGCAATGCGTGCAGCAGAGCAGTCGCGGTCGCAGAGCGCACGATGTCGCGCTCAGTGATGATGGCGGCCCAGCGTGAGGCGCGGCGCAGACATCCGCGCTGCGCCGCCTCGGTCAGCAGACTCGCCACTCGCGGCGGCGCCGGAATGCGGCTCATGCTCCGGCCCCGCGCAGTCAGGGCGCCCGCGGCGTCGATCGCCCCGAGTGCCTGAAGGCTGTCCACCGCCCGCTTCAGGGACTCCGCCGCCGGGGCTTCGATCCAGCGGAAATCCCCATGTTTCCCCGCCAATGCCGCAGCCAGCATGACCGCCTCCGAGAGCTCGCTCCGCTGGATCTCGGGAAGGTCGAAGGCCTCGCGCCGGTCGTGGTCCGCCTCGCTCCAGAGCCGCACGCAGCAGCCCGCCCGGGTCCGCCCTGCACGGCCGGCGCGCTGGTCGGCGGCGGCGCGGCTGATGCGTTCGGGGCGCAGCACGTCGATGCCGCGCTTGGCGTCGAAGCGATGGATGCGCGCGTAACCCGCGTCCACCACGCCGCAGATCCCCGGCACGGTGATGGAGGTCTGCGCGACGTTGGTGCAGACCACGATGCGCCGGCGCTTCGACGGATCGAGCGCCGCGTCCTGCTCCTGCGGCGGCATGGAGCCGTGCAGGCGGCGCACTTCAATCTCCAACGCGCGGGCCAGCGGCTGCAGCTCGCGAAGGGTTGCGTCGATCTCGGCGGCGCCGGGCATGAAGACCAGCACGTCCCCCTGCAGGCGCTGCGCCAGTTCCACCGCCTCCTTCGCCGCGGCCGCGGGCATGTCTTTCCAGAGGGGTTCGCGCCGGTGCTCGATCGTGATCGGAAAGTTACGGCCGCTCGCGTGCACGTGCTCGGCGGTGAGCGACGCGGCCAGCGACTGCGCGTCGAGCGTGGCGCTCATCACCACGAAGGCCAGGTCGCCGCGGGTTTTCTGCAAGCTCGCCACCGCCGAGATTGCCATGTCCGCCTGCAGGGAGCGCTCGTGGAATTCATCCACGATCACCGCGCCGACGCCGCGCAACTGCGGATCGCCCAGCAGCATGCGCAGAAAGACGCCCTCGGTCACAAAGCCGATCCGCGTGTTGGCACTCCACGCCGAATCAAATCGCGTGCGAAACCCGACTGTGTCGCCCAGGTCGGTCCCCATCTCGGCTGCGACCCTCCTCGCTACAAGGCGAGCTGCAAGCCGACGCGGTTCCAACACAAGAATTGTGCCTTTGGTCCCGTGCTGCGCCAAAATCTGCGGCAGCTGTGTGGTCTTTCCGGAGCCGGTTTCCGCCGTCACGATCAGCCGACCGGTTCGCGCCAGCGCCGCGGCCAGCTGCGCGGCCATCAATCGAACCGGCAGCGCTGCCGCGTCGTCCGCGTCGCGCTTCACTTCGAAACCTGCTGTCGCTTGGGGGGCACGCGCCAACTCTAGCGGGTCATCATCCGCGTCCGCACATCGTCGAGGAACTTGGTGATCTGCCCCTGCTCCTTCGGCGTGCTGCTGCCCTGGATCTCCCCCTGCCACATGTCCAGAAATCCGTTGGCCCCGCGGTCGCTCAGGCCGCCGGCTCCGGCCCGGGCGCTCTGCCGCTCCTCGTTGCGCTTGCCCTGGTCGCGCATTTCGTCGAGCCGCTCGGAGTCGGACTTCTTGTCCTCCTTGCCGGTCACCGCCTTCTCCATGGTGCGCTGCCACTGCACGACCCACGAGTCGATGAACTCGCCGCGCTTGGAGGGCGGCAGCGACATGTAGGTTTCGGCGCCTTCGGCGAGCACGTCCTTGGCGATCGACTTGATGTTGTCGCGCAGCTGGTCGCGGGCCGGTCCGGCCAGGCCGGCCAGGAACGCCGCCATCGCAGCGCTCTCGCTGGCCTTCATGCTGCGGAATCGGTCGGCGAACTCCAACATGAAGCGGATGCGCTCGGCAAGTGGAAGCTTGGAGAAATCCTTCAGCGTGAGGTAGCTCAGTGTGTTGTCGATGGGCGTGTCGAAGATGCTCGGCGGCTTGCGGAAGCGTGTGGAGTTCCAGACCAGGGCGACGCAGATCAGAATGGCCGCGAACAAAACGCCGCCGATCTTCGCCAGCTTCCTGCGATCCTCAAGGAACATCTGCATCTTGTAAGGAAGGGCGAAGCTCATTCGGATTGCTCCGGGTCCGCGGTCGCTTCCTCTTCCTGTTGAATCGCCTCGCGCACCGACCCGTCGACGAAGAGGGCGTTGCGCGGCGAGCGCGTTCCAGGATGACGGTCCGCAGAGTCCATGAGCAGCGGATAGTACCCCGCACGCGGTCCGACCCCGCCGGGCCGCTTGTCGATGCCGGTGTAAAAGGTCTCCATGAGCTGGCCTTCCAGATCGGTCCGCGCTTTCGCCATTCCCTTCTCGGAAAGATTTTTCTGCAGGAAGAGGCTCTTGGCCACCGCCATCTGCACCTCGGGGGTGAAGCGCAGCAGTCCGGGCATGTACATGTAACTGGTGCCGGTGGCCAGGCTCTCCGAATCGAGATCGGCAGGACAGAGCCAGACCTCGCTGGTCGGATCGATGTAGCCCTTGAGCAACTGGGGCAGTCCGCTCTCGGGTCCGTGCAAACCGACCGCGGGCAACATGTTGGCAATCGGAATCCGGTCCCCGTTGGAGTGCGAGTAGGCGCGGATCGGCGTGTCCAGCTGCCGCAGGTTCGAGGTGCACACCGCGTTGCGCGATCCTGCACGCACCATGGAGAAGGCCGGAAAGGCGATGCCCATCAGCAGGCCGATGATGCCGATCACCACCAGCAGTTCGATGAGTGTGAATCCACGGCGCGCCATTCGCATGGGGCCATGGTAGGCCCTCGGTTCATTCCTTCAAATCGTCGAGCGACTCGAAGAGAGCCTCGACGAAGCGGTCGGCGTCGAAGGGTTCGACATCTTCGGGGGTTTCCCCCACGCCGACCAGCTTCACCGGAACGCCGAGCTCGTCGCGGATCTGGACCACCGAACCGCCGCGAGCCGTGCCGTCGAGTTTGGAGAGGAAGACGCCGGTGATGCCCGCTGCCTCGCCGAATGCCTTGGCCTGGGCGATGGCGCTCTGACCGGTGGTGGCGTCGAGTACCAGCAGCGTCTCATGCGGCGCACCGGGAATTCTTTTCGCCAGCACCGCGCGGATCTTCGAAAGCTGGCGCATCAGACCTTCCTGGTTGTGCAATCGCCCCGCAGTATCCACCAGCAGCACGTCCGCCTTGCGCGCGATTGCCGCCTCGGCCGCGTCGAACACAACGGACGCCGGATCGGCGTTGGGTGAGCCGCGCACCATGTCGATGTCCAGCCGCTTGGCCCACACTTCCAGCTGGGCCACGGCGCCGGCGCGGAAGGTGTCCCCCGCCGCCAGCAATACCGAGCGCCCCTCATCCTTCAACGCCCTGGCGATCTTTGCCACGCTGGTGGTCTTTCCCGATCCGTTCACGCCCACGACCAGGATCACCGTCGGCCCCGAGGCGACCCGCGCCAGCGACAGATCACTTCCGCGCAGCCGCTCCTTCAACCGGTCTTTCAAAATCGCCACGGCGTCGCTGCCGCGCTTGGCGGTGCCGCCGCGAAAGGCGCGGCGCACTTCGTCCACCACTTCGCGGGCCACGCGCACACCCATGTCCGCCGAGACCAGCGTGCTCTCGATCCGGTCGATGAGTTCCTCGTCGAGGTCGCGCCCCTTGAGCACGGTTCGAAGTCCGCCGCCCACCGAGGCCGCAGTCTTGGAGATGCCGCGGCGCAGCGCCTCCAGCGCCGAGCGAAACATCAGCGCTTGCCCCCGCGCTCTTTCCACCAGCGGTCCAGCACCGCGTTGACGAAGGCGGGGCTCTGTTCGCCGCCGAACTCGCGGGCCAGCTCCACGGCAGAGTCAATCACGGCCACCGGCGGCTCGACGCCCAGCGAGATCTCGTAGACCGCAATGCGAATGACGTTGCGGTCGACCGCGGGCTGCCGGTGGATGGGCCACTCGGGGGAGAGCGACGCGATGGCGACGTCGGAAATCTCCCGGGCCGACCACGCCGCCCGGGCAAGCTCGAGCCCCTGCTCGAGGCACGCCTTGCTTTCAGAAATCTCCGCGTCGTCGCGAAAGGCGCCGGCCAGGCTGTCGACGGCGTTGTCCGGGCTGGCGGCTCCGCCACCCAGATCCATTTCATACATCGCTTGCAATGCGCAGCGCCGCGCATTGCGACGATCTTTCGAAACGCTCATGAATGCTTCTCCGCCCGAAGTCTGTGAAGCTCGGCGTGGGTGCGCAGTGCCGCGTTCATGGCGAAAGCCCCCGCGTCGCCCTTTCGTCCGCCAGAGCGTGCCTTGGCCTGGCCCATGGTGTCCACCGTGAGCACCGCCAGGGAGACCGGCTTGCGGTGCGCCGCCGCAAGCTGCGTGAACTGTCCGAATGCCGCATCGACGATGTGCCGGTCGTGCCGCGTGTCGCCCCGGAGAACGCAGCCGATCACGACCACGCCGTCGACATCCTTGCGATGGAGCAGCTCGGCGACCAGCGGCGGCAGATCGAAGACTCCCTCGGCGCCGGCGCGGCGCAGGTCCTCGGCGCGTCCTCCCGCCTTTTGATAGGCACTCTCGGCGCCGCCCAGCAGCCGCTCGAAGATGTCGCGGTGATATTCGGCGGCGGCGATGCCGATGCGCACGCCCAGCGCGCTGGGAACTTCCGCTGATTCACTCGTGTGGCGCCGCATAGATGCGTGATGGTAGTGATCCTGAAGCACTCGCCGCAATCGGCCATTCCGTAGCATGGATGGAATGCGTCTTTCGCTGGTCCGAATCTTTGCCGCCCTGCAATTGATGCGCATTCCGCTGGCGGCGGGAGCCGCGGTGAACCTGATGTTCGCGGCGATCCTGGCCCGGCTCGATCCGGCGGCGTCCGACCTTCCCGTCTCCACCCTGCCGCTGTGGGCGGTGCTCTTCGCGGCGGCGGTGGTCGGCTCCGGCCTCTTCGGATTCGCCGCCGGCATGAACGACCTGCTCGACGCGCGCCGCGACCAGACCTTCCAGCGCAACCGCCCGCTCTCCTCGGGCCGCCTCACCACACCGCAGGCGACGCTGCTCACCTTCTGCGCGCTCTTCGCCAGCATGGTCGGCGCCAACATGTTCGGCGAGTCCAGCGTGCGCGTTGCCATCTTCACCGCCTTCGGCATCGCCATGTGGAACGCGATGGGCCGCTTCGTTCCCGCGGTCGGCCTGCTCATGCTGGGGCTGGCCCAGGCCGGCAGCTTTTTCATTCCCTGGATGGGACAGCCCTTCACCCTCCCCGCGTCGCTGATCCTGGTCCAGACCATCGCCACCGGATCGCTGCTGCACAAGGTGCTCGAGAAGCGCCCGCGACTGGACCGCTCGGCCACGATCCTGCTGGCGTTCCTCGCCGCGGCGGCGATCGCGGGACTGGCCTGGCTCTCCATCCGGCGCGGCGCCGCGGAGTGGCCCGAGGGCGACGCATGGCGGACGCTGCCGCCGATCGCGGCGATGGCCATCTTCGCCTGGCAATCCACCCGGGCCCTGGCGGCGCGGGACGCCAATGAGACCGCCGGCCTGCTGGGCCGCGCCGCCGCGATGTTCCCCCCCATGGCCGCCGCCGCCTGGATGCTGTCGATCGCCCAGACGCAGTGGTGCGTGGTTTTCACCGTGTTTGCCGCGATGTTGTGGGCTCTTTCCTGGCTGGCGCGCGAAGTCCACGAGATGATCGGCCAAGCCACCGCCTGGCGCGGTTGATCCGAACTCTTTGCCGTGCCGCTGCGCCGCCGGCCGCGGCCCGTCCGGCCGCACATCGGTAGCATCCCTTCATTCATGGTCATGCGCCTGGCCATCCTCGGATTGTTGCTCGCCGGCCAAGCGGCCGCCCAGCTGATCAACGACGTCCCGGTGACCGGCGACCGGCTCAGCGGCTTCGTGCTTCCCATTGTTCCCGTTCAGAGCGACCTCGTCATCGAGGGCACCCGCGCCTACAGCTGGAAAGTCGACGACACGCGGCGCCTGGTCGTCGAGGGAGATGTCCGCGTGACCGTGGGCGCCTATTCCTTCGCCACGCGCCAAGTCGTGGTGTGGATCAACCGGATTCCCTCCGCCGATGGCGTGATCACCCAGGCCGCGATGTTTTTCCCTCAGGTGGGCGAGCCCTCACGCCGCGCCGGACTGGGCGTGGCCGGCGACGATGTCCTGGTGACCTCGAGCTTCCGTGGCAAGACCACGCTGAAGGTTCCGCTGTTGCAGGAGCAGCCGCCTCACATGTCGTACTACGCCAAGGGCGATCAGCGCTTGAAGACTTACCTGCAGCAGCTGGCCGCAGCGCCCGCCCGGCTTCGGACTCGGACCGAGGTCGACCAACCCCCGGCGCAGGCGGGCGAGCTTCCGATGGTGGTCGGCGCCCAGCCCCCGCCTCCGCCGCTTCCGGAGCTCCCCGGCACCACGGTGGCGCTGCCGCAGCGTGGAACGCCCGCGATCTTCCAGGCCGGGGACAAGCTGATCTTCGCCGGCCGCAACACTTCGATCGACGAGCAAAGCGACACGATCCTGGTGACCGGCAACGCGCAGATCGATCTCAGCGCGAATGATCCGCGCCTGGAGACCGGACAGCTCCGTCTTTCCTCCGAACGGGCCGTGGTCTTCCTGAAGCCGGGAACCATTGCGCAGATTCGCGAGGACGCCGGCCAGCTGGATGTGAAGGCGGTGGAGGGCATTTACCTTGAAGGCGATGTCATCGCCACCGACGGCAACTACATCATGCGCGGGCAGCAGGTGTACTACGACGTCGCGCTCAACCGCGCCGTCGCCGCCCAGGCCGTGCTGCGCACTTATCTGCGGACCGGCATTCCGGTGTACGCCCGGGCCAACGAGCTGCGGCAGATCTCCGCCGACCAGTTCGAGGCCACCGATGCGAAAGTGAGCATCAGCGAGTTCTTCACGCCGCACCTCTCCGTCGGCGCCGACCGGATCACCGTGACCAAGAACCCCGGCAAGGACTCAGGCACCATGATCGAGGCCGACCATGTGGTCTTCCGGTCGGGCAACACGCCGATCTTCTACTGGCCCTACATGCGCGGCTCGGCCGACAAGATGGTGCTGCCCGAGATCATGGCGGGATACAACGAGTTCCGCGGCGTCACACTCGGCACGCGCTGGGATCTGTGGGCCCTGCTGGGATACAACCCGCTGCCCGGCATCGAGGCCAAACTGGTCAACGACATCTACACCTACAACGGCGTCGGCCTGGGGGTGAATCTGCACGACCAGCGCGGCCGTTTCAACATGTACGGCTTCTACGACTTCGAGGAGAATGAGCAGGCCTCGACCGGCGTGCAATACACCTCGGGATTGCAATACCGCGGCCTCATCGACGGCAACTACACCTTCCTGATCGACGAGCACTCGCTGGTGCAGACCTCCGTGGCCTGGGTCAGCGACGGCGCCTTCGTGAACACCTTCCGCCAGGACGACTTCACCAGCCGCCTTGAGTACGAGACGATGGCCTTCCTGAAATTGCAGTCGGGCAACAGCGCCTTCTCCCTGCTCCTCAAGAACGACCTGGATGGATACATCAGCAACAGCTGGCAGCTGGCGAGCCGGCCCTACACCGTCAACAAGCTTCCCGAAGCAGCCTATCGCCGTTACGGCGACTCGCTCTTCTCCGACCGCTTCACGTGGACGCAGGAATATTCGGCCAATGCGATGTCGATGCGTCTGCAGGATGGAACGCCCGCAACCATCGCCGTTCCAACGTTCGCACTCAACTATCCCGCCGGCGGGGTTGGAACCCCTGCGAGTCCCGTCTTCTTCGGGAACACGGATATTTCCAATGCCTACGAAAATGCGGGCTACAACGAGGACATCTATGTCCGCGCCTACACCCGGCAGGAGCTGGCCTATCCCATCGACCTCGCGCCGGTCAAGGTCACTCCCTTCGTCAACGCCACCGCCATTGGATACGCGCTGAATGACTTCAACGGCAACTACAACTACCCGAGCCAAACCAGTCAGTCCGGCGTCTTTCGCGGCCTGATCGGCACCGGCGCGCGGGCCAGCGCGGAATTTTCCCAGATGTTCGACGGCGTGCAAAACGCGGCCATGGACATCAATCGATTGCGCTATGTGGTGCAGCCCACCTCGACCGTCTGGGCCGCCTACGACACGGCGGACAAGGGCCAGTACCCGATCTTCGACCAGAATGTCGAAGGCATTTCAGCGGCGCAGGTGGCGCAAATCGGCGTCAAGCAGAGGCTGCAGACCTACCGTGGCGGGCCCGGCGCCTGGAAGAGCGTCGATTGGATCACGCTCGACCTCGGCGCCGTCGTCAACAACAGCAGCAACAACTTCGGCCGCACCAGCGCCACCGGCCTCGCCTACGCGCAGAGCCCCACACCCTCCTTCTACTCATGGCGACCCGAGCTCTCCCAATGGGGCAGCCATCTCTACGGCAGCACCTCGTGGGAAGTCTCCAGCACCTTCACCGCCTACGGCTCTGTGAAATGGATGCTGGACAATGTGCCGACCTACACCACCGGCCAATTCAGAAATCTGGCTCGCGGCTCCATTGGCATTCGAATGCAGCACACGCCCGACACGAGTTTTTTCATTGAGTATCGAACCATCAACAATTTTGTTGATCCAACGGGCGTGTACTCCAATGACGAATTGCTGCAGTTGGGCGTGAACTATCAGATCTCGAAACTCTATTTCATCTCGGTCACTCCGCAGATCGATCTCGTCGCGCGAGACCTCCGCGCCGCCTCCGCCTCGCTGACGCGAAGTTTCCCCGACTACAACCTGAGCGTCTCGGTCGGCTACGACAAGCTCACCCAGGTCACCTCGTTCGGCGTCGGCCTGTCGATCCCGGCCATCGGCGCATCCACGCCGAGCCTGGCCGGCAACACCACCACGGGCCTGAGCCAGTGAGTCTGTTCGCGGCGGTGCCGCACCCATCCTGAAAACTCATTCGGCGAAGAGCGTGCCGGCGGTCTCTTCGAGCTTCTCGCCAATGTGGGCCGCGCCCTCCACGGTGAGTCGGCGCCCCTGCCGTGTGCGCGACAGGAAGCCGCAGCGCAGCAGGTAGGGCTCGACCATGTCCTCGAGCGTTCCCGCGTCGTCGCCCAGCGTGGCCGCGAGCGCTTCAAGTCCGACCGGCCCGCCGCGGTACTGCCTTGCGAGCGTGGTCAGATATTTCCGATCGAGCTCGTCGAGCCCCATGGCATCCACGCCTTCGAGCTCAAGCGCGCCATCCACCGCGCGGTCATCCACTCGCCCGCCTGATTTCACCGCCGCCCAGTCGCGAACGCGGCGCAGCAGCCGCAGTGCCACTCGCGGCGTGCCGCGGCTGCGCCCGGCGATGCGGACCAGCGCCCCGCGCGGGGCCTTCATCGCGAGCAGATCCGCGGCGCGGACCAGAATCCGCTCCAGGTCCTCGTCGGCGTAGAAATCCAGATGGTGGGCGATGCCGAAGCGGCTGCGCAGCGCCTGCGTCAGCAGCCCCGCCCGCGTCGTCGCCCCGATCAGCGTGAAGGGCTTCAGCGGCAGGGTGATGACCCGCGCGTGCATGCCGCTGTCCACGGTGAAATCCACGCGAAATTCCTCCATCGCCGGATAGATGTACTCCTCCACGCTGGCGGGCAGTCGGTGGATCTCATCGATGAAGAGCACATCGCGCGGCTGCATGCGGGTGAGCGTGCCGACCAGGTCGCCCGCCTTGGTGAGCGCCGGCCCGCTGGTGACGTAGGCGCGCGAGCCCATCTCCGCGGCGATCACGTGGGCCAGCGTGGTCTTGCCCAGTCCCGGCGGCCCATGCAGCAGCACGTGGTCGACCGGCTCGTCGCGGGCGCGCGAGGCGTCCAGCGCGATGCGGATGCGCTCCACCAGCGCCGACTGCCCGATGTAGTCGTCCAGCGCCCGCGGCCGCAGCGTGTGCGCCTGTGGATCGAGATGGTCCTCGCCGACTTCCTCGGGGGCGACTAGGCGCTCGCGGGGCATGGACTAGAACTTCACCTGGGGAGCCGACCGCGCCGCCTCGTTGTCTTCCTTGAAGAAGTCCAGTTTGGTGAAGCCGAAGATGCCGGCGACGATGTTGGAGGGGAAAACCGCGATCGCTTCGTTGAAGGAGGCCACGGCCTGGTTGAAGCCCTGTCGTTGTCCGCCGATGCGGTTCTCAGTTTCCGCAAGCTCGCCCTGCAGCTTGATGAAGCCGCCATCCGCCTTCAGGTTTGGGTAGGCCTCGGCGACGGCCATCAACCGCCCGAGCGTTTGCGTTAGCTGTCCCTCGGCCGCCACCCGGTCAGGCAGCGTGCGCGCCTGCGTCGCGGCGGCCCGCGCCTGCATGACGGCAGAGAGCGTTTCCTTTTCGTGCGAGGCATAACCCTTGACCGTCTCCACCAGGTTGGGGATCAGGTCGTGGCGCCGGCGCAGCTCGACGTCGATGTCGGCGAAGGCGCCCTCGGCGGCAATGCGACGGCGCTGCAGGCCGTTGTAGATGCCGATCACCGAAGCGATCAGGATGACGCCGCCAATCACACAGGCCAGAACGATGGGAACAAGCATGTGAAATTCTCCTGGGGTTGACCGGCTCAGCGCGCCGGCCTCGCATGCAATTCAAGATCGGCTCGAGGGGAAAGATACCCGTTCCTTCCGTCGGCGAACAGTTCCGCGCCTCGCGTCCAATCGAAAATCAATTCCAGCTGAGTCCCTTGGGCCACTTGGCCGCGCCCTGCGCCTCGGCCGCCGCCACCACCCCCTCCAGCTTGGCGATCTCCCCCGCCACCAGCTGCGCCCGCTCCCACGGATTGCCGCAGGCCAGCAGTTGGTAGCGCGTCCCTTCGTCGCGCAGGATCGCCGCCCCGACCAGCTCGATCACCGCGTGCGTGGGCATGTCCGCACGGTCCGCCCACTGGGCGACGGTCTTCACGCTCGCCAGCTTCTGCAACAACGGCCGGTGCAGAAGCTCCTGCAGGACCTTTCGCGCCGCCTTCATCTTGGGCGGCGTCTGGTTGGGAGGGTCGATCGGCTGCAGCAGAGCCGTGCGGTAGGCCCGCAGCGCGCCCGGCTCCTGGATCTCCTTGATGCGCGCCCGGCAGACGCCGTGCAACACAATGTTGTGCCGGCCATCCTTGAGCCTCTCGTGTTGCACGATCTGGCCCACGCACACCGCGGGTCGCAGCTTGGGCGAGGCACCGACCGCGTCGAAGGCTTGGCCGCCGATGGTCGCCATGGCGATGGGACCCGCGGTCAGCAGATTGCCGGGGCGCATCTGGCGCAGCGCGTCCTCCACCATCTGCCGGTAGCGCGGCTCAAAGATGTGCAACCCCTGGACCGCGTGCGGCAGAAGCGAGACGCACGCCAGCGGAAAGAGCGGGATGGGCCGATTGAAATCAACCACGATGGAGTCGCGCATGACGGGTCAATGCTAGGGGCCGCGCCCCGCCGCGTCACCTTTCCACGAAGGAGAGCAGTTCATGCCGCTTGACCGCCGTCCGCGCCCGGTGCTGCCGCGCGTAGCGGAAGAGCGTGAGCAATTCCTCGCTGTCCACGCTGCCGACCGAGGTGGTGCCCAGCAGGTCGTCGTTGCGGGCGGGCACGCGGCCATCCGAAAGCACCGTGAGGGCCGATCGATCTTGGTGGCTGCTGCCGTAGATCCAACCTTCCGCTGAGATCGGCGCGTCCGGGATGGGGTCGCCCCACGGGTCGACCTGCGGCGGCGAGTCGACGCAATAGCCCCCGGCCCGGTTCCGCCAGCGCTCGCCGAATTCGGCGATGCGGTCCACCATGTCGCGCAAGCGCTCGATGCGCGGCAGCACCCAGGGGCGGGCGATCCATTCGGCGGCGCCCGGCTCGCGGCGCCGGCCGCGGATCACGCGCTCGATCGCCTCCTGCACAAAGTCAAACCGGTCGTAGCCCATCATGCGCGAGTATTCCTCGGAGTTCGTCGCATGCAGGTCGACGGTAACCACATCGGGATCGATCTCCGCCAGCTTCTCCAGGGCGTCGGGCGAGAGCAGCTCGCTGCGCACCGCAAGGGAGAGCGCGCCCGCCCTGCGGATCTGCGCCGCGAACGCGGCAACGTCGGGGTGCACCAGTGGATCGCCGGCGCCGGCCAGGGTCACGACCACATCGCGGGTCTCGGAAATCCGCGAGAGGATCCGGTCCATCCGCTTGGGCGTCATCGTGGGTCGCTGCAACGTGCCGAATCGGTGCGGACTGGCCAGACCGCAGCCGCGGCGCCCGGTGTTGAGCTCGATGGTGAGCAGCTGGGGTACGAAGGTCGGCGGCGCGCCCGCGTGGCGGTCCAGTGCCTCGAACTGCGCCAGCGCGGAGAGTTCGGAACCGTGCAGCAAGGGCTCCAGCGCCCGCCGGATGCGCTGGATCGATCGTGGCGTGTCCATGATCAGGCGCTCGGCCACGCTCGCGGCGTATTGCGGGACGGCCACGATCGGACCGAGCTTCGCCGCGCCGCCGGCCTCCAGCTCGTCGGCGACCTCCTCGATCCACTGGCCGATGGAAACCGCGGACCCTCCGGCCAGCAGCCGCACGCTTTCGATCGGCAGCAGGCATGATCCGACGCCGACCGCCGCAAGCGAACAGACGAATTTCAACGGCTCGGCCGCCTCGCGCCAGCGCTGCACGAGACCACGCACCCCCCAGGACTCCTGCACGGCGATCAGCGGCCAATCGGCGCCGCAGATCAGCGCGGCGTTGGCGTGAACCTCCTCGCAGGCTTGCAGCGCCGCCTTGGCGGAATACGCCTCGTCGTAGACGGAGAGATTCGCGATTCCGCCGCGGCAGCAGGAGTCGCTCCACGCCCGCGCCAGGCGGATGTCCCCGTGGCCCGAACCGAAGGCGGAGCCGGGCACGCGCAGCAGGTGGAGATGCGAGTTGGGTTCAAGTCCTTCCAGGGCCGCGCGGTGATCCCAGTTCTCCGGCGCCACCAGGCAGACATGCTCGATCTCCTCGCTCTGCAGAAGCCGGTCGATCGTTCGGCGCAGCACCGATCGGCCGCCGAACTCCAGCTCCAGCGAGCGCTCCACGCCCGTGCCTCCGCGCGCCGGATCGATCGCCAGCACCGCGGCCACGCGCGGCGCCTCGCGGATGACCACCACCGTCTTCGCCGCCGACGCCTTCGAACGGGTCCGCTGCGCCCATCGCATCTTGGGATTTCGGTTCGTCGCGAGACGGGCCATGCACTCCGACAGCGCTTCCTCCTGGACGTTGCGCTTGGCCACTCCCCCTTCGGTCGCGTCGATCACCTGCAAACCCTGGGTCAGGTCCTGGGCGAAGGCCGCCTCGAGCAGTTGCAACTCGCGCTGCAGCTCGCGGTTGGTGAGCACGCTCTGCCCGCTCCGCGCGGGCTCGGCCCGCAGGTCGCGCGAGTGACCGGCGATCCAATGGGCGTGCCACCAGTCCCAGCTTCGCACCGGAGAAATCTGCGCGCTCCACTCCAGGTCGAGCTCGTTGCCCTTGGCGTGGGCGACGCCGTCGATGAAGGCCAGGTCGAATCCGACCAGCACCACCGGGTCGCAGCCCAGATGCCGCAACAACAGGTGTCCCAGCAGCGAGTCGACCAAGCCCGCCGGCGCGGGCAGGCCGATGCCGCCGCAATCCGCGCCGGCCTGCTCGACGGCGCAGACGCAATTGGCGTTCATGGAGTGCAGCCATTGCCGGATCGCCTCGCCCAGGGGCGCGGTCGCGGCGACCAATTGCGGCTTCAGCTCCATCGCGCGCAGCGATCCCGCGGCGGCGGCGGTCGCCACCAGAACGAAGCGGTCGAAGAAATCGCGGTCGGCCAGCACCTCGCCATTGCGGGAGAGGCTGGGACCTCCTGAGACCAACACGCCCGGCTGCCCCTTCATGCGGTCGGCCCAGGCACCGGTCATGGCATCGCCGCGCAGGGCCTCGGACACCGCCCGGCACAGTTGCAGGCTCTCTTGATTCGATGCGTCCGTCACGGCCCCAGCGTATCGCTTTCCATCGCGCCCGCCCTCTATCGAACGCGACTTTTGCGTCCCCGATCCCCATTGTGCCGATGTTCCTGAACGATGCGCAGCCTCGTTCGAATCCTTTCCCTCAGTCTGGCCCTGGCCCTGGTGGCCGGCGGCGGCTGGCTTGCCATCTCCATCATGCGCACGGTGCAGTTGCAGCGCGAGGTGGCCCGGCTCGAAGTCGAGATCGAGCATCAGAAGGCGCTGCGGCAGGAAATGTCGGAGCGGCTGGGCAAGACCCGCCGGATCGGTCGCGTCGAGATCCGCTCGCAACAACTCGCCAACGATCCCGCCAAGACGCCGCTCTCCGCCAAGGCCGCCGCCGCGTTGGACCCGAACACGCTGACTACCACCTTGAACTGGATCGAGATGGATGAGCATGGCCGCGAGGTCGGCCGGCGCTCCTACACGATTCCCGGCACAACCCTCTTCGTCGACGCGTGGACGGTGCGATTCCCGCAGGAGTCCGTGGTCGCCGACGATTTTCTGCGCGGCCGCTCGCTGGTGCTGCTGCGCCGCATCTACTCCGACGCCATGAAGCCCAAGGATGGTTTTCCCATCGACACGCCGGGAAGCGTGCCCGATGGCTACGCGGCGGGCGAGCCGCAGCGCTTCGAGCAGTCGGTCTGGAAGGGATTCTGGCGGCTGGCCAGCAATCCGGAGGCCGCCGCGCGCGAGGGGATCCGCGTGGCACAGGGAGAGGCGGTCTACAAGCCCGTCTCCGCGGGCCAGGTTTACGAACTGCAGATCGAGAACGCGGGTGGCCTGACGCTGACTCCGCTGGGCGGCGGCGAAATCGCACAGTCCCCCCGTCGCAACTAAATTTCCCATTCGCCGCGCCTCGCATCCGCCGCTTCGGGCTCGTACAGTGGCCGCGTGAGCATGATCGCCGACCTTCGATCCGACACCGTGACTCGCCCCAGCGAGGCCATGTGGCAGGCAATGCGCGCTGCGCCGCTGGGCGACGACGTGCTCGGCGACGAACCGACGGTCCAGAAACTCGAGGAGCGGATCGCGCATCTGCTGGGCAAAGAGGCCGCGCTCTTCACGCCCAGCGGCACCATGGCCAACCAGCTCGCCATCAAGTCGCAGTGCGAGAGCGGCGATGAGATCGTCGCCCACCACGACAGCCACATCATTCACTACGAGACCGGAGCCCCCGCCGCGCTTTCCGGCTGCATGATTAATCCGCTGGAGGGTGAAGGCGGCATCTTCACCGCCGACGATGTTGCCGCCGCGCACCGCCCGGCGAACATCCACGCGCCGCGGCCGCGCCTGCTGGTGGTGGAGAACACGCACAACCGTGGCGGCGGGACCGTCTGGACCCTCCAGGCCTTCAAGTGCGTCGCAACCAAGGCTCGCGACATTGGCCTGCTCATCCACGTTGATGGCGCGAGGCTCTGGAACGCCTGCGTCGCCGGCGGATATGAGCCCGGCGCCTTCGCCGAGCATGCCGACTCGATCAGCGTCTGCTTCTCGAAGGGACTCGGCTGCCCCGCGGGCTCAGCGTTGTGCGGAACCCGAAAGATGATCGAGCGCGCCCGCCGCTTCCGCAAGATGTTCGGCGGCGGCATGCGCCAGAGCGGCCTGCTTGCCGGCGCCGCCCTCTTCGCGCTGGACCACAACATCAAGCGGCTCGCCGAGGACCATCGACATGCAAAGCAACTCGCCGAAGGCGTGGGCCGCGTCTCCGGCCTGCGTCCCCACGCGGCACCCGATTCCATCCCTTCCAACATGGTCTTTGTGAACGTCGACCCTTCCCTGGGCAGCGCGGCGCAATTCACCGCGGCCCTGGAAAAGCGCGGCGTCCGCACGCTGCCCCTGGATCCCGCGCGGCTTCGCGCCGTCACCCACCTCGATGTCACTTCGGCGCACATCACCCATGCCATTGCCCAGTTCGGTGAGGTCGCCCGCGAGCTGGCCGGTTCCTCCCGGCGCGGCTGAGCGGAGTCGACCGAGCGGCTACATTTGCCGCCATGCTCACCGATCCACGCATCCGCCGTCTGGCCGACCTCCTGATCAACCACTCCGTCAAGCTGGCCAAGGGCGAGCATGTGCTGATCGAAACCTTCGACTGCCCCGACGAAATCGCGGTCGCCCTGTGCGAGGCCGCCCGCGCCGCCAAGGGCCACCCTCACGTGGAGACGCGTCGCAACCGAGTCATGCGCGAACTGAATCAGGGGGGCGAGGATGGCCTCCGCGTCTGGGGCGAGTTCGACTTTGATCGCATGAAGCGCATGCAGTGCTACATCGGCGTGCGCGGCGCCGACAACGCCAGCGAGATGCGCGGCATCGCCGATACGCAGATGAAGTCCCTGGGCCGCCTCTACCAGAAGCCCGTCCACTTCGAACGCCGCATCAACCACACGCGCTGGTGCGTGCTGCGATGGCCCTCGCCCAGCATGGCGCAGCTGGCCCAGACCAGCACGCAGGACTTCGAGGATTTCTACTTCCGCGTCTGCACGCTGGACTACGCCGCGATGGACAAGGCCGCCAAGCCGCTGGCCGCCCGCATGGAGCGGACCGACAAGGTGCACATCAAGGGCCCCGGCGCCACCGACCTGCGCTTCAGCATCAAGGGCATCGGCGTGGTCCCCTGCTGCGGCGACCGCAACATTCCCGACGGCGAAGTCTTCACGGCGCCGGTGCGCGACAGCGTCGAGGGCGTGCTGCAGTACAACACGCCCACGCTGCACAACGGCAACAGTTTCGAAAGCATCCGCCTGGAGTTCTCCAAGGGGAAAATCGTGAAAACCGACTGTGCCTCCGGCGACAAGGCCTTGCTGGAGAGCATCTTCAACACCGACGAGGGGGCCCGCTATGTCGGAGAGTTCGCCATCGGCTTCCACCCGCACATCCGCGACGCCATGAAGGACATCCTCTTCGACGAGAAGATCGCCGGCAGCTTCCATTTCACGCCGGGCCGCTGCTACGAGGAGACCGACAACGGCAACAAGAGCGACATCCACTGGGACCTGGTCTGCATCCAGCGTCCCGAGTACGGCGGCGGCACCATCTCCTTCGACGGCGAGGTGATCCGAAAGGACGGCATCTTCGTCGTGAAGGATCTCGAGGGACTCAACCCCGACAAGCTGGCGTGACGAGCCGAATCATTCCGGCGGATAGGTCGGCGGCTTCGGCGTGTCGGCCGGCGGAGTTCCCGGCGGTTCCTTTGGATCCTTCGGCTTCTTCGGCGGCGGCTCCGCCTTGGTGCCCTGATCGATGGTCTGCTCGATGCTCTCGTTGTAGTCGGCGACCTTGGCCTTGAGATTCTCCGCGCTGTCCATCGCCTTGCCGTAGGTGCTCTCGCGATTTCCCGCGGCCTTGGGCACAACCACGGGCTTGGAATCCGGCGTCTTGCCGCAGGACGCAAGGCACGCCAACGATCCGATGCTCAGCGCTGCGGCCACGGTCCGCCAATGCGCACGGGCGTGTTGAAGTCGATCGACGGACATCGCGGCCTCCTTCGGTTTCATCCGCCGCCCTTGGGCGGTGTCGCACCACCCGCTGGAGTGGCCGGTGCCGTTGCCGGCGGCACGGCGGGCAAGGTGGTCCTGGGAGCGGGCGGCGCCATGTCGGTGTCGAGCAGCTCCACGTCGAAAATCACCGCCGCCCTGGGCGGAATCATCGGCGGGCGTCCTGTGTCGCCCCATGCCAGGTTGTAGGGAATGATCAACTTGCGCTTCTCGCCGACCTTCATGGCCATCACGCCCTGCGTCCAGCCCTTGATCAGGCGGTCCAGGCGAGACTCCAGCGGTTTGCCGCGGTCGACGCTGCTGTCGAACTTGACTCCGTTGACGAGATAGCCGGTGTAGTTCACCTTCACCATCGAGTCGGGGCCCTTGGGTGATGCTCCCGTGCCTTCCTTGAGCACGATCCATTGAACTCCGCCGAACTCACCCTGCATCGGAAGGTCGGTCGCCTCTCCCGGCAACTGCGACGCCACCTGATCGGAGACGATCGATCCGTCGATCGCGTTCACGCTGACCAGATGACTCTTGCCGCCGGCGAAGACCGAGACCTTCCAAGTCGGCGGATCCCCCATCAGGTCGCCCTCCACGTTGCCCACTTTGCCGGGCACCGCCACGAGGGCTTTCTCCACCGCAGCCAGGGCCTCAAGCTTGGCCACGCGGAGCTCGCCGCTCTTGGCGTCGATCAGCACGCGCGAGGGCAGCCCGTTCTGCATGCAGATCAACTCGTAGTCCACCTTGTCCTTGTTCTTCAGGATCCGCATCGTCATGACCTTGCCGCCGGTGGCCTCGGCGGCGGCCTTCATGGCGGCGCCGGCATCCATCTTGAAGGTTGCCAGCTCCACTTCAAGCGTCTTGGGATCGGGCGGAAGTTGCGAATAGTCCACGTCGCCCGGAGGCGGAGCGGCCCCCTGGGCGAGGGCCGTCGACATGAGCGACGACGCGCAAAACGCGGCGAGCATTCCAATGAAACGATGAGGGCGAGCTTGCATGCAATTCTCCTGTGAAGCGGACCAAAGCCGCGCGGCGATGCTAATCCAAGAAGCGCGGATTCGCAGTCGCCCGCTGACCGCCTAGACCTCTCCTTGTTCGATGGCTTTCACCTTGTTCAGCCTACGCAGGTGGCGGGCTTCGCCGCTGAATTTTGCCGCCAGATAGCCGCGAACCATGTCCTCGGCCAGCGACGCCCCCACGATCCTGCCTCCCAGCACCAGCACGTTCATGTCGTCGTGCTCCACGCCCTGGTGCGCCGAGTAGTAGTCCTCGCAGTTACCGGCGCGGATGCCCTTGAACTTGTTGGCCGCGATGCTGGCCCCGACGCCGGAGCCGCACAGCAGGATGCCGCGATCGGCCTGCCCCGCCCGAAGGACCTTGCAGAGAGCGGCGGCAAAATCGGGGTAGTCATCCTCGGCGTCGTAGGTGTGGGCGCCGACGTCGTTGACCTTGTGCCCGAGCGACGCCACCAGCTTCTTCAGCGACTCCTTCAATTCAAAGCCGGCATGGTCCGAGGCCATCACGATGTTCATCGCGCCGCCCCCGTCTTGTTCCTGGCGATGGTCGCCCGCACCACGGCGGCGACGGGCTCGGGCTCGAAGCCGAATTTCTTCAGGAGCTGCTTGAATGGCGCGCTGGCGCCGAAGGTGTGCATGCCGACGATCGCGCCGTCCAATCCGACCCACCGTTCCCATCCCAGCGGATTGGACATCTCAACGGCAATGCGAGTCCGCATCGCAGGCGGGAGCACCGAGTCTCGGTAGGCCTGGTCCTGCTTCTGGAACAATTGCCAGCAGG
Source organism: Planctomycetota bacterium (assembly GCA_021414025.1). Lineage (NCBI taxonomy): Bacteria > Pseudomonadati > Planctomycetota > Planctomycetota bacterium. The sequence goes on along the minus strand of JAIOPG010000004.1, from coordinate 127,881 downwards.
GCATGCTCACCACGCGAGTGGCAATGCCTTCCTTGGCCAGAAGTTCCTGGGTTTGCAGGCAGAGGTTCACTTCGCTTCCGGTGCCGATCAGGATCGCCTGGGCGGCGCCGCCCTTGGCGTCGCTGAGCACATAGGCGCCCTTGGCGCAGCCGTCGGCCTTGGCGTAAAGGCTTCGATCGATCGTGGGAAGATCCTGCCGGGTCAGCGCCAGCACGCTGGTGGCATGCGTGTGCGTCATGGCGGCTCTCCAGCATTCCGCGGTTTCATTGGCATCCGCAGGACGGAACACCAAAAGCCCCGGCACGGCGCGAAGCCCGGGCAGTTGCTCGATCGGCTGATGGGTCGGGCCATCCTCGCCCACGCCGATCGAATCGTGCGTGAAGACGTAGATCACGGGCAGATCCATAAAGGCGCTCAGGCGCATCGAGCCGCGCATGTAATCGCTGAAGATCATGAATCCGCTTCCGTAGGGGCGCAGTCCGCTCAGCGCGAGACCGTTGCAGAGGGCGCCCATTGCGTGCTCGCGGATGCCGAAGTGAAGATTGCGTCCGCCGTAGCTTCCCGCCTGAAAACTCGCGGCGCCGTCGATGGCCGTTTTGGTGCTGGGGGTCAGGTCGGCGGAGCCGCCGATCATCCAGGGAACTTTCTTCGCGATCGCGTTGAGCACTTTCCCGCCGGAGACGCGGCTGGCCATGCCCTTGGCGTCCGCAGGGAACACCGGGATCTCCGAATCCCATCCCTGGGGCAGCTCGCGGCTCCACATCTGCTGGAGCTGCTTCGCCAGGTCGGGAAATTGCTTGGCGTAATTCGCGAACAAAGTTTTCCACGCCGCATTCGCCTCGCGGCCATGCTTGCCCACGCCCTCGGCGAAGCGCTGCATCACGCCATCGGGCACCAGGAATTTGGCGTCCTCGGGCCAGCCGTAGAGCTTCTTCGTCTTGCGGATCACTTCCTCGCCCAGTGGCTCCCCGTGGGCGGTGCAGGTGTCCTGCCGCGCCGATCCGAATCCGATGTGGCTGTCCACCACGATAAGTGTCGGCCGGCCCTTCGTCTGCGCCGCGACCGCAAGCGTCCGGACCACCGTGTCCAGATCGTTGGCGTCCCCGACGCGCAGCACGTTCCAGCCGTAGCCCAGGAAACGGGTGGAGGGATCGTCGCTGTAGGCGAGGTCGGTCGCCCCCTCGATCGTGATGCGGTTGTTGTCATAGATCCAGACGAGGTTGTCCAACTGCAGATGGCCCGCAATGCTCGCCGCCTCGCCGCTGATCCCCTCCATCATGCAGCCATCGCCGCAGATCGCGTAGGTGCGGAAATTGAATAGCTCGTAGCCGGGACGGTTGAAGGTCGCGGCCAGCCACTTCGAGGCCATTGCCATGCCCACCGAATTTCCCAGGCCCTGCCCCAGCGGACCGGTCGTGGTTTCAAGCCCACTGGTCCAGCCGTGCTCCGGATGACCCGGACAGAGGCTGTCCAGCTGGCGGAACGCCTTGATCGACTCGAGCGGAACCGCCGGCTTGCCCGTGGGTTTGCCGTTCTTGCCCACTTCCTGGGTGCGCGACAGATGCAGCAGGCTGTAGAGCAGCATGCACGCGTGGCCGTTGCTCAAAACGAAGCGGTCGCGGTTGGGCCAAAGCGGATCGGCCGGGTCGAACTTCAAATCGTTCTGCCAGAGGGCGTAGGCCACCGGCGCCAGCGCCATCGGCGTGCCCGGGTGGCCGCTGTTGGCGGCCTGCACCGCGTCCATTGAGAGTGTCCGAATGGTATTGATGGCGAGCACGTCCTCCACGGGCACATTCCCGGGAGTGCCGGCATAGGGCGTTGCGGGCGTGGACGCTGAGACGGTCGCGGTGGTCATTCGATGTTTCCTTGCAAGGGGGCGGAACTTCAGGGTACCGACGAACCGCAAGAATGTCCGATCGAATGAAGTCGAACTGGATAGGATTTCCCCAGGAGACCCCGCCATGAATCCAAAGAGCACCTTCCGTTTTCCGCGAACCATCGTTGCACCGATTGCCGCCGCCATGGTGTTGACCGCCGCGCTCGCGGCGGCTCAAAACACTCCGCCCACGCAACCTGCGACGCCCCAGACCAAACCCGCGCCGGCTCCGGCGACGCCGGCGGGAGCGCAGCCACCTGCGTCCGCCCAGCCCGGCATCCGCAGCGTCCAGGGGGCGCAAGCGTCTCCGCAGGTTCGGCCCTCCGGACGGCCCGCGCCGATGCCTCCGCAGCAATCGGTTCCGGTCCCCGCCGGCGGCGATCCCCGCAACACCGACCGATCCATTCCCACCAGCCAGTTGCAACAGGATCCGAATGGAAATGAAAATACCTGGAGCACTCCCGGCACGGCGCTGCCGAACCAGAGCTCGATTCCACGGGGCGCCGGCTACAACAATCCCGGCGGCATGGTCAATCCCGACGCCCTGCAAAGCGAGGCCATGAACCATGTTCACTACCACTACCACTATGAGAATGGCGGCGGATTCGTGGGCAATGTGCAGCCGGGCTACGCCCAAGCGCAATATGTGAATCCCGACGACATGAACCAGGCCGTCAATCCGATGAATGTCCGAACTTCCACTCCAGGCGGAGGTGTGGACGGTGCCGGCGGCGGAGGCATGTATGTCAACAACACGAACGCCCGCGTCGGCAACAATGGGGCCGGGGTCCCGGTGACCTGGAATCCCTTCATGGGCGACGGCTCGGGCATGCTGACCTACGGTGCCGGCTCGGTCGAAGGCTTCAACGACTGAAGTCACACCCGGTCGGTTGACCCGGAACCGAAGCGTCCGGCCACCATGTTGGTGTCATGTCTTGGCGGCGCCGGACGAAGGCCAGTTCACCAGACGCGCGATCAGCACGGCGGGATAGAGCACGCCGATCACCGCTTCGACCAGGGCAGTGCTGCGGGCGCGCGCCGCCACCGGAACGATGTCGCCGTAACCCATGGTGGTCAGCGTCGTGAAGCTGAAGTAGAGAAAATCATCCCAGTTGAACTGCTGCAGGGCGGGAATGCTGGTCACGCTGGTCTGGTAGGCGCCGGGGTTCAGCTCGTTGATGCGGTGGTGAATGATGCTGAAGAAGATGCCGATCAGCATGTAGACGGAGACCCCGCCATAGATTCGGTCGTCCTGGATCGCGTCCTTCTTGAAGACGGCGTGGGCCACGAGCACCGTGGAAAACAGGTAGTAACCAATCACGACCAGGCCGGGCCAGCCGACCAGGGCGTGCCGCAGGTCTTTCTCCATGGAGAAAGCGAGGATCAGGCAGACCACCAGAGCTATGAGCGTGACCACGATGCCGCGCTTGCCCGAGAGCGAGATCACGCCGATGGCGGGCAGCAGCGCGAAGAGCGAGGCGCCGATCAGCGAGGTGTCGTCGTCGCCCTTGGCGAACTGCGGATAGATGAAAAGCAGCAGCACCAGCGCGACGAAAAGGGGGAAGCACCGGTTGCGCAGCCAGTGCATGGGATTGACCACTTTCTGATAGTGCTTCCGCCGCTCCGGATGCCAGATGGACTGGTGCTGCCCGTGCGGATGCGGCTCGTTGTTCATCACCCTCCTATCGACTGCATTGGCCGCCCATGATGCAAAAATGATGCGTTGCCAAGCTTGCGGCGATGAATCCTTGCGGAGATTCGGCCGAAAAACTCACGCCTCCTCGAAATCCAGATCGCGATCAAATGGCTCGGGAAGCCGCCAGACGGCGAGCAGCCCAAGGCCCAGCACCATCGCAGCCACCAGTGCCGCCGCGCCGATGATGCCCGCGCCGGGCGTCAGCAATTCCCACGCCATCACGATGATCACCGCGAAACCCCGCACGAGGTTGGGCGCCGTCGTGGCGGCGGTGGCCCGCAGATTCGTTCCGAAGGATTCGCCCGCCACCGTGACGAAGACCGCCCAGTATCCGGTGGCAAGCCCTGCGGCGAAGGTCCATGCGTAAAAGGCGAAGGCGGAGCGCCCGCCAAAGATGAAAAGTCCCGCGATCGAAATCCCAAGCAGTCCGATGAAGAGCGAAATCGCGGTTCTTCGGCTGCGCATCCACTGGCTCAGGGCGCTGCTGGCCAGATCACCGATCGCGGCTCCGGCGTAGCCGCACATGATCACGGTGGGCGGGCGCACGGGCTCCCCAGTCAGGCCCATGCCCTTCGCCAGTTCCGGCGCGAAGACGAAGATCACCCCTCCCACGAACCAGATCGGTGTTCCAAGGAAGACGACGCAGGCGAATCGACGCAGCCGCTCCGGCGGAAAGAACAGCATGCGCGGATCCCCTCGCCGTCTTGTTCGTTGCGCCGCTCGCGCATAGATCCCGCTTTCGGCAACACCCAGCCGCAACGCGAGCAGCGCGAATCCCATCACTCCGCCAATGATGTAGGCGGTGCGCCACGACACGGTTCCTCCGACCAAGCTGGCGGCGATCGGGCCAAACATGCCGGCGAAGGCCACGATCATGGTTCCCCACCCCCGGGCCCTTTTGCCCAGCAATTCGCTCACCAGCGTCACGCCCGCGCCCAGTTCGCCCGCCAGGCCGAAGCCGGCAATGAAACGCAACCCGGCGTACGCCGGAACGCTGGTCACGAAGGAGGTTGCGATGTTTGCGGTGGAGTAGAGCGCGATCGAGCCGAACAGTGTCGCCAAACGACCGCGCCGGTCCCCCAGCATGCCCCACGCGAATCCGCCCAGCACCATGCCCAGCAATTGCGCGTTCAGGATCGCGACACCGGCGCTGGTGATGTCCCCCTTTTCAAAACCGAAGGTCACACGCATCAAGGAGGCGATCCGATCCCATCCGCCGATGCGCTGCGAGGCATCCGCGGGAAGCAGTCCCAGCCCGTCATTCCCCAGGCTGGCCACACGCACCACGCTGAAGATCACCAGGTCGTAGAGGTCGACGAAGTACCCCAGCGCAGCCACCGCGACCGCCAGCCACGGCGTGGCCCGGGCGGCCAGGTCCTGCGCATCGTCGGCTTCGAATTTCGGCGGCACAGGCAAAGTTGTACAGCAAATGCCCGCCATGGAGAGGTCGCGGTGGCGCACCCCGCCGCCTACCCGAAACCGGGCTTGGGCAAAAAAAGAACACCCCGATCGAGATCGGGGTGTTCAAGCAATCGGCATTCATCGCTGAACGCCGACTGATTTCTTTTGAAATGAACGGTTTGGACGCCTTGGATCCGGGTTGCCCCGGATTTGTCCGTCGGTGTGGGTTGCCCCACGTTGACGGGCGAGAGATGTGTGAACGGATCGCGACAGCTGAGGTCTCCCTCAGACAGCCGTCTATAAAATCCTATAGAAAGGAGGTGATCCAGCCGCAGGTTCCCCTACGGCTACCTTGTTACGACTTAGTCCCAGTCACCAGCCTCGCCGTGGGCACCTCTGAAATGAGGCGACTTCGGGCGCTACCGGCTTCCATGACTTGACGGGCGGTGTGTACAAGGCTCAGGAACATATTCACCGCGGCGTAGCTGATCCGCGATTACTAGCGATTCCAACTTCATGGAGGCGAGTTGCAGCCTCCAATCCGAACTGGGGCACCTTTTGAGCGATTTGCTCCACCTTGCGGTCTTGCATCGTTCTGTCGGTGCCATTGTAGCACGTGTGCAGCCCTAGGCATAAGGGCCATGAGGACTTGACGTCATCCCCACCTTCCTCCGGTTTGACACCGGCAGTCTCACTAGAGTCCACAGCATTACCTGTTTGCAACTAGTGACAGGGGTTGCGCTCGTTGAGGGACTTAACCCGACACTTCACAGCACGAGCTGACGACAGCCATGCAGCACCTGTGCACGTTCCACTCTTGCGAGCGTTACTCCCCTTTCAGGGAACTAATCCGTGCATGTCAAGCCTAGGATAAGGTTCTTCGCGTTGCTTCGAATTAAGCCACATGCTCCACCGCTTGTGTGAGCCCCCGTCAATTCCTTTGAGTTTTAATCTTGCGACCGTACTCCCCAGGCGGCGCACTAATCAGTTTTCCTACGACCGAGAAGGCGTTCAACCCCCTCGACCAAGTGCGCATCGTTTACGGCGTGGACTACCGGGGTATCTAATCCCGTTTGCTACCCACGCTTTCGTGCCTCAGCGTCAGGACTGGCCCAGTGGCCTGTCTTCACCTTCGGTGTTCCGATAGATATCTACGCATTTCACCGCTCCACCTATCGTTCCGACCACCTCTACCAGCCTCAAGATTTGTGGTTCGCCAAGCAGTTCCTCGGTTGAGCCGAGGGATTTCACAAAGCGCCTTCAAATCCGCCTACGCACGCTTTAAGCCCAGTGATTCCGATTAACGCTCGAGCCCTCTGTATTACCGCGGCTGCTGGCACAGAGTTAGCCGGCTCTTCCTTTGGGTTTCCTCATGTTGTTGGTGAACCCTGACAGTGGTTTACACCCCGAAGGGCTTCATCCCACACGCGGCATTGCCCCGTCACACTTTCGTGCATTGCGGAAGATTCGTTACTGCAGCCTCCCGTAGGAGTCCGAGCAGTGTCTCAGTCTCGATGCGGCGGGCCGTGCTCTCACACCCGCTACCCGTCTTCGCCTTGGTGAGCCGTTACCTCACCAACTAGCTGATAGGAGATTCCCCGCTCCCAAGGTGGTAAACCTTTGATCGTTTCCGATGTCATCAGGTATTGTCCCAGATTTCTCTGGGGTATCCCTGGCCTCGGGGTACGTGGGAATCTATTCCTCGCCCTTTCGCCACTTCTGGATTGCTCCAGTCGTTCAACTTGCATGTTTTAGCCATGCCGCCAGCGTTCAATCTGAGCCAGGATCAAACTCTTCACTTAATTTCGTTACGAAGCGGGCAAGCCCGCTGTTGTTTCAAAACTTGAAGATGACCTGGCCACCAAGTGCGTTCCGAAGAACGACTTGGCCGGTCTCTGTCGAATCATCTCTCGACAGCCAACGAGTTCTCACTCGTTGGATTCATATCACTTGTCATAACCTTGCCATCCCGATTGCTCAGGAAGAAAAAGTTGTTGAATTGACCAATTCTTGTCATTGGCTTTCACGGAGGATATGACAAACAGAGACTGTGATCTCTGAGTTGCTCCCAATAATGGGAACTGGCTCCCACGATCTGGCCGTGACCAAATCATGAAAACCGCACATCCTCGCGGCGTATCCAAACTGTTCACTTTTCAAAGAGAATCCTGCCTTCAAGCCTTCCGGCTGGAAATGCAGGGTCGAGGAGTCTAACCAAATCCCCGTGCCTGTCAACTCCAAGGGGGTCGGAATCCACTTTGTTCATAACCCCTGCTCCCCAACCCGGAGAACGCAGGAATTGAGGCGTTTCTGCGGCCCGGAAGCTGCGTCGGACCCCTATTCGACCACGCAAATGACGGCGGCGGCGATCCGAACCGCCCCGCGTTGGCGGAGCACCCGACTGGCCTCCTCAATGGTGGCCCCGGTCGTACGAATGTCATCCACAAGAAGGATGGATTTCCCGGCAAGTCCCCGCCGGTGCCGGCGTCGAGACTTGAACCGCTGCACACGACGCAACCGGCCCGATCGGTCCAGGGTCTTTTGAGTCCGCCCGAAGCGCTGCCAGAGCGCGCGGCATAGGGGCAGGTTCAATTCCCGCGCGACCGACGCTGCGATGAGGTCCGAATGGTCAATCCCGCGGGACAGTCGGCGAAGGAACGGGGTCGGAATCGGAACCACGATCCAGGTGTGCCCCTGCGATTTCAGGGCCGCATTCATGCGCGATGCGACTCTGCGGCCAAGCGCCTGACCCAGCAGTGCGCCCGCTCGCGACCATCGATTCTTCTTGACCGCCAGGGCCAGATCCGAAAGAGGTGGTTGGTAGAGGCCGAGGCAGCACAACTCCCGGGTTTCGAAGGCGGCGAACTTTTTGGGCGATTGCTGGCGAAGCGCGTCCCTGACGGCGCTCTCCGCGTCCGTGCGGGCCCGTCCAAGAAAGTGTTCCTCGCACTGCGCGAACCACTCCCACGCCTTGTGAACAATGGATGTGCTCATCGAAGCATCGTGGCATCGCCGCGCGGCGCGAATGCAAAATCATGCGTTTTATCCCGGAAATCAGCAGGTTTTTAGGATGCCGTCTTCGCCATCCGTCGCAGCACCATGCTCAGGATGCCGCCGTTGCGGTAGTAGTCCACCTCGACGGGTGTGTCGATGCGGCACACCGTCTCGAACGTAATCTCGGCCGCTCCCGGCCGCCGCGCGCGAACGGCGACGAGCTGCCGCGGCTTGATGTCCGTCGGCAGATCGATGTCGAAGGTCTCTTCGCCGGTCAATCCCAAGCCCTGGGCGCTCTGCCCCGGCTGGTAGGTCAGCGGCATCACGCCCATGCCCACCAGGTTGGAGCGGTGGATGCGCTCGAAACTCTCCGCGATCACGGCGCGCACCCCGAGCAGCTGGGCGCCCTTGGCCGCCCAGTCACGCGATGAGCCCATGCCGTAGTCCTTGCCCGCCAGCACCACCAGCGGCGTCCCGGATTTCTTGTAGCTCTCCGCGGCGTCGAAGATCGGCTTCACGGCGCCATCGGTGAAATCCTTGGTCACACCTCCCATGGTCCCCGGCGCCAGCTGATTCTGGATCCGCGTGTTGGCGAAGGTGCCGCGGGTCATGACCCGGTCGTTGCCGCGTCGGCTTCCGTAACTGTTGAACATGCTCACGGGCACGCCATGCTTCATCAGGTATTCGCCGGCGGGGCCATCCTTCTTGATGTTGCCCGCGGGAGAGATGTGGTCGGTGGTCACGCTGTCGCCGAGCTTGGCCAGGCACCGGGCGCCGCGAATGGATCCGATCGGGCCGGGTTCGGCCAGGGTCATCGAGGTGAAGAAGGGCGGCTCCTGGATGTACGTGCTCTTGGAGTTCCACTGGTACATCTCGCCCCGAACGGTGGCGATGTCCTTCCATTCCTGGCTGCCGTCGAAGACGCTGGCGTACTGCGTGCGGAACTGCCCGTTGGTGACGCTCGACGCAACCGCCTCGTCGATTTCCTTCTGGGTCGGCCACACGTCACGCAGAAAGACGGGCTTGCCGCTCGGGGAGAGACCCAGCGGCTCACTCTGCAGATCGATGTCCACCGTGCCCGCGATGGCATAGGCCACCACCAGCGGCGGGCTCGCCAGATAGTTCGCCTTCACGTCGGGATGCACCCGCGCCTCGAAGTTGCGGTTGCCCGAGAGCACGCTCGCCACGACCATGTCATTGCCCTTGACCGCGCCTTCGACCGCCTCCGGCAGCGGCCCGCTGTTGCCGATGCAGGTCGTACAGCCGTAGCCGACGACGTCGAAGCCGAGCTCCACCAGGGCCGCCATCGTCCCCGACTTCTTCAGGTACTCAGTCACAACTTTGGAGCCCGGGGCCAGCGAGCTCTTCACCCAGGGCTTCCGGGTCAGGCCGAAGGAGCGCGCCTTCTTCGCCAGCAGTCCGGCACCGATCATGACGCTCGGGTTGCTGGTGTTGGTGCAACTGGTGATCGCGGCGATGACCACGGCACCATTCTTCAGGATGCACTCCTTGCCATCCATCATGATGGCGACGCCGTCGTCCGCGACCGCCGTCGCGGTGGCCGGCGCGGCGGACTTGCCGCCGGATTTCAATTTCGTCAGCGCGCTCCGCCAGGTGCTCTTCATGGCCTTCAATTCCACGCGGTCCTGTGGCCGCGAGGGGCCGGCCAGGCTCGGCGTGATCGTGGACTGATCCAGCTCAAGGACAGCGGAGTAGGCGACGTCGCGCGAGTCATCGCGCCAAAATCCCTGGGCCTTGGCGTAGGCCTCGACCGTCTTGACCAGCGATTCCTCGCGCCCCGATAGCCTCAGATAGGCCAGCGTCTGCTCGTCGATGGGGAAAAATCCGCAAGTTGCGCCATATTCAGGAGCCATGTTGGCGATCGTCGCCCGGTTCGCCACCGGCATCTCGGCAAGCCCGGCGCCGAAGAATTCAACGAACTTGTTTACGACGCCATGCTTGCGAAGCATCTCGGTCACGCGAAGCACCAAGTCGGTCGCCGTGGCTCCTTCGGGAAGTTTCCCCGTGAGCCGAACACCGACCACTTCTGGAATCAGCATGTAGATGGGCTGGCCAAGCATCACCGCCTCGGCCTCGATCCCGCCAACACCCCAGCCCAGAACCCCCAAGCCGTTGATCATGGTGGTGTGACTGTCGGTTCCGATCAAACTGTCCGGATAGAGCACGCCGTCCTTTTCCCAGACCACCTTCGCCAAATATTCGAGGTTGACCTGGTGGACGATGCCGGTGCCGGGCGGCACCACGCGGAAGTTCTCAAATGCCCCCTGACCCCATTTGAGGAATTCATAGCGCTCGATGTTGCGCTCGAATTCCTTTTCGCTGTTGATCGTCAGCGCCACCCCGCTGGCGAAGGCGTCGACCTGCACCGAGTGGTCGATGACCAGGTCGCAGGGCACCAGCGGATTCACCCGCTTCGGATCGCCGCCCATTCGCTTCATGGCGCCGCGCATCGCCGCGAGGTCCACCACACAGGGCACGCCCGTGAAATCCTGGAGCACCACGCGCCCCGGCATGAAGGGTATCTCCTCATCGCGCCTGGTCCCGGAGTCGCTGGCCACGATCGCCTTCACATGCTCCGGCGTGTAGATCCGGCCATCCTGGTTGCGCAGCACGCTCTCCAGTAGCACCTTGATCGAGCACGGAAGCCGATCCACATTGCCGAATTTCTTCAGCGCCTCAAGGCGGTAGTAAGTCTTGTCACCCAGCGGCGTTGAAATCGAGGTGCGGGCTCCGAACGGGTCATGTGGGCTCTGCGGCATGTTTCAAATTCCTCAATTTGCGAATGAAGGATTGATTCTAGCGGGACGGGTGGCGATGCCGATCAGGGCGATCGCGGGAATCCCGATCAAGATGCTGAAGAGGAAGAAGCCCTGGTAGCCCATCAACTCCACCAGCCAGCCCGACGCGCCGCCGATGGTGGCACCCGCCAGATACATCACACCCGACAGCAAGGCGTATTGGGCGGCGCTGGAAGTCCGATCGCAGAGCGACATGAAGTACGCCACGAACGCCGCCGACACCATGCCGTTGCACAGATTCTCGATCACGATGACGCACGCGAAGGTCGGCACCGACCTCCCGGCCTGGGCCAGCACGATGTAGCCCGCGTTGCTCAGACATTGCAGCAGGCCGAACACCAGAAGCGTTCGAGAGATCCCGAACCGCTTCACGGCGATCCCGCCGATGACGGCTCCGGCCATCGTCATGGCAAATCCCAGCGCCTGCCTCAGGAAACCGATCTCCTCCAGTGTGAAGCCAATCTCGTTCCTCAGGAAGGGCATGGTCATCCGATTGCCAAGCAAATCGGGCAACCGGAACAGAAAGATAAAGACCAGGACCAGCACCAGCCTTCCGTGAAATCGATTGTGAAACGCAAGCAGTGGAGCCACGATGGCCTCGCGAAGGGATTGGGGCGGTTGGCGTTCCGTCGGCTCCGGGGCAAGCAGCGCAGAGATCAACCCAATGAAAAGGAGGCCGGCCGAGCCCGCATAGACAATTCGCCATGCCGTGGCCCTTGCCGCTTCCTCAGATGAGGATTCAAGCCAGGGAGCCACTTTCGCGACCGCCACCAGCGCCAGCGAACCGGCCAGAACAAACGCCATCCGGTATCCCGCCACATAGGCGCTGGCGGCCGGGCCCTTTTCATCCTGGGAGACGTCCGATCGATGGGCATCCACGGCGATATCCAGCGTGGCACTCAGCATTGATGTGGCCAGGGCGATGAGGGCGAACGCCATGAGCGGAGATCCGGAGTGCTCGGGCCCGCACCATGCCAAGGCCAGCAGGGCGACCAGCAGCAATGCTTGAAGGACAATCAGCCAGCTTCTTCGCGCACCAAGCCATCCGAAGCCGGGCACGGCGAAGCGATCCAAGAGCGGCGACCACACAAACTTGAAGGCGTAGGGCAGTGTCACCAGCGCGAAGAGTCCGATGGTCTTGATGTCGATCTTAAGATCCGCCAGCCAGGCGCTGAGCGTGTCCGTGACCATCACATTGGGCAACCCACTCGCGAATCCCAATCCACCGATCACCGCCACAAGCTTGGCGGGCCTGATTGAATTCATGCGGCGATGGTACGGCACCCGATGCCGACATGACTGCGACGTGCGCCGCCGCAGACGCCTCGAAGGCCTGCATGTGCGCCTTCGAAACTATTTCTGCGGATACTCGAAGACTCCCCGGCCGCTCTTGTCCCCCAGCCGCCCCGCAGTCACCAGTTGCCTCAGCAGCGGACAAGGAAAGTACTTCGGATTCCCGAGCTCGCGGTGCATCACCATCATGATGTCGTGGCAGACATCCAGCCCGATGAAATCCGCAAGGCGCAGCGGGCCCATGGGGAAATTGCAGCCCAATTTCATGATTTGATCGATGTCCTCAGGCTGTGCCACCCCATCCATCCAGGCATAAAAGGCCTCATTGATCATCGGCATCAGCACCCGGTTCGAGACGAATCCCGCCCGGTCATGGGCTGGGACCGGTGTTTTTCCAAGTCTTTTTGCAAGATCAATCGTTCGTTGAGTGGTCTCCGGACTGGTGGCCGATCCCTTGATCACTTCGACCAGCGCCATCACAGGGACCGGGTTGAAGAAGTGCATGCCGATCACCCGCGGTGCATCCGCTCCGACCGCGGCGGCGATCTCGGTGATTGAAATGCTGCTGGTGTTGGTGGACAAGATCGCGGGCGCCGGGAAGTGCGATTGCATCTCGCGAAAGATCTTCTTCTTCAATTCGACATTTTCGGTGGCCGCCTCGATGACCCACTCCGCGCCTTTCGCTTGATCCATGGAAGCGACGTAATGAATCCTCGCAAGAGCCGCATCCGCTTCCGTCTGGGACATTCGCTTCTTCTCGACGCTGCGATCGGCAGTCTTCTTGTGATAGGCGCGGGCACGATCGAGCTGTTCAGACTTCACATCCATCTGAAACGTGTCGATCCCGCTCATTGCCGCGACAAAAGCGATGCCCGCACCCATTGTTCCAGCACCAATCACAGCACATTTTTGAATTTGAGCGCTCACGTTGGACTCCTTGTTGAATCAGGCGTTGATATAGAGCCTGTGATTGAACCGCAAACTCGAAAAGATTGCTTCGGATTCAATTTGATTCAATCGATGCAAATTGTTCCCTGGTGAAACCATTTCATAGTCCTATAAATTTAAGCAATAATATGCCGTTTTTATGTCAAAAAAGGCAATTTTTTTGACGCTATAAATTCATTTCAACCTCGAAATCGCTGATTTCAGTCAAATTGAGTCCTCGATTGATCCAAAATAAATGAAGAAAATGACAAAAAAACTGTTTTATTACTTGAGCGCATGCTTTTTCGAGTCATGCTGTGTTCATGGTCTCATCCCGGTAGACCATGTTCCCTTCACTTCACTGTGTTCCCTTTCTTCCCTTTCCCTACCGGACATCTGGAGTATGAACAATGGGTTTCCCAAAGAGCGTAATTGGTTTTGGAGTGCTTGCGACTGCCGCAAGTGCCAACGCGGCCTTCCTCGGCATTACGGGTACAAACTACCTGGTCGTTGATGGCGGCAATCGCTACTCAGTCATGGACGTCTATGCCGATTTCACCGGCGCGTTCGACAAGTGCGTCAACCTGTTCGGTCAGACCGGCACCAATGCCTTCTGCCGCACGACTCGCAATGGCGTTCAGAACGCCGGCGATGCCGCCACTGCAACCAACGGAGCCGCCTGGGTGCACTCCGACGGAAGCGGCTGGATGCCTTCGAACGCAGCCAATGCAAATGCATGGGATTCGTTCGTGAGCATGGGTGCACGTAGTCAGTCCGCCGCGATCACCAACCAAGCAATTGGTGGCGACGTGTACTTCGCCAACGCGGGCACTGCTGGCGCTTCAACCATTCAAGGTGGTTACAACGCGACTCCGGCTTACGTCGGAGCGGGTTGGCAGACCAACTTGCCGAATGATCCAGCCGATTTGGCTGGTTCGTATGCCGACAAGCGTCTTCTGCTCGGTCGTTTCACGGTCAATGTGACCGGGTACACCAACGCGGACACCCTGTCGATGCAGATCAAGGGCAAGCTCACTCTGAAGGTCAACGGCACCATCGCTGGTGGCGGAACGACTTCTCAGCCTGCGTTTAACACGAACTTGGTTTACAACACCTTCGTTGTTCCGGCCCCAGGCGCTCTGGCCCTGGTCGGACTGGCTGGTCTTGTCGGCCGTCGTCGTCAGGCCTGATTTACTAACAATCCCTTTGGAAACCAAGGACCCCGATGATTTAATCATCGGGGTCTTTTATTTTTACTTTGGGTTGGCAAATAACATCGTTGATATTTTTCGAAATTTCGATATTGGATATCTCGGTTCCACAAAATCAAAATTTTTCACTACTTATTTTTGACATGATTCAAAATCGACCTAGTTTGTCCCTGCCTTAGGAATGTTGATCTTGAAAATGATCAGGATCCAAGGGCGTAGTTGAGGTTGGTGAAAAGGAGTGGGACACTCAAGTCATTTCGCAAGGCAAGGGCAATCCTTTCTGGCCTTGGCCGACAGCGAAATTTCTGCGGGATCCTGAAAAACTAGAAATCGTGGTCCAGGCTTGTGCCTATCCAAATCATGTTCGGCGGTTGTTGGAAAAGCGTTTGTCGTATTTCAAACAGAACTGTAAGGGAATCAAGGATTTATGAAAAACTCATATCAAATCGTCTCGACACTGCTCACCATCTCATTCGCCGGCGTTGCCAGCGCGTCAGTCTCGGGAGCTCAAGGCCTCTATGCCCACAACTATCTCGTCACGGACGCGGGTGTTCAATACTCGGTCATGGACGTCTTCCTCAAATTCAATTCCGCTTCCGGAACCGGCACCCAGGGTGAGCGCATGGTGAATCTGTACGGCCAAGCCACTACCGATGCCTCGACGTTTGGGGTCAACAAGACATCTAAGTTCACCAACAGCCTCGGCTTGAACTTCCAGCACAGCAACGTTAGCTGGCTCCCCGGCTCCGGCGCCAACGGCGGCACCGGCAACAACACCTGGGACTCCTTCATGACGGTCGGCGCCCGCACGCAAGGCGCGGGCAACACCGGCAACGTGGCCGCAGATTCCTACTTCACCAATCCGAATTCGAATGTCGGCTCGATCATTGGTGGCTTCAACGCGACTCCTCTCTTTGTCGGCGCCGGAGTCACCCAAAATTCGCCGAGCGATGCTGGGTTTGAAACCAACGCTTCAGCCAATGCCGACCACATGATCATGATCGGGCGCTATAGCCTGAAAACCAGTGACATTCTCGCCAATGGCGGCACGGCCACGATGGCGGTGTGGTTCAATTGGACCGGAAAGTCGACCGCTCAAACCGGCGGAACAACCTTGTACACCATGGCCAGCGCCAATGTGAAAAGCGATGCCCAGACTAAGTACACTATTAGCGGCAAAACTTGGACCTTCGACCCTTCCTTTGATGGTGTGGTTGGCGGCCAAGCTGCTTGGTCCTTCTATGCACCGCCAGTTCCGACTCCCGGCGTTGTTGCACTGCTTGGACTTGCAGGTCTCATGATGCGGCGGCGCAAGTAATCGACCTTCGATTGGATTGAAGACAAAGACGCTCCACTCAAAAGAGGAGCGTCTTTTATTTTTATTTCCTTACGACGACATTGCCCCGATTGGCAAGACCCTGGAACGCTTTAAAAGTGGTTCATAATATGCCTTTTTTTTGGCAAATTGTTGAGTTTTTTTTGCTGCTGGTCAATAATTCTTTCTGCAATTGCTAGTCATTTTTGAGCGAATTCGAATGAATTCCTTTGACTTGCCAGATAAAGGTGTTAATACTGACCGCACGGTCGATTTCCCATCGGCCATTGTTCCCTTTCTTTCCCTTACTTCCCTTTACATAGAGAAAAAAATGAAATCAATGACCACTGCTGTTTCTGTTTTTGCAACTGCTGCAATTTGCGCCGCCGCTTCGGCGACCACGGTTGACGTGCAGTTCACCGGCACTGGCCCCGGTCAAGGCGTGAACATTGTTTCGCCTGGATTCAACGGCGGAGTCTTTGCCGGCGTGATTCTTATCAATGCGACCAACAGCAGCAACACAGTTGCCTTCCAGAACGGCGCCTACGCCGTCTTCTGCTGCGATCTGTACCAGTACGCCAACGGTGGCGTGAACCAGTACAACGTGGTGCCAGTTTCCACGATGCCGACCAGCGCTCCGATGGGTGCTGCCGCGGCACAGGCCATCAACGACATGTATGTCTTTGCTGCAGGAAACCAATACCTCACTGCTGATTATGCAACAGCATTCCAGCTCGCGGTTTGGGAAGTCGTCACTGACTTCGGCTTTGGCTTGGATCTGAGCACTGGACTTGTCCAGGCGTCCGGATACAACGGAACCGTCGGTGCGATTTCATCGGCACTCTTTGCCTCGATCAACGGTTTGGGCAACGCCAACATTCAGGGCGTTTCCAGCATCTACCATCAGGACTACATCGTCGAGAATTCCGGAAACATCCCGGCTCCTGGCGCCATGGCACTGGTTGGACTTGCTGGCCTGATCGGCAATCGTCGCCGTCACGCCTGATTCACTCCACTGATGCAAATCCCGCGAGGGGCGGCTCATGCCGCCCCTCGCTTGTTTTTTCCCCAAGAATTTGACTCCCCGGAAAGCTCAATTTTTTATTTTGATTTCTTTCCCGGCTTCATTTGACTCGCCCGGTTTCCGTGTTAGTACTGCTCCACGGGTCGAAATCCGACCGATCCGGATGTTCCAAGTTGTCGGACGAGTGAGTTGGCTAAAAGGGTATTGAAAAAATCATCGGGTTTGGAGTGCAAGATTTGTGGCTTTTCATTTGCCACAGACGCGACTTGTTCCTTCATTCTCAGCGTGGAGTGCGTGCGGCTTTCGCCTGCTTAAAGGGAGCGGGTGATTGGTATCGCTGTGCTGTCCGCTGGACTGAAGGACTTGGCGACGAAACAGAACTCCAGCACGCCGCTGCCGGAGATTCCAGTGAAAGGGACTGGGATCTCCGGCGATTGCGGTGCCTGCTGACGGAGAGCTGTTTCAGACGTCGGTCATCTGCACTCCTGACTCATCTCGTTTACTCGCGGATCCTTCCCCGATCTGCGCATTGTGCATGGCAGGACTTGCGGCTCACAAAGTCGCTCTTGACAAACATCGTGGCTTGATCGCATGTCGATCACGTCGCATCACTGAATCTGATCGCTCTTCGGAAAAAGGGCCGAAGAGTTGTGTAAGGAAAAGGCTTGGTTTCACGGGAAATCAAGAATCAGATGTTCGAAGGGGGCGGTCCCAAAAGGACTCCCCGGCTCGATGCTTGCAAAGGGAACGCAGCATCGGGTCTCGAACCATGCGGGCCGCGGAGGGCACGGTCCGCAACAGCACAGGGGACGGGTCTTTGAAAAAAGGCTCGTCCCCTTTTTTTGTTCCTCGCGAAGCTTTTCAAGTTGACATGGAACAACGCGGCAGGGTCCGGCACATTGAATCGCTAGGTCTCCCCCGCGGGTGCTCTCCCTATGCCTTCCACTTGCGTGGAGGCGGCCCCTGATAATCGGCGAGCGGGCGGATGATCCGATTGTTGGCATGCTGCTCCATGATGTGGGCGGCCCAGCCGGTGATGCGGCTGGCCACGAAGATGGGCGTGTATTGCGGCACCGGAATTCCGAGAATGAAATAGGTCATCCCGCAGGGGAAATCGACATTGGGATGGATCGCCTTGTCCTTGAGCATGATCGCCTGGACCCGATCCCCGATGTCAAACCATTTCTTGGCGCCGGGGCCGATCTGCTCGGCCAGCTTGAGACCCCAGGATCGAAGAATGCCCGCTCGGTGATCTCCATTTTTGTACACGCGATGTCCAAAGCCCATGAGCTTGCGCTTCTCGACGAAGGCCCTCTGCATCCATGCTTCAACGGTGATGCTGCCCCCGGAGCAGTCCCGGTCGATCTCCTTGAGCATCTCCATGGCCATCTCGTTGGCTCCCCCGTGCAGCGGGCCCTTGAGCGCTCCGATGCCGCCGCAGACCGCGCTGTGGAGGTCCGATTCAGTGCTGGCGATGACCCGGCAGGCGAACGTGCTGGCGTTGAAATCGTGTTCGGCGTAGAGCATCAGGCTCACATCCATGATGCGGGCCTCGAGCTCGCTTGGCTTTCGCCCATTGATCATCCAGAGCAGGTTGGCTGCATGGCCCAGGGAGGCATCCGGCTCGAGGATGGGCTTCTTTTCACGCGATCGCTGGCAGATCCCGATGAGCATCGGAATCTGGGCCAGAAGCCTCATGCTTTTCCGCAGTTCGGCCGCCGGGGAATTGTCCTCACAATCGGGATCCGTATGGGAGAGCAGGCTCACACCCGTGCGCAGCACGTTCATGGGATGCGCCTGGGGATGGCTCACGGCGAACTGCGCCACCGCATCCCGCACCGGCACGGGGATTTTTCGCTGGGCGACGATGTCGCTCTTGAATTTCTTCAGTTCGGCGTCCGTGGGCTTGTGGCCCACCAGCAGGAGATACGCAACTTCCTCGAAGGTCGCGTGGGCGGCGAGATCGGCAATCTCGTAGCCGCGGTAGAGAAGTTCGGTTTGCGTGACGGCACAGACGGAAGTGTCGCCAACGGTCTGCCCCGCGAGTCCGCGGGTGTCGGGTTGCTTGGAAGCGGTTGAGGTGCTCATGACTACTCCGGTGGTCGGGTCTGAAAGTGTGCGATGCTAGCATCCGCCCATGAAACTAAGCGCCAAATGGACCGCCAATTTACTGCTTGCCGGGTGCGGCACCGTCGGCCAATACAAGCCTCCCCTGCCCCCTCCGCCAAGCGAGAGGGTGGATCAGGTGTGGCGCTGGATGGGGGGTACATTTTCAAGCTCCATGCAAGCCATGTCGGACGCAAATGATCCGCCCATGACGCTCCATATGCAGCCCATTTGGAAGGACCGGACCGACGGCCGATGGCTGTACGTCGAGAAAGCTCCTTCGAAATCCCCGGGCCAACCGCTTCAGCAGAGCGTGTACCAGCTCGTGGACCGGGACAATGGAGATGTCGAAATTCGCCTCTACGAGTTTCCCAGCGACCCGGATGTGTATACCGGCGCTTGGAAACACCAGAATCCGCTTGACCGATTCCTTCCCTCCCAGCTCGTCCCGCGATCGGGTTGCGGGATTCGGCTGAAAGCCTCGTCGGGGAACCAATGGCGCGGCTCAACGACCGGTCAAAACTGTGCGTGCTCCAAGGGCGGCGCTACTTATGCGACCTGCGAGGTGAGCCTGTCCGCGGAAGAATTCGATGTGTGGGAGCGCGGATTTGACGATGCCGGCAAGCAAATCTGGGGACCGACAAAAGGGCCCGACCAATTCAAGAGGCAGCCCTGATCCTTCCGACGAGAGCACCATGACGCCACCCCGCAGGAAAGCCGATTCGATATCACCCATGCAACAGAGCACGTCCGAGCATCCTGGGCGCACACTTCGCGGCCTGATGTCGCGCGGAACGGTGATGGTTCCCGGCGCCTTTAACGCGCTGGTGGCCAAGGCCGTTCAAAAGGCTGGTTTTGAGGCGGTCTACATCTCGGGCGGCGCCACGGCAAATGTCTCGGGATACCCCGACGTCGGCCTGATCACGCTGACTGAAATGGCCCGAACCATCCGGGAAATCGCTGATGCCGGCCGGTTGCCGGTGATCGCAGACGCCGACACGGGCTATGGCGAGGTGGAAAGCTGTGTGCGGACCGTCGTGGAATACGAGCGAGCCGGCGCCGCTGCGCTGCACATCGAGGATCAGGTTTTTCCAAAGCGGTGCGGACACCTGGACGGCAAGGAAGTCATCAGTGCCAAGGCGATGGTCGACAAGGTCAGCGCCATGGCGAAGCACCGGATCACTCCCGAGTTTGTGATCATCGCGCGGACCGACGCGCGGCACGTCACCAATTTTGCCGACGCCGTTCAACGCGCCAATCAATATCGGGAAGCCGGGGCCGATGTGATCTTTCCAGAAGGGCTGCAAAGCGAGGCCGAATTCCGGGACTTCGCCAAGGAGTCGCCTGGCCCCCTGCTCGCCAACATGACCGAGTTCGGCAAGACGCCAGACATCTCTGCGGCCAGGTTCGGAGAGCTCGGTTACGCGTTGGTGATCTATCCGCTCAGCATGATGCGCCTGGCCATGGGGGAGGTGACACGGGGTCTTTCTTCGCTGAAAAAGCATGGGTCCGTGAGGGAAGTGCTTCCCCAAATGCAGACTCGGAAAGATCTCTATTCACTTTTGGACTACGAGCCCGGGTCGGAATGGAACTTCCCCGGCAATGGCGCGTGATCGGCTGCGGAGCCGGGTTTCAAGGCAAACATTCTGCCACGGTGAGTTCCCAGAAGCCCAAAGGTCTGGTTTCAAACGCCTTTTTTTGAGCAAAAACAGCGTTTTTTTCAATTTGCCACTCAAGGCGAGACTTTAATTTTTTATGGAAAAATTGATTCATTTAGGAACACGATGACGATGTAGATGCGAATATGTCTTCGTAGGATTAACTTCCTACCCCATGTTTGGATCGCTGAAAGTAGTTTGGCTTCTTCTGAGGTGAGGTAAAGGGACCTCTAATCAGAAACTAAAACTGTGAGGGAAAGGGAACTCTCTCACGTTACTGGGCCGAAAGGCCGAGTGCCAAATGGATGCGAACCGAACATGTTGGAGGGATTGAAGGGAAAGGGCGGTCAGCCGAAGCTCAGAAAGGGTTCGGCTGATCTCCTTTTTGGGCCAAATTTTTTATCCCGATGCAATTCAAGGAAGGGTCGAACGGACCCGCCGTGAGATTTCTATACAATTTCCACTTCCCCGGCACGACTCCTCAGCGGAACCCTTCCATGCAAAAATTCCATCATTCCATTGCCTGCAGCCTGATGTTCCTGGCCAGCGCCTTTCTGGCAACCACGGCGGCTTCCTCCTCACCCCGTCTGACAGACCAGGCCTCGGCTGCCAAAAGCAAGCTGGACACCTTGAAGGATGAGGCCGATGCGAATTACCTCGCGAAGCCGCATGACATCACGCCGCTTGGTTTGCGAAGCCACTGGCAGGCGAAGATCCCCCATGCCGGCACCGCCCCACTCGCGGGCATGAGCCTTGATGGAACTGAAATTTTCACCTGGGACCATTTCGGCGTGGTGACCCGCGTAAAGCCGGACACCGGCGGAGTGCTTTGGCAGGGTTCGACCCAGAGCACGCTCGACAAAATCTACGGCGTCAATATTTCCCCGGCAGGCACGACTCCCGCCGCCATCGCCCTGACCGACGCGGCTACGGTCGCCTTTGAGGATGGAAGCGGTGCCCTTCTGGCCCAGCAATCCCTTCGCCGCGTTCCCGCCACCGCCGGTGCCACCAACGGCAAATATGTGGTGTTCGGCGACTCCGAGGGACGGGTCATCTGGCTCAAGCTCGTGGAATCCAACATCGCCAAGGTCTCGACCCAGCGCGACGCACCCGGCGAATATTCAACCAACGACGACCGCAGCCTGCGCCGCACCGTCGAGTGCCTGGAGGAGATGGGTGCGATGTCGCTGGGGAAAATTGTGATTCCCCCGGTGGTGGTGCCTGGTGTCGGAGTGCTGACCGTGAGCACCGGCGGCGAAGTCTGCCTCTTTCATGCGACAAACGCCAAACCGATCTGGAAATACAAGAGCAACGCACCGTTCGTGAGCAAGCCCTCGGTGCTCAACGGCATCGCGTACGTCTCCGGGAAGGACCAGTATCTGCACGCCATCGACCTTAAGACGGGGCAATCCAACTGGAACTGGTTCACGCAATCACCCTTGGTCAACCCACCGCTTGCAGCCGGAGATCTGGTGGCCCTGCAAGTTCCCGAAGAGGGCTTGGTGGCCTTCAGCACGACTCCCGGCGACAAGGTGAGCGGGCTTGTTCAGTGGAAGTCCAAAGCAGCCGGCAATGCCATCACTCGAATCAATGACGGATTCATCCTGTGGGACGAGACCAGCCGCACCATGTCGCTGGTCGAGACCAAGGCGGGCGGCATCACGGCGACTGCGACGTTCCCCAATGCGGTGTGGGTCGCCTCCACCGCCCCAGTTGATGGAACCATTCTGCTGCTTTCCTCCGATGGTCGATTGCAGCAGCTCCGGCCCATTGAGGCGACAAAATCCGCGGCACCCGCTGTGCCGGTGGACACGAAACCCGCAGCCGGCAAGGATGCCACGCTCAAAGCCGAAGCCGCCGCCAGCGCGGGCACGCCGTGAATGGCGCGCAGCTGCAAGAGATTGAAGCTTCAAGTCGCATGAGCTCCCCCGTTCCAATTCGTCGGGCGCTGCTGTCGGTCAGCGACAAGCGCGGCTTGGCGGAATTCGCCCGGATGCTCGCCGCCGCGGGCGTGGAAATCGTGAGCACGGGCGGAACCGCCAAAGCCCTTGCCGAGGCTGGAATTCCCGTGGTTCCAATCGAGCAGTTGACGGGGTTCCCCGAAATGCTGGATGGCCGGGTCAAGACCCTGCATCCCAAGGTCCATGGCGGATTGCTGGGTCGGCGCGACATTCCCGAGCATGTCGAGCAAATGCGGAAGCACGGCATCGAGCCGATCGACCTGGTGTGCGTGAGCCTCTATCCCTTTGCCGCGACCATCGCCAAGCCGGGAGTGACCGAGGAGGAGGCGATCGAACAGATCGACATCGGCGGGCCGGCGATGATCCGCAGTGCCTCCAAGAATCATGAGTTTGTGGCCGTGGTGACGTCGCCGGATCAATATGGACGGGTGGCGGAGGAGATGCAGGCCAACCACGGCGCCACGACAATGGCGCTGCGCCGGGCGCTTGCAGCCGAAGCCTTTGAGCACACGGCGCGATACGACGCCATGATCGCGGGATGGATGGGCCGCGCACCCGAGTCGTTTCCCGACGCGTTGCCCCTGTTGCTGACGCGCAAAGCCACCCTGCGCTACGGGGAGAATCCCCATCAACAGGCGGCGCTCTATCGCAACTCCGCCGAGGCCGATGGCGGCATCGTGGAGGCGGAAACCGTGGAAGGGAAGCCCCTCTCCTACAACAACATCCTGGATGCCTCGGCGGCCTTCGACTTGGTCAGGGACCTGGCCGCGATCTCCCAGGAAGGCGTGGCGGCATGCGTCGTAAAGCACACCAATCCCTGCGGCGCGGCGATCGCGGCCGACGCCTTCGAGGCCTTTGATCGGGCCTATGCGGGCGATCCCCTGGCGGCCTATGGCGGCATCGTGGCGATCTCGTCACGGGTCACCGCCTCGGCGGCGCAAAACATCGCCAAATCCGAGCGCTTTCTGGAGGTCGTGGTGGCGGAGTCCTTTGAGCCGGAGGCCGTCGCCTTGTTGGCGACGCGATGGAAAAATGTGAGACTGCTCGCGGTGGGATCCATGAGGCTCGCTCGCGCGAGCGTGCCGCAGTTGCGAAGCGTTCCGGGCGGAGTCCTGGTCCAGGAACCCGACAGCGCAATCTGCGACGCGAAGACTTTCAAGCATGTCGCGGGGCCGGCCCCAAGCGCGGCGATGCTGCGCGACGTGGAATTCTTGACGGTGATCTCGAAGCATCTGAAAAGCAACGCCGTGTGCATCGGCTCGCAGCAATCGCTGTGGGGCGCAGGCGCGGGCCAGATGGACCGCGTGGCCTCCTGTCGTCACGCGATTGCAAAGGCCGGATCGCGGCTTTCAGCAGCAGGCTCGACCATGGTGACCGCGGCCAGCGACGCCTTCTTTCCCTTCGACGACGGACCGAGGCTCCTGATTGACGCGGGGGTGAAGTGCCTGGTGCATCCGGGAGGCAGCAAGCGCGACGCCGACACCGAAGCGCTCTGCCGCGAGCGGAACGTCACGCTGCTGGTGACCGGGACTCGCCACTTCCGGCATTGATCCGAATCGCAAATGAAAACGTGCGTGCGATGATTCGCACGCACGTCGCTTTTCAATGCAAGGGCCGTGGCCTTGAACCCGTCGAACTTATTTGGGAGTCGGATTCAGACCCGGCGTGGCCGGCTTCGCCGTTGATTTCAAGGAAGGTTTCGAAGCGGGTCCACCCATTTTCGCGGTGGGCTCCGCGCCCTTCGTCGTGGACGACTTCACCGCTGCAGGAAGCGGATACTGGCTGGTGCAGTCGGGCTTGAGGAAGAAGTAGTACATGGTGCCCTCGGCGTACTGGCCTCCCGCGAGAATTTCTGCGGCCGGTCCGATGCCCATGTAAATGTCGGCGCGGCCCGGGGCCTGGATGGCTCCGCCCGTGTCCTGGTCAAGCATGAACTTCAAGAATCGCTGCTTTTTGCCGCCGAAATCGATGCCCTGCGTGTCGACCAGCACCACGCCGCCCGCCGGATAGACCTTTTTGTCGGTGGCCAGGGTTTCCTTCTCGGTCACCTTGAAGCCGAGGGAGCCCGCCGGCCAATTGCCGCCGTCGTAGGTGGTGAAGAAAACATACGACTCGTTCTTGGCCATCATCGAAGTGATCTGCGCCGGGTTCTTCTTGTACTCGTCCATGATCGCCTTGAGCGAAAGCTTGTCCTTGGGAATCAAGCCCGCGTCGACGCAGGATTTGCCGAGGCCGACGTAGGGACGATCCGTCTTGCCGGAGTAGCCGACGAACATCGGCTTGCCGTCGGGAAGCAGGATCTTGGCGCTGCCGTTGACCTGCACGATGTACGCGTCCAGTGGCGAGCGCAGGTAGACCAGCTCGGTTCCCTTGAACATGTTGCTGGACTCGATCTCCGCGCGCGTCGGATAGGGATGCACGGATCCGTCAGCGGCGCGCTGACCCTTGGGCTCGCCCGTGGAGGGATCGGTCACGAGATCGGCGGGACGCTTGAAGAGCGGATACTTGAACTCGTCCGTCGGGGTCAGGCTGCCGTTGAATTCCGGGCTGTAGTAGCCGGTGAACAGCACGGTGCCCTTGCCGTTCCATCCCACGGTCTGCCAAATTTCAAATTGCTGCTTGATGGCGCCGACAAAGGACGCCTCGTCCTTACTGTCCTGGAGGATCTGCTGGAAGGCGACGATGCTCGACGACGCCTGGTCCCAGGTCGCGACGTTCATGAAGGGGAACTTGCTCTTGGTCGAGGGCATCTGAAACCAGCCGAGCGAGGAGGCGAGCGCCTTGTTCAGGAAGGGATCGCGCACGCGCCATGCGGCGCCGATGTCCGGCAGCGGATCGTTCGGACCAAGCTTGCGCAGGCCGCTCTCGCCCGGGCCAAGTTGATGCGTGTAATCGGGGGCCGCTTCCGCTATCGGCTCCTCGGATTTGCATCCGGCGAGAAACAGCATGGGCAGCGCGATGGCGCCGCAGGCGAAGACGAGGGGGAATTTTCGATGGAGGAAATTGGGCATATGGAGAAAATAGCGATTTTGGCGAAGTCGGCTACTATAAATCCATGCAAACCTTCCTTTCCATCCATCCGACAAACCTGCTTGCCCTCGGATTGCCGCAAGGCTTCGAGTGGCTGATCCTGCTGGCGGTCGCCCTGCTCATCTTCGGCCGCCGCCTGCCCGAGGTGGCCCGGTCCTTCGGCAAGAGCATCAACGAATTCAAAAAGGGCATGACCGACGTGACCAACGAGATCCACAAGGAACCCATGGATCAGGCTCCGACCGATGCGGCAAAGCTTCCGGGTGGGGCAACCGGTGATGTCGGGGCTCAGCGAACCGCTCAGGGTCAGAAAGCCAGCCAGGAACCCGGTCACCTGAGTTGAACCCCGGATCAGGGGCTTTTTCGAGGATTTGAAGGTTGCATGGCAGGCGTTACCATTGCTGTTTCGACGGGCGATTAGCTCAGTTGGCTAGAGCGCACGGATCACACCCGTGAGGTCGAGGGTTCGAGTCCCCCACCGCCCACTTTCCCACCCCGAAGGCATGGCGGCTTCGGGGTGATGTTTGCTGGCGAACGCGCTTGTCCCTCACGCCATGGCGGAGGGGCGTTTCTCGGCAGTGGGCACGAGAGCTCCGGCTCCGTCCAGGAACCCCACCCGACCGGTCGCCACATCGTACATCGCACCAACGATCGCCAATTCGCCGTTGAGGATCATCGATCGGAGCACAGGGCTGCCCGCCTCGATCCGACGCATGGTGTTGCGTACATTCAGCGCCGCCACACGGTCCACGAACTGTTCATTGTCCCCGTCGCGGTGATCGAGGGTGCGCGTCTCCATCCTCACGGCCTCGGCAATCGTGTCGGTGATCGACGGCAGGTTCGTGAGCTCGCCCACGGCGTGCGCGCCCCGCGACACCAGTTCGCACGTGGCCTTCACCGCGCCGCAACGGGTGTGTCCAAGAACCACGATCAATTTGGAGCCCGCCACCTTGCAGGCGTATTCGACGCTTCCGAGCACCTGGGCACTTGACACATTGCCGGCCAAGCGGGCGTTGAAGATGTCGCCCAGGCCCAGGTCGAAAAGGATTTCGGCCGGCGAGCGCGAGTCGATGCAGCTGAGCACCACGGCCATCGGATGCTGGCCCGCGGAGGTCGCATCGACCTGGCGCACCAGATCGCGATTCAAGCGGCGGTCGCTCGCGAAGCGCTCGTTGCCCTCCTTCAGGAGCTGCAGAACGCGCGACGGCGTCAGCTTCGCCTGGATCTCCTTGGTGGTCCAATCCACGTATTGCTGCACGTCGCGCAGGGGGTAGCGGTCGCGGAATCCGAACAGGCTGACGCTGATGCCGCGTGCCGGCGCCGTTTCTCCGGCAAACTCCCGGATCATCGAGAGGACATCAAGATCCATGTCATCGGTCATCCGAGCGTCGATCGCCACCTGGTCGCCGCTCTTGAAGGCGCCCAGCGTCGTCATCAGACGGGCGCGGTTGAGGAAGTTGGCGTGACTGGCCAGCTCGATTCGGTGCACCAGGCCTCCGGTGTGTTCCTCGCGGATCACGCGGAATCCGCGACGAAGGTTGCCCCACAGAATGAAGGCAATGCTGATGCCCAGGCCGATCATGACTCCAAGAAGGAGGTCCGTGAACACGATTGACAGGATGGTGATGAGGAAGGGCAGGAACTGTCGGACGCCTTCGGACCACATTTGGCGGAAGACCTTCGGGCTGGCCAGTTTGAATCCGGTGACGATCAGAATGGCGGCCAGCGCGGCAAGCGGAATGCGGTTGAGCAGCGTCGGCAGCAGCAGCACGCTGCCCAGCAGCAGCACGCCGTGGACGATCGCCGCCAGCCGCGTGCGCCCGCCGGATTGCGCGTTCACCGAGCTGCGCACGATGACCGAGGTCATGGGCAGGCCGCCGATCAGCCCCGCCAGCAAGTTGCCTGCGCCCTGCGCCAAAAGCTCGCGATTGGGCGGCGAGGTGCGGCGCAGCGGGTCGAGCTTGTCCGTGGCTTCCAGGTTGAGGAGCGTCTCCAGAGACGCGACGATGGCGAGCGTCGCCGCCGCGCTCAGCACGGCGGGATCGCTCCATCGGCTGAAATCTGGGAAACGCAGCAGGTCACCCCACCCCATCCCCTGCGTGCCGACGACGGGCACCGAGACCAGATGGTTCTGCGCGATCGCCCACGATGAACCCGTCCAGCGCAGAAGTTCGCTCATCGCAACTCCGAGCAGTACGGCGACAAGCGCGCCGGGGATCATCGACTTCTTCAGCCGCGATCGCTCCCACACCACCAGCACCGCGACGCAGCTGAGGCCCACCAGCGCGGCACCCGGCAGGAATGCGCCAATCAGTTGGCCGAACTCGCTGATGGTGTTCCGGCCGTCCTCCTGGCGGAACGAAAAGTCGCCCTCATAATCGACGTCGTGCCCCAGCAGATGCGGCACCTGCTTGAGGATGAGCAACGCGCCGATCGCGACCAGCAGGCCCTTGATGACGGTGTTGGGGAAGAAATTCGCCAACGCCCCGGCGCGGGCCAGGCCCAACACAATCTGCAAGGCGCCGGCCATCAGCACGGCGAGCAGAAATGCCTCGAACGAGCCCAGTCCGTTGATCTGCGCCACCACGATCGCTGCGAGGCCCGCCGCCGGCCCCGACACGCTGATGTGCGATCCGCTGAGCAGACCGACGACGATGCCGCCGAGGATGCCCGAGACCAGCCCCGAGATCAGCGGCGCGCCGGAGGCGTGCGCGATCCCCAGGCACAGCGGAAGAGCGACCAGGCAGACGACGAGACCGCTGACGAGGTCGCGGCCAACAGCGGATGCGCGGGATGATGGGACGGCGGAGAGGGTCGTGGATGTCATGGGGTGCGGATGATCCGGATGAAAATTGGGATCGATGTATGAGCCGAGGAGCGGCCCGGGTTCGTCCGATTTTCAAAATTTAGTGACATTGGGAAAGTATTGAGGTGGGGAGAGATCAAAAGGCGAAGGAAAACTGAACGCCTAGGGCCGGGCCGTAGACCGTCTCATTCCAGCGGAATCCGCCCGAGGAGTAGTCCTGGCTCAGGGCCCGGACGCCGCCGAGCAGCGATAGGTTCCAGCTGTCCATGTGCCAGGTGTAGCCGACCATGCCGATCGCCTGCCACGCCAATGTGTCTCCTGAGACTCCGAAGCCTCCGACATCCCCTCGCAGACCGATCGTCCAATTGCCGCAGAGATTCATCCCGATCCGGGCGCCGACAAAGGGCTCGACCCACGCCTGGTACCCCGCGATCTCCCTCGAGGCACCCGCGGCGAGGGGCGTTCCATCGGGCAGCACGATCGCCGCGGAGGCCGTCACCGTAGAGTCGAGATAGAGTGTCGTCAGGCGCCCGCCGACGAAGCCGTCGATGAAGAAGCGCCCCGCCGGGTCCTTTTCCTTGTACAGCGGCTGGTCGATGAACCGGTACCCGCCGAAGAGCTCCGTCCAGGAGGAGTCGATCTTGATCGCAGAGGCCAGGGAGCCTGCGGCGAAAACGCCTCGGGTGTTGTTGACCTTCATGTAGGACCAGGCCCCGTTGAGCTGGAAGACCAACCGGTCGATCTCCGCGTCGATGGCCCCCATGAGTCCGAAGACGCCGTTGGTGTTCTGCAGAATGTCGACGAAGCTCGCCGTGGCGTTGAAGTTGATGTTCTTCACCGAGATATTGCCGGAGAGGCTGGTGAGCCACATGTAGGGTGTGAACGACATGTTCAGCTTCTTCTCCGGATCGACCAGTTTCAGCGGCAGCTCGGGCGCGTCGCTTCCTCCCGCGTTCGGTGCGGTTCCCCCGCTTCCGTCCGGGGTCAAGGAGATCGCTGGTGCGACGGCATGCCGGGCGGCGAGCGAAGGCAAACCGGAATCCTGAGCTTGTGCGGCCGCTGCCACCATCAGGACAACAACGAGCGCGAGACGATGGGAGGTCATCATGGCGAGATCCTACATTTTGGCCGCAGGCAGGCGATGCATCCGACGGCGAGCGCGGCGTGGAGCGCCGCCACCGGCCACAACAGTGGTCCGACCCATTCTCCGCTGATGCCCAGATACAGAAAGTACACCGTGGCAAGCGCGTTGTAGGTCGTCATGCCGCAGAGCGCCGTCCTGCCGGGCAGGCACCCGACACCCAATGCGATCAATGCGATGCCGGTCACTCGCGCCACCGGAATGGAGACCCCGGTCAGTTCCGCGCCGAACAACCACTTCCCGACGAGCGCGGGAACGATCATCAACGCGAGGCCCGTGGCGATTTCAGCCAAGGCCGCAAGGATTGGCACTTTCTTCATCATGTCAATTTCCTGTCCTTTGGGGCTACCGATGATGTCTGCACCACTAAGTCTTCGATTCGTCGATCGGATCCGGTTCCGGTGCAGCCGTAGGCCCCAGTTCGGCCTTGGACTCGGGCGCAGCCTGGGGATCCGGCTGGAGTTTGAAGGTCAGCTTGTCGATCGTGCCCGTGAATTTGAATGGAACTTCGTAACGATACTGCAGCATCGCCACACCGGTGCGTGTGTCGCTGCCGACATCGAAGGTTTCATCCTCGGGGAATGTGATCGGGGTGCCATGCTCCATGGAATTTCGGGCCACTTCCTTGCCGTCCACCATGAGCACGCCCTTTCCGCTCTTGCCCAGGCCAGGTTCGTCGACCTTGTAGTCGAAGACAATGGTGTGCTTGCCGGCACCCAGCGCGGGCCCGGCCCACACCGTGCGCTTGAGGTTGAGCAGGTTGTAGAGGAACACCGGCCTGCCCCGGTCGAAGTCCAACACGCGGGTGGCGAACACCGCGACCACCAGTAGCGCGGCGGACCACACGATGATGTGGCTCACTCCCATTTTCAGGCGCGACCATTTTTTGGTTCGTCCGCGCCAGGTCAGCAAGAGACCGAAGGCCAGGCATCCAAGACCCGCGTTTCGGAAGAGGTCGGCCATGAACCACCAGTTGAAGCTGCGGCTCAGGAACAAGCCGTAGCCGCCGAATCGGCCGCCGTCGGTGACGATCATGCCTTCCGCGCCTCCTTCCGGGATCGTGACCTCGGCGGTGATGGTGTAGGACTTGTTCATGATGTTCGGAGCGCCGCTGTTGGGCACGCCGGTCAGTTCGCCCGAGTAGGTGAATTCCGTCCGACCGCCCGTGAGGTTCGGCCTCGGCGTGTTCCATCGCGCCAGCGTCGTGTTGTCCAGCGGAAGCACGTTGTGCTTTGCGGCCTCGGCATAGAACAAGTTCTGCATCTGCTTGAGCTTGTCCGGCATTGTGGCCGCCAGATCGTTGGATTCGGTGGGATCCTGGGCGACGTTGTAGAGCTCCCACTTGTAGCCGGTGATCACATCGGGCGGCGTCTCGCTGCTGAGTTCCCACGGTCGCGTCGCCGGGGTCGTGCAGGCCATCCATCCTTCGTGATAGATGGCGCGGTTGCCGAGCATCTCGAAGTATTGCGTGGTGCGCCGGGAGGGGGCGTCGGCGTTCGCCTTCTCCCATGTGTAACTCATGCTCACGCCATCCATGGGCCGCTGCGGAATGCCGTTGATCGTGCCCGGCAACGGAATGCCGGCCGCCTCAAGAATGGTCGGGGCGATGTCGATGACATGATGGAACTGGTTGCGGATGCCGCCCACATCGTTGATGTGCCCGGGCCACGAGATGGCCATGCCCTGCGCCGTCCCGCCGTAATGGGAGGCCACCTGCTTCATCCATTTGAAGGGAGCTCCCAGGGCCCAAGCCCACCCGGCGGAATAGTGCGGGAAAGTCTTGTCCGATCCCCAGAAGGGATACCAGAGGAACTGGGCCTTGATCGGCACGGAAACGCCATTGAAGGTGGTGAACTCGTTCGGAGTGCCGTTGACCATGCCTTCGGCGCTGGCGCCGTTGTCGCCGCTGATGTAGATGATCAGCGTGTTGTCCAGCTCGCCGAGATCCTCGACCGCCTGGATGACGCGGCCGACCTCGTGGTCGGTGTAGGCGAGATAAGCGGCGTACACGTCCATCTGCCGGATGAAGAGCTTCTTTGCCTCCCAGTCGAGCGAGTCCCACTGCGGCAGCTTGGCGCCGCCGTACTCGGCCTGCCCATCCGGCCAGGGAGTGAGCTGCGCGTTCGCGGGCATGATGCCCAGGCGCTTCTGGTTGGCGAAGGTGGTTTCTCGCAGCTTGTTCCAGCCGCCGTCGAAGAGATGCATGTCGCTGATCTTCTTGATCCACTCTTCGGTCGGATGATGCGGCGCATGCGTGCCGCCCGGGACGAAATAGACGAGCCAGGGTTTGCCCGGGGCAATCTCCTTGAGCTGCTTCATGTATTGGATCGCCTCGTCGGACATGGCCGTGGTCAGGTTCCATGTTCCCGACGGCTTGCCTTGGAAGGGATAGATGGCCGTCGTGTTGCGGAAGAGATTCGGCTGCCACTGGCTGGCATCGCCGCCGATGAATCCGTAGAAATACTCGAAGCCCATGCCAACCGGCCACTGGTTGAAGGGCCCGGCCTGGGTCGCCTGGTAGAAGGGCGTGTTGTGGTCCTTGCCGAACCACGAGGTTGCGTATCCGTTCTCCTTCAGGATCGTGCCGATGGTGCCGTTGGCTCCCAAGATGACCGAGTCGTAGCCGGGATACCCCGTGGCAATTTCCCCTACGACTCCGAAGCCGTTCACATGGTGGTTACGGCCCGTGATCAAGGCCGCGCGTGTCGGTGAGCAGAGCGAGGTGGAATGGAAGTTTGTGTAGCGCAGTCCGTTCTTTGAGATGCGGTCCAGTGCCGGTGTCGGAACCACACCGCCGAAGGTGCTGGGGGCGCCGAAGCCGCAGTCGTCGGTCATGATGAGCAGCACATTGGGCGCGCCTTTGGGTGGAACGATGCGCGGCGCCCACCAGGGTGTCGACTCCGAAGCCCTTTCCTTGATGACGCCGCCAAACTTTGGATCGGGTGGCGGGAGTTGCTTTCCGCCGAGCGTTTCGGTGGCGGTGGGCGAACCGGGCGTGCCGTTGACCGTCTGGGCTGGCGCGGACAGTGCGATAAGCATTGCCGCTGCGGTTGAAAGCAGCGACATGCCGAGGTGACTGGATGTGCTTTGCATGGCGCGGAAAGTCTACCGAAGCCGTGATTTTCCGACTGGACAACTACTTAACATTGTTGCCGCCATCATCCAGCTTCTGGGGCCGCTGCCAATACGAGTACTGCGGCGTCCAATCGTTCTCGCCGATTCCGGCGAGGCTCAGCAAATGCCAGAGCGAGCAGAACTGATCGCCCGGGCCAAAAGCGCTCCGGTTCTTGCGGAATATTTTTCCATTTTTCTTTTCGTAGAGAACGGCGCCCGGCGAATTGTTCCCGCGCTCTTCCACATTCTGTTCGCTCATGTACTCCGTGCCGCCGTGCGAGGCCAGACGGAATCTCCAGCCGCGGGCGTTGGCGAACTGACGCTGAAGATCGGGCGGGTCCTTCGAGAGCAGCACCACGGACATCGCATCTTCAAGGTGAGGCAGAAAAGCGTTGATGCCGTCGGCCCAGACCGTGCAGTAGCGGCACCCCTGCCCCATGTTGTGGATGGCGAGCAGCTGATCGCGGCCGCCGAAAAGATCCAGGAGGCTGACATCGCCGCTCTGCGTCTTGAACGTGTAGTTCTTGATTTCCACGCCCGGCGAATTCTTGCGCAGCGCCGCGAGCTTTGCGGACAATTCGCCGATCTGAGTTTCCAGTTTCTGTATTTCGACCTGGGACATGATGAACTCCTGGGTGGTTTGAGCGCTCATGCCTGCAAGTGTACAGGGGCGGATTCCTGAACCATGTGCGCATCTCCACGCACGCTACATTGACCGCACCCCATGTTGCGCATGACCGATCTTTGCCTTCCGCTGGAGCACCCGGAGGAGGCGCTGCGCCCCGCGATCCTGAAGCGGCTCGGCGTCGGCTCCGACGACCTGGTTCGCTTTGAGGTTTTCCGCCGCGGCATCGACGCTCGCAAATTGAAATCGATCCTCTTCGTCTACACGATCGACATGGAGGTGCGCCACGAGGAGAAGGTGCTGGCGCGGCTCAAAACCGACCGCCGCCTCGGACCCGCGCCGGACATGAGCTACAAGTTCGTGGCCAAGGCGGAGCCGATGGGTGCGACGCCGGCGCAAATTTCGTCGACGAAGAAGCCGTCGTCGAAAGTGTCGACGGCTTCCCAGACATTGCCGCCACGGCCAATCGTGATCGGCATGGGGCCGGCGGGACTCTTCGCAGGGCTGATCCTGGCGCAGTCGGGGTTTTGCCCGCTGATACTGGAGCGCGGCAAGGCGGTGCGCGACCGGACCAAGGACACCTTCCGCATGTGGCAGGAAGGCGTGCTCGACCCCGAGTCCAACACGCAGTTCGGCGAGGGCGGCGCCGGAACGTTCTCCGACGGCAAGCTCTACAGCCAGATCAAGGACCCAAAGCACTATGGCCGCAAGGTGCTCGACGAGTTCGTGCAGGCGGGCGCGCCGCCCGAGATCATGTACGTAAGCAAGCCGCACATCGGCACCTTCCGCCTGGTGAGCATGGTCGAGAAGATGCGGGCCAAGATCACCGCCCTCGGCGGCGAGATCCGCTTCGGCTGCCGCGTCGATGACATCGAGATCGAGCCGGACACGAGCGGCGGTTCAACGGGTGCGAAAACCGGGCGCGTGCGCGGCGTGGTGCTGGCCGGCGGCGAGCGCATCGCGAGCGACCACATCGTGCTTGCGGTCGGTCACAGCGCCCGCGACACCTTCGCCATGCTTCTGAAGAACGGCGTGCACATCGAGCCCAAGCCCTTCTCGATCGGGTTTCGCGTAGAGCACCCGCAATCGCTGATCAACCGCGCCCGCTTCGGCCCCAACGCCGAGAACGCCCTGCTCGGCGCGGCGGACTACAAGCTGGTCCACCACGCGAAGAACGGCCGCTCGGTCTATTCCTTCTGCATGTGCCCCGGCGGCACGGTGGTGGCCGCGACTTCGGAAGTCGGCTGCGTGGTCACCAACGGCATGAGCCAGTATTCGCGCAATGAGCGCAACGCCAACGCCGGCATCGTGGTCGGCATCTCGCCGGAGAAGGACTACCCGGACGGCCCGCTTGCCGGCATCGAGTTCCAGCGCCGCTGGGAAGCGCGGGCCTTCGAGCTGGGCGGCAAGAATTACCAGGCGCCGGGGCAGCTCATCGGCGACTTCCTCGCGAAGCGGCCGTCGACGGCCTTCGGCGCGGTGCTGCCCTCGTACACCCCGGGCGTGCATCTGTGCGACTTGTCGACGGCGCTTCCGGAGTTCGCCATCGAGGCGATCCGCGAGGCCATTCCCGAATTCGCCAGGCAACTCAGGGGATTCGACCTGCCCGACGCGGTACTGACCGCCGTCGAGTCGCGCACCTCGTCGCCGATCCGCATCACGCGAGACGACGATACTTTCCAGAGCCTCAGCACGCGCGGACTTTTCCCCGCCGGCGAAGGCGCAGGCTACGCGGGCGGAATCTTGTCGGCAGCCATCGATGGCATCAAGGTTGCGGAAGCCGTGGCATTGAGCCTGGTCAAGTGACCTCGGTCAAGCCGGTCGACGAGGCCAAGTTGCGCGAAGGTTTCCAGCAGCGACGCGTCCTGCATGGCCCGGTAGGTCGCGTCCGTGTCAATGACGGGCTTGCCGAGCACTTTCTCAAACATGGCCTGCGTGTAAAGCGGCTTCTTGCGCGCGGTGGTCTTGGTGCCCTGCTGGTTCAGGTTGCTCGCGAAAATGCCGGCCGCACTCACCGGAAGGAAATCCTCGTAGCGGAGTCCTTCGACCTGGGCGAAACCCTGCCGCACCAAGTCGCGGATCTCGATGGAGGCGATGCTTCCCTTCGCGGCAATTCCTTTCGGAGTCGCCGCATAGAGACCGTACACCAGCCCCTGCTCCAGGAGCCCGGGCAGCGTCTTTGGAAAGGGCGCAAAGGGCTTCGCGTAGAGCGCCTCGTAGGCGGCGAAGTCTCTCTGTGAAAGCGAAGGATCCTTGTCGCACTCAGCATCGGCCTGGGCCAGGCAGCGGTCGTAGAGCTCGCGTCCCGCCGGCGTGGTGGCGTAGAAGCGTTCCTCGATCTCGCCGAAGCGCGCGGTGTGGACCGCATCGACGAAAGATCCGTCGGCCTCGCGGAAACGGACGGGTTCGGTGAGCGCCTTGTAGGAATCCTGCCGAAGCAGGACCGGCGTGTCCTGTGGCGGACCCTCGGTGCATTCGCTGAAGCCGGAGTGATTGAGCTTCGCCACGGCGGTGCGGGTGGATGCCAATGCCGCGACCAGCGCCCGGGCCAGCCGCTCCAGCTCGCCGGCCTGCGCCCGTTCGCTCGGATAGGAATCGATCTCGGCGTGACTGAGATGCTTGAAGTGCAGGCGCAACCAGTCGCGGTCGGCGGCGCGCTCGAGCCGCGCCAAAGTGATCGTGGCGCGGGCGCTCATCGCCGCCTCGTCGAGCTCGCCCAGGCAATATTTCATCGCGGCGGTGTAGAGATCCATGCACAGCGTGTTGGGGGTGAGGTGGTTGAGGTGGTGCGATTCGAAACAGGCGATGTCCGCGGCGATCTTGAAGCCCGCGTCGCAGAGATCGGTGTAGAGCTTGTGGTCGCGGGCCTGACCGCTCCACTTGAAGATGCGGTCGACGCCCTCGCGAATCAGGGCGTCGCCGTCTGCTTCGGACAGGCCGCCTTGGCGCTCGTTCCTCTCGACGAGATCCTTGGCGCGCTGCGAGAAAACGTTGCGCGTTGAGAGCAGCGACTCGATCCGTTCCCGGGTCGCATCGTCGAACAAATCCGTCATGAGCAGCGAGGTGAAGACTCGGTGTTCCGGCCGGGCCGGCGAGCGGAATGCCGTCGCCAGGATGGGCTGGCTCTTGGCGCCGAGATTGGTCATGTCGTAGAAATTGTGGGGCTCCATCGCGAAGGCGGCGAAGAAGCGGGTGATCCAGCGGAGCTCGTCGGGGCGGCCGATGCGGATGGCGCCATGCCGCTCGCCGCTGGTCTTGCTCATCTGCTCCGGGGAGAGAGCGAATCCCGGGTGCCGCCGTGCCAGCAGCGCGCCCACCGTGGCGTTGCACTCCCGGTTCACCGCCAGGCTTCGGTCGTAGAGCGGCACCTCGCGGCCAAACATGGCGGAGAGCTCCGCGAAGAGGCGGTTCTGCATCTGAATCTTGTCGGCGAAGGCGGCGGGCACGACGAGGCTCTCACATGTCCAGATAGGTCCCCACGGAATCCACCGTGGGCTTCAGGTCGCGCAGCAGGCCGTCGGAAACGTCGTAGATCCAGCCGTGCACCTTGACCCCGCGACTCCCCGCGGTCTTCATCACCGGCGACTCGCGCACGTGCGTGACCTGCACCGCGACGTTCAGCTCGCACAGCTTTCGGTACTGGGCGTCCTGGGTCGGCTCCTGCTCGATCTCCTCGCGGAAGAACTTGGCGATGTCGCGCACGTGCCGGATCCAGTGGTCGACGATGCTGCCTTCGGGGGGCGACATGGAGGCGAACACGCCGCCGCAGCCGTAGTGCCCGCAGACGATGATGTGCTCGACCTGCAGCACCCGCACCGCGAAGTCGAGCACCGAAAGGCAGTTGAGGTCGCTGTGCACGACCAGGTTCGCCACGTTGCGGTGGACGAAGACCTCGCCGGGGAGGAGGCCGATGATCTCGTTGGCGGGAACGCGGCTGTCGGAGCAGCCGATCCAGAGGTACTTGGGGTTCTGCTGCGCCGTGAGGCCGGTGAAGAATCCCGGCCGCTCGCGCTCCATGTTCGCGGCCCACGTGCGGTTGTTCTTGAAGAGGTTTTCAAGGTCGGACATGGGCGCGATCTTAGCCTCGCCGGCACGGCCGGGACACCGAGCGATTGCGTATCTTGGAGCGGTGCCGATTCTTCCCGCTTCGAGTTCCCGCCGCGTCGCCTGGAAGAACGGCCGGGGCAGCACGCTGGAAATCGCCAGCGACGCGGAATCCGCGGGCGGCGAATGGACCTGGCGGCTCTCGATCGCCGAGGTGCCGGAGCGGGCGGCCTTCTCGCATTTCCCCGGCGTCGACCGGTTGATCGGGCGCCTGCACGGTGAGGGATTGACGATCGAGCGCGTCGGCACGCCGCAGGTCGTTCCCGGCGCCGGAGCCGCGCTCGCCTTCGCCGGCGAAGAGGATGTGGTCGGCGTTCCCACCGGCGCGGGCGTGCGCGATGTCAACTTGATGGTGCAACGCGATCGCTGGCGCGGCACTATGGAGGTGCTGCGCGAAGGATCGCGGGTCGCCGATGGACCGGTGGTCCTGGTTCACGCCGCCCATGGAAGCGCCGCGATCAATGCACGGCAGGAGCCGACATTGAAGGTGATCCACGTCGGCCAGACGCTAGTCTCCCACGGGTTCGTTGAAGTTGCGGGCGCAGAGGGCGCCGTGATCGTCGTGTGCGAACTTACTTTCCCTTGAACATGCGGAAGAGCCGCGTCAACGGATCGTAGAACTGGTCCACCACCCGCTCCTTCATGGGAATGATGGCGTTGTCGGTGATGCCGATGTGCTCAGGACAGACCTTGGTGCAGCACTTGGTGATGTTGCAGTAGCCGATGCCGTCGCGGTCCTTCAGATCCGCCAGGCGATCCTCGGTGTCCAGCGGATGCATCTCCAGCGCCGCGGTGTACATCAGGAAGCGCGGCCCGATGAACTCCTCTTCCTTGTGGTGGTCGCGCACCACGTGGCAGACATCCTGGCAGAGGAAGCACTCGATGCACTTGCGGAACTCCTGCACGCGGTCGATGTCCTCCTGGAACATGGTCCACGATCCGTCGGCGTTGTCGGGCTTGCGCGGCTTGAAGGGCTTGATCTTCTTCTTGACGCGGAAGTTCCAGCTGACGTCGGTGACCAGATCGCGGATGGAGGGGAACGATCGCATCGGCTCGACGGTGACGACCTGGTCCGGCGGCAGCGTGTCCATGCGCGTCATGCACATCAGGCAGGGCTTGCCGTTGATCTCCGCCGAGCAGGAGCCGCACTTGCCGGCCTTGCAATTCCAGCGGCAGGCGAGGTCGGGGGCCTGCTCAGCCTGGATGCGATGCACGCAATCGAGCACCACCATGCCCTCGGAGACATTCATCTCGTAGTTCTGGAAAGCGCCGCCATTCTTGTCGCCGCGCCAGATCCGGAACTGCACCCGTCGCGAGGGGTCCATGGGCTTGGCGGTGGTGGGTGGAGTGGACATCGGTGAACCTTATTTCATCTTCTCGATGACGGCCTTGAGATCGCTTCGCATGGGCACGACGGGGCGGCGCGAAACCTGCATCGATCCGTCGGGCGCCTTTTTGGCGACGAGATTGAAGGTGCCGCATTCCGCGCTCTTGTCCGGATAGTCCTCGCGGAACTGGGCGCCGCGGCTTTCCTTGCGCTCCAGGGCTGAACGGGTTATGGATTCCGAAACCGTGAGCATGCAGGGCAGATCAATCGCGGTGTGCCACCCGGGGTTGTACTCGCGATGCCCACTCACGCCGACATTCTTCAAGCGCGCCTTGAACTGGTCGAGCTTAACCAGCGCCGACTCCATTTCCTTCTGCGTCCGCACAATGCCCACGAGATCCTGCATCGTGTTCTGAAGGTCCTGCTGAATGGCGTAGGGATTTTCGCCGTTGGGACGCTCGAAGGGCGCCTCGATGGCGCGGGTCTTCGCCTCGACTTGGGCCGGATCCACTTCCACGGCGGCGTTGCTCTTGACGAACTTGGCGGCATGCTCGCCCGCCAATTTTCCAAAGACGATGAGATCGGAAAGCGAATTGCCGCCCAGACGATTGGCTCCGTTCAATCCCGCGGTGACCTCGCCGGCCGCGAACAAACCCGGAACGCATGACATCTGCGTGTCGCCGTCGACCGCAACGCCGCCCATCACATAGTGCGTGGTCGGCCCGACCTCCATCCGCTCCTGCGTGATGTCCACGCCGGCGAGCTGCATGAACTGGTGGTACATGCTGGGCAGCTTGCGCTTGATGTGCTCCGACGCATTGGGAATCTTTTCCTTGATCCAGCCGATGTCCAGGAACACTCCGCCGTGCGGCGAGCCGCGGCCGGCCTTGATCTCGCGGTTGATGCAGCGGGCCACATGGTCGCGGGTCAGAAGTTCGGGAGGTCGGTTCGCGTTCTTGTCGCCGCAGACGTAGCGCCAGCCCTCTTCCTCGTCCTTGGCGACCTGATTGCGGTAGGCCTCGGGAACATCGTCGAACATGAAGCGCTTGCCTTCGCTGTTGCGCAGCACGCCGCCTTCGCCGCGCACGCCCTCGGTCACCAGAATGCCGCGCACGCTCGGCGGCCACACCATGCCGGTGGGATGGAACTGCACGAACTCCATGTCCATCAGCTCGGCGCCGGCGTGGTACGCCAGGGAGTGGCCATCGCCCGTGCATTCCCAGCTGTTGCTGGTGACGCTGAAGGATTTGCCGATACCGCCGGTGGCCATGATCACGGCCTTCGCCTTCCAGATCCGCATGCGGCCGCGCTCGCGGTCGTAGCCAAGGACGCCGGAAATGCGCCCGCCCGTGGTGAGCAGCGAGACGACGGTCATCTCCATGAAGACTTCCATGCCCTGGTGGATGCCGTGGTCCTGCAAGGTGCGGATGAGCTCCAGGCCGGTGCGGTCGCCGACATGCGCCAGCCGCGGATAGCGATGCCCGCCGAAGTTGCGCTGCAGAATCTTGCCTTCCTTGGTCCGGTCGAAGACGGCGCCCCACGATTCAAGCTCCAGCACTCGCGCCGGAGCTTCCTTCGCATGATGCTCGACCATGATCGGATTGTTCAGGTACTGGCCGCCGCGCATGGTGTCGGCGAAGTGGACTTCCCAGTTGTCGCGATCGTCGACGTTGCCCATGGCGGCCGCCATGCCGCCTTCGGCCATCACAGTGTGGGCCTTGCCAAGAAGCGATTTGCAGATCACGCCGACCTTCACGCCCGCAGCCGATGCCTCGATGGCGGCGCGAAGTCCGGCGCCCCCGGCGCCGATGACGATCACATCATGTTCATGCATGATGTAGCGATCGGAAAGGCTCACAGGATTCTCCAGTCGGTCCAGATGCCGCTGGCGCAGAGCCGCACATAGATGTCGGCAAAGGCCACGCCGAAGAGGCTGATCCACGCGAAGAGCATGTGGCGCTGGTTGAGCCAGGTCACGCGCTTGTAGGCGTTGCTTCGCATCTTGCTGCAGGAGAGACAATCGTGCTTGCCGCCGACCAGGTGTCGCCAGCAGTGGCAGCCGAAGGTGTACATGCCCAGGAAGATCGGATTGATGATCAGCACGATCGAGCCGACGCTCACACCGAACTCGCGCGTTCCGCTTGTGGTGTAGTGCCAGAGGCTGGCATAGCCGTCCCATGCGAGCAGGCCTATGAAGAGGATCGCCACATAGAGGAAGTAGCGATGGATGTTCTGCATGATCAGCGGGAACTTCTGCTCGCCGCGATAGTTGTTGCCGCGGAAGCCTGGTTCGCCCACGGCGCAGCTGACTGGGTCGCCCCAGAAGGCCTTGTAGTAGGCGCCGCGGTAGTAGTAGCAGGTGAAGCGGAAGCCGCCGGGAAAGGGAAGGATCAGCAGCGCCGGTGAGAAGAACAGCCAAGCGGGCCACCAGGTCGGCAGCTCACCGAACCACGCATGCCCGGAGTGAATGCCCTTCGGATCCCACAACACCGGTGAGTAGAAGGGCGAGAGCAGTCGCTGCACGCCCGGCTGCTCCACGCCGCCGATGAAGAAGTTGTTGCCTTGGAAGGCGGCCCAGGTGGAATACACCACGAATCCGCCCAATCCCAGCAGCACCAGCAGCGGTGCGATCCACCAGTTGTCCGTGCGTTCAGTTTGCAGGAATCCGCGAACCTGGGGAAGTGGAATGGGCGAGCGCGTCACGCGAATGTCCTTTCGAAATCGACCTGCGAGTGGATTTCCGAGTATAGCGATGACTATTTTTCAGGTGCCGACTGGGGTGAAGGTGCCGCTGGAGGCGGCACAATCTGCCACTTTTCTTCCGCAAATAGGAATTTCAGAATGCGGTCGAGGCGCGCGGCCCAGCTGGGCTCGTCGTGCGTGCCGCCGGGGATGACTTCCACATGCAGCCGATCGCCGAAGGGCGCGCGGACTCCCTGCTCGAAGCGCCGCAGATCGTCGCACAACCCGGCCTGCTCCTTGTCGCCCATGTCGATCCAGAGACGGTCGATCGCCGGAGTCTTCTTCTTCCATCGCTCGATGACCTCGCCCTTGTTCCACCACAGGCTTGGGCTCACCGCCGCGACGCGACCGAAGGTGTCCGCATGTTTCTCCGCCGCGGCCAGCGAGATCAGGCCGCCCAGGCTGCTGCCCATGATCGCCGTACTTTCGCGGCCGGGCTTGGTGCGGTATTTCGAGTCGATGAAGGGTTTCAACTCCCCCGCCACCCATTTCAGGTAACGCTCTCCGGCACCGCCGCGCGGCGTGGGCTTGCCCTCGAGGGCCTTCCCGCCGATGTCCACATCCAGCGTGTAGTCCGCGATCCGATCGGCGGTGTTCCAGACGCCGACGATGATGATCGGCGGAATCGCCTTGGTGCGGATGAGCTCGGTGGCCACCTCGTCGGCGTGCCACTCGCGACCCATGAATGCCGTCGTGGGGTCGAACACATTCTGTCCATCGTGCATGTAGAGCACCGGATAGCGTCGATCGGCGTTGGCTGCGTCGCCATAACCCGGCGGCAGCCAGACAATGACGTTGCGGGGAAGCAAATCTTTGGATGTGGCTGATTGCAACGCGGCATGCATGCGCGTCTGACCCGTCACGCCGGGCGGCACTGCGGTCGGTTGATCCGGTGGAGATTCCAACAATGGATGCTCGATGGGACCGGCACCCGCGATGACACACAAGGCAATCACGGCTGCTATGAACATGAGCACACTCTAGCGGCGCCTTCATTCAGCGACGAATTCGACGATTTCAATCCGCCGTGGGCCTTGCAAGATCGGGCAATTTCGCGGTTTTGCCTTGACAAGGTCTGGATCAGGACTAGGTTGTTTCCGCGGTTTGTCGGTGTAAACTGCGAATTGCGGTGCTGCTGAAATCTCGAACTTCCCTTTCGATCCCTGGAGATTCCCAATGTCTATTCGTCGCCACTTCATCGGTGCCATGGTTGTGTCCGCATCCGCCCTCGCGTCTTCGGCGGCGCTGGCCGACATCGTTAACGGCGACTTCGAACAGGCGTCGATCAACGGCCTGACGATCCCCGGCTGGACGATCTGGGATGGAAAGGCGCAGCGCCTCGCCGGCGTCGGCGAAAACCACTTCGGCCGCGTGTCCAGCGATCCCACCCCGCAGGCGCCGGGGTTCTCCACCTTGCGGCAGAAGTTCACCGCCACGGATCGCGGCACTGGGGATTTTGCCCAGGTCGACTTCGATGTGCTTGGCGGCCAGATCCTGGCCGGCGGCCAGATCAATGTGATCTTTTATCCGGGCGATCCCGGTGACGGGGATCCCATCGGCTTGTTCATCAAGAACAACACATTGCTCACCAAGCCCATCGCCGCCCAGCATTACAGCTACAAGATCGGTGCGATCGCCAAGGACTACACCATCGAGATCTTTGTCACTGCGGGCACAACCTCCTGGATTGATGTCGACAATTTCGTCAATACCAATGTGCCGACGCCGGGAACCCTGGCGATGGCGCTGGGCGGAATGGCGTCTTCGGGTCTGCGTCGACGGCGTCACTGATTCATTCAGGTTCGCGAGACACAACGACCGGCAACGTTGACGATCCGGAACGCCGGCCCGGCATCGGTGTGTGCTAGCCTCGCCGTGCGATGCGATCAGATTCACGAGCACATGACAATGCAACGGTGGACGTGATCGCGCTTCCGCAATTCAAAGCGGCGTCCTTTCGCGCCACGGTCATGCCGGGCGCACAGCCTCCGCATCCACTCCTGCCTCCGGCGCCGGATGAGGTCCGCGCCGGACGCCGAATGGTGGATTCCCACGGCCGAACGATTCTGGACCTCCGCATCAGCATCACCGACCGCTGCAACTTCCGCTGCGTCTATTGCATGGAGCCCGACGTGCAGTTTCAGCCGCGCGAGAGCCTGCTCACTTCCGATGAAATCGTGCGCATGGCGCGGATCGCCGAGTCGCTCGGCGTGCGCAAGATCCGCCTCACCGGCGGCGAGCCCACACTGCATCCGCAGCTCGAGGAAATCATCGGCGGCATCCGTTCCGTAACCGGGGTCGAAATCGCCATGATCACCAACGGCTCGCTGCTCACTCGAGCAAAGCTGTCGCGGTGGAAGCGCGCCGGGCTCGACCGCATCACCATCAGCATCGATTCGGTGCGCGCCGACCGATTCGCGCGGGTGACTCGCTCCACAGTCTCGCCGGAGGATGTGATGGACGGCATCGAGATGTGCCTGGCCGAGGGCCTGACGCCGCTGAAGCTCAACGCGGTGCTGCTGCGCGGCGTGAACGACGACGAGGCCGTTGAACTCGCGCGGCTGGCACGGCGCTTCGGCCTGGAGATGCGATTCATCGAATACATGCCGCTGGATTCGGCGCATGCGTGGGATTCCTCGCTCGTGGTTACGGCGCGGGAGACGCGCGAGGCGATCGAACGGGAATTCCCCCTGACGCCGACCAACATGGACGATGCCCACAGCACGGCGCGGACCTATCGCTTCACCGACGGCACACCGGGGCGAATTGGATTCATTGCCCCGGTGAGCACTCCCTTCTGCGGGGCGTGCAGCCGGCTCCGGCTGACCGCCGACGGTCATGTCCGCCCCTGCCTCTTCAGCACCACGGAGTGGAGCGTGATGCCGCTGCTTCGCGGCGGCGCGGATGACGCGACGATCGCGAACTTCCTCATCGACGTCACCTGGACCAAGCTCGCGGGGCACAACATCTCCTCGCCCGAGTTCGTGCAGCCGCTGCGGCCCATGTCTGCCGTCGGCGGCTGACAATCAACCGATGCGTCGACGGCGAGCACCGACGAGACCGGTCATGGCCAGCAGCCCAGCCGCGCCCGGAGCAGGAACCGTGTGGGTCAGCACACGCATCTCGTACATCTGCATCGCCGGGTCCGGAACGAAGTTGAAGCTCAGCGTATTGCCGCTGTAGGCGACGATCGAAAACCCGAGCGCATTGCTGCTGAAGCTGCGGAAAGGATTTCCCGTGTCGTAGGTGGTCGTGAGCGCACCCAGCGTGAGATCGCTGATCGTGAGCAACTGCTGGTCGTAGATCACGGCGATGATGGGTCCTGAGAACGTCACTGATCCAGAGCAAAACGCCGGAGTGCCGGGATCGAAATGAATCATGTGCGAATCGAACGAGCCCGCCGCCAGACTGAAGTTCATCGTGGGACCGGTGTAGACGCCGGGCGCCGTGAGGTTCACGGGCAGCGCGGTCGAGCTGTAGCCGGTCTGCTCGTCCCATGCGTAGGCGAGCGAACCGGTCAGGTTGCCCATCACGGCGCTGGGTGGATTGACGCCGAGCCAGTTGACGGAGCCTCCGACACCGGTAATGGCCGCGTTGGCGAGGCCGGCGAATGCAAGGGCGAGAACGGATGAAACGATCGATGCGGTACGCATGTGAGAACTCCAGTGGAATTGCGGGCTTGATAGCCTGCGGGGGAACAAAGTGAACCGGAAATGGTTCGCGGAAATTTTTGCGAAGAAATAAATTGCCGGAGATCTCAGCGACCTATTACTGAGATCTCCGGTTTCATTTCATGATTCAGCTGA
This sequence comes from Planctomycetota bacterium, assembly GCA_021414025.1. NCBI lineage: Bacteria > Pseudomonadati > Planctomycetota > Planctomycetota bacterium. The sequence goes on along the minus strand of JAIOPG010000004.1, from coordinate 82,905 downwards.
TGCGGCGGCGGCGCGAGATCAGCCCGCCGATTCCAGCCAACGCAAGTGCGCCGGGGGTCGGAACCGGATAGCAGCGGGTGTCAATGACGACTTGGTCGACGAACGAAGTGGTTCCAGGGACAGGCGGTGTGATCTGCACATGCTCGAACGGCGGGCATTTGCTCGCGTTCCACACGCTCACTTCGTGCACCCAGCCGCCGCCAAGCGAGGTGATGACCGATGAACCCACCTGGGTGAAAAACCCGTTCGGACCCATGACGAGCTGCCCGATGCCAATGGTCGGAGCCAGGTCGAAATAAGTGACCTGAAGGACAAGATCCTTTTGATGCGTTTGCACGCCGAAATTTGGAATGTCGAAGGTGAGGATGTTGTTCGCATTGACCTGCCAGACATCGTTGCGGCCGGCAAAAGAAGAGAGCCAATTGGTCGGACCACCGGAGGCCGTGAGGTTCGGGATGCCGTTGGCATTATTCCAGGGCGGAAGTCCGTCCGGCGCTCCGCCGCCCGGACCGGCGCTGAAGTCCCAGTGCTGGAAGGTCGTGCCGGCGCCGCCGCGCCATGTGGGCGGCGCAAGATCGTCGGCGAAGGTTGGCATGACTGAAATGAAGACCACAATGGATGCGCTGATGAGAGACTTGTTCATGATGAATGCCTTATAGGAGTTAGGGAAGAGGAAGAGGAAGAGGAATTTGATGCGTCAACCGACGCGGCGACGACGCGAGGCGACGAACCCGGCCAACGACATCAAACCAATCGCGCCTGGGGCCGGAACGAGCCGGATGTCCATGTTCGCGTTGTCGACATAGCCCGAGTAAGCCACGCCATTGCTTGAATAGAGCGTTGAATCCTTGTACGCGACCTGCGACAGGATCCAGCGCGTGCCGGCGGGAATCGCACCCGAGCACTGGATCGTCTGCCATGTCGTGGCGGAGCCGTCGAGCGCGAGCGAACCGACATACCCCGTGCCGATCTGCGAGCCGAAGTTGGCGGCGCTGAAGAACTGGATGGACACCGCGGCGATGGCCCCGTTCAGGTTCGGACCCGTGGTGAATCGTGCGGCCATGCCGCCGATGCAAAGATTGGCATCGATGGACGCGGCATAGGAGGTCACATTGGTGGCTTGGTACGTCTGCGTGTAAGAGAGTCCGTCGTCGTCCATCTTGAGCATGCGGCTGCCCGCGAACGGCGTGACGCCGCCGTTGACGCCGGTAATGGCCCCATTTTCCGGGCCCCAGACACCTGGCGAGAAGCTGCCGACGACTGCCCCGATCGAGGCGAGAGAGTTGACTTCGAACCCGGGATTGACCAGCAAGTTTGCGCTGGCGATGCCGGCGCAGGAAGCGGCCAGAACGGTCGATACCAGAAAAGTAGAACGCATGGGATGACTCCAATGGAATTGCAGATTGGGAAATCTGCGGGGAACAATGCGAACCGGGAAAGTTCGCGGGGAAGGAAAAGGAAAAGTCTGTGACAGGCAGTGAGGGGGAAGTGAGCGCGGGCCATCCTGACCTCGCGGAGCAAGCGCCGGAGATCTCGGTTGGGCACCGAGACCTCCGGTTCACGATCTTGAAATCAGTTGACGCGGCGACGGCGGGCGGCGAAGGCCCCGGCCAGGGTCACCAGGCCGAACGCGCCGGGAGCCGGCACGAGGCGAATGTCCAGGTCGGCGTCATCCACATAGCCCGAGTAGACCACTCCGTCGCTGGCCAGCAGCGAGGCGTTGTTGTACATGACCTGCGAGAGGATCCAGGTGGTTCCCACGGGAATCATGCCGGTGACCAGGACGTTCTGCCATGTGGCGGCCGAGCCGTCGAGCGGCATGGCGAAGCTGATGCCCGTGCCGATCTGCGTGCCGTAGCTGGCGCCGCCGAAGAACTGCAGACTGACCGCGGCGATGGAGCCGTTGAGGGTCTGTCCTGTGGTGAACAAGGCCTGCAGCGTGGCTTGGGCGATACCCGCGTTGATCGACGCCGAGTAGGAGGAGACATCGGTGGTCTGGAAGCACTGCGTGTAGCTCAGGCCGTCGTCGTCCAGCTTCATCATCTGCACGCCGCCGGCCGGAATGACTCCGCCGTTGGGGCCGGTGATGGTTCCGACCTCGGGGCCCCAGATGCCCTGGAAGCCGGTGAAGTTGGTCAGCACATTGACATAGGAAGTGGTCGAGTTGACCTCGAAGCCGGGATTGACCAGCAGGTTCGCGTTGGCGATGCCGGCGATGGAAACGGCGGCGAGTGTTGAGACGATGGATGCAGTGGCGCGCATGGGGAACTCCAGGAATTGCAGATTGGGAAATCTGCGGGGGGAACAATGCGAATCGGGGAACGATCCGCGGGGACTGAGGCAGGGAAAAGTCTGCCGAGCACAATGCGCGGATCAGGGAATGATCCGCGAGTAAGCGAGATGAATTTGGAAGGCAGTCGACGGCGCCAAGCAAAACTTCGTCAGCAAGCACCGCAATCGCCGGAGATCTCAGTCCCTTTCACTGAGATCTCCGGCAGCGGCGTGCTGGAGTTCTGTTTGTCGGCCCGTCTTTCAGTCCAGCAGATAGCACAGCGATATCAAACGCCCTCTCCCTTTAAGAAGGCGAAAGCCACACGCGCACCCGCTGAGATTGAAAGAACAAGTCGCGTCTGTGACGAATGAAATGTCACAAACCTTGCACTCCAAACCCGAATAATTTTTCAATACCCTTTAAACCAGCTCACTCGTCCGACAATTGGGAACAGCCGGATCGGTCGGATTCGACCCGCGAAACACTAATAACACCGAAACAAGGCCTGTCAAATGAAGTTCTTGATTTTTAATAAAAAGAAATTGCCCTGGTTTTTAGCCTCAAAGTCAAATCGGGGATTTCCAGATGGGCACATCCCGCTTCATGCGGTCGATGAACTCATCCATGGCGGCAAGGGCTTCCTTGCGATGAGCTGATTGCAGAGTGAGTCGGAAGGATCGCTGCCCCACTGCTATTTCTCCGCGGCTGTGCTCAGCTGTGATGGCGATGAGCCCGTGCTTCTTGATCATTTCTTGCGACAACTTGGCAAGCATGTTCGACGCCATCGGCTCGTAGATTTCATACATCAACGCGCGAATGGGCCGCCCCGCTTCCTCCCCGCGCACAATGCCCTCGAACACGAGGGTCGCACCCGCCGATCCATGCGGCTGCACGGGTCGTGTTTCGCTGAGAGCTCCGTCGGCGATGCGAACAAGCGGTTCAACATCGGTCGCCTCGTCTTGGATGCGAGCCACGGAACTCATCCGCCACCCACCAGCTCGATGAGAGCGACTTCATCGCCCGGTTGCACGGCCGCCTCCGGCTTCGCGAACGCATGATTGACCGCCAGCCGGGCGCTGCTCATGAAGGATGCTTTCGCAGGGTATTTCGCCGCAAGTGCGCGATTCACGCCGCTCACCGTCGCGGGCGCCGCAACCTCCACCGCGATCTCCTTGCAGGATAATTCCCGGGCGAGCGAGCCGAAGATGAGCACGCGAATCGTCATTGCTCCAGCGTATCATCGCGACATCGCGGCCCATCATGCGCGGCCGCATGCCGCGCTTCGAGTTTCGAATCAGCCCACGCACATGAAAGCCACCACACCCATCGCTGCACTTCGGCCAATGGCCTCGCCCCATGAGGCGGTCGAAGCGGTGCGAGAACGGCTTCCCGCACTCGGAACGGAACTCGTGGACCTCTCTCGCGCCACTGGCCGCGTGCTGGCGGAGCCCCTGCTCGCGGATCGAGAGAGCCCCGCGCTGGATGTGAGTTCGATGGATGGCTTTGCGGTGCGGATGGAGGACCTTGCGGCGATGGCGTCACGCGATGGATTGCCCGTCGCGACGGGAGTGGACCACGAGGCGAGCATCGGACACGCACCGGTTGCCATGCGCGCCGGACATGCGGTTCGGATCGTGACCGGCGCGCCCATTCCGCTCGGTGCCGATGCCGTTGTGCGCTACGAAGATGTGACACCCTCGGATGGCCGCGTGCGATTGACGATCGCTCCCGCCGCGATCAAGGGCGGCGCCAATATTCGTCGCCGAGGCGAAAACGCCGCGGGCGGCGCTCGCCTCGCGAATCCAGGCATGGTGCTTTCCGCCGCAGTGATCGGCGGACTTGCCGCGTTCGGCAAGGCCAGGGTCCGAGTGCACCGACGCGTTCGTGTCGCGCTCGTGGTCACGGGCGACGAGCTGGTCGCCGCGAACGCGGCCCCCCAGCCATGGCAGGTGCGCGACAGCAATGGTCCGGTGCTTGAGTCGCTCTTTGGCGCCAGGCCCTGGATCGAGATGGTGTCGCAGTCGCATGTGAAAGACGACGAGGACGCGCTCGTCACCATCGTCGGCGCCATGATGCAATCCGCGGACGCCGTGATCCTGACCGGCGGAGTCTCGATGGGTCATCGCGATCATGTCCCGGGCGTCGCGGTACGGCTCGGCGCCGACGCCATCTTCCACAAGATTCCACAGCGACCCGGACGACCGATGCTCGCAGCGCTGCGTCCGGGCAAAGACTCGCCATGCTTGATCCTCGGACTTCCAGGCAATCCCGTCTCGGTGATGGTCACCGCGCGGCGGCTCGCGGTTCCCATGCTGGGCAAGTTTGCCGGGCTTGCGGATTCGCAGCTCGCGCCCGTCAAGCGAAGCGTCGCCAATTGCGATGACGCGACGCTGAGCCTGTGGTGGCACCGGCTGGTGGGTGAACGAGCGGACGCGAACGGATGCGGAGAGCTTCATCTGCTCGCGGGTAAGAGTTCGGGCGACATCGCCTCCGCCGCAACGAGCGTTGGATTTGTGGAAGTTCCCCCAGGCGAGCAAACCCATGGACCGCTCCCTTTCCACGCTTGGATGCATTGACGATCGGACCCTCAATGGCCAAGAAGAAGCAATTCCCAACCCTCACCCATGTCGACTCGCGAGGTCGCGCCCGAATGGTCGATGTCGGCGCCAAGCCGCTCACCGCCCGTCGCGCCGTGGCCGAAGCCCGCGTGAAGATTTCCGCCGAACTTGCCAAACGGATCGCACAGAATGCGCTGGCCAAGGGCAATGTGCTTGAGGTCGCGCGGCTCGCGGGCATCCAGGCCGCCAAGCGCACCGACGAACTAATTCCGCTCTGCCATTCCCTGCCGCTTGATTCGATCGAGGTCCGCGCCGAGCTGCGCCGCGGCCACGTGCATCTGCGCGCCGAGGCGAAGGTGACGGCCCGAACCGGCGTCGAGATGGAGGCCCTGCTCGCGGTCGCCATTGCGGCGCTCACGGTGATCGACATGGGCAAGTCGGTCGACAAGTCGATGACCGTCGAGGGCCTGCGGCTGCTGGAGAAGGAAGGCGGACGAAGCGGACGCTATGTGGCGAAAGGCGCCACCCACAGTCCGGTGCGCCGTGTGCAGACCTCCACGAAAGTCCGATCATGAGTTCCGTGCCACGAGCCGCGATCCTGACGGTGAGCGACCGCTGCTCGCGCGGCGAAACCGACGACACTTCCGGTCCCACGCTCGCGGGGCTCGCCGCGAAGCATCTTCACGCCGAGATCGTCCACCATGAATGCCTGCCCGACGACCTCGCAGCCCTGGCGGCATTCTTCTCGCGCTGGTCTGAACCGTCGCGCAACATCGATCTGATCCTGAGCACCGGAGGAACCGGACTCGCCCCGCGCGACATCACGCCCGAGGCGCTGCGCAGCGTGATGCACCGGGAACACGCCGGCATCATGGACCTGTCCCGTCTGCGCTGCCTGCAGAAGACTCCGCGCACTTTCCTGTCGCGCGGAATTGCCGGCACCATCAACCAAACTTTGATCATCACGCTGCCGGGCTCGCCGCGAGGCTGCGCGGAGATGTTCGAGGCCATCGCCGACATCCTTCCCCACGCCATCGAGACGCTGCGAGGCGAAGTGAAGGATGACGGCCGCCCGGACGCGGTCGCTTCGCCGGACGCCAATGCAAAGGTGATTCATCACAAGCATTGAGTGAAAGCGTCGGTCTGTGCGGGTTCTGGGGATTTTTCTTTTCCGAGTTATTCCCCAACCATTTGCGAACCTCGGTTTCAGAGCTACGCTAGGCCTGAGATGACCGTCACTCCCCGAGTGCTCCTGACCCTGCTGGCCGCCCTGTGGCTGCCGGTGTGTCATTGCCAGTTCACCACGTTCCTGCTTGAGCGTGCCACCTGCTGCGAAGCACCGACCAAGGTCGCGTGCCACGAAGTGGAAAAGGATTGCTGCGGCAGGCCGATTCCATCATCCGCCCACAAGCAATCGACCCATCGCGATTCGAACAAGACCCCTTGCGCTCCGAACAATGCCTGTCGATGCTGCGTGACCAAAGCCCCTCCGCCATCGCCTGTTTCGATCGACCTGAGCGCGGTTGAATGCGTCCTGCCTCCATCGGTTGTCGAGGTCTCCGACACGCGACACGCCAACGACCTTCCGTCCATTTCTCTTCGCCAGCACGATCCGCCTGGGCCGCCGCCGGGCGTGAACGAGCGCTGCGCCCTCATGGCAACCTGGCTGATTTGAACTCCAAACACGACTGATGTGCGCGGGATGTTCCCGCGCATTGTGTCCGTGCCTTTTGGAGCTTGAACATGAACAATTTATTTCACTTGTCGGCGCGAGCCTCCGCGCTCGCCCTGCTTCTGGTGGCCGGCTGCCAGACGCAGCCATTGGAGCAACCCGGATCGGTCGGCCCCGACATCGCGAGCCGCGCTGGCGTGACCCCTGCCTGGACCAAGCCGGATGCGGTTGCGATCGGCGCCGATGCACTGCGGTCCGCGGCGACCGTCGCGCTTCCCGACCCGCTGAACGAAGTCGAAGCCGTCGCCATCGCCCTGGACGCCAGCCCTGCCATCGCCCGAATGATTTCGGAAACCAACGCCCTTCGCGCGGAGGCCATCGACATTTCGGCCCCGCAAAATCCGGTTCTGAATTTCACCTCGGGAGTGCCTCTGGACTCCATGAGCGCGGTTCCCATTTTCGCCATGCTCATGGTGCAGATCGACGAACTCTGGAAGCAGCCAATTCGAAGCGAGTCGGCCCGCGATTCCTACCAGTCGGCGCTGCTTTCGCTGGGTGCAAGCGCCGTGTCGCTCGCCGCAGAAACGCGCTCCGCCTGGCACGAAACCGCGTTGCGCGACGAGGAGCGCGGACTGGCCCGGCATGACCTTGAAATCACGCAGCGACTGCTGGTGATGGCCCGCGATCGATTCGCGGCGGGAGAAGCCGACGGAAACACGGTGGCCAAGGCCCAGGCCGAATATCTGGATGCTCATCATCGATTGGCCCGTGCGACCGAGATGCACACGGCGGCCCAGCTGTCGCTCATGGCGCTGCTTGGCCGCGTGGAGGCTTCGACCGGTTGGCGCACCGGCGTCGCCGATCCCTCCTCGGCCCACGCGCTCTTCGCGGAAGTCACCGATGAGCAGTCCCTGCTCTCCCAGCTCGCATCGACACGTCTTGATGTGCGGGCTGCGCATGCACGAATGCACGCGGCGGCATCCAAGCTGGAGCTCGCACGACGGAGTCGCTTGAACACAATCGATCTGGGCGGCGGATTTGAACGCGACATGGAGGGCGATCAAGCCGCCATGTTTTCCGCCAACATCGAGATTCCGATTTTCAACGATGGGTCGGCGCGAATCGCCAAGGCTGAAGCTGAGTTGGCCACGGCCTCCATCGAGGCGGAGCGCGTGCGACAGGCGGCCATCATCGAGCTGCGATCCGCCCTGACGCGGGCCTTCGCGACCGAGGATCGGCGCAATGCCAGCGCGGAGTCCTTGCTCGCACCGTCGACCGAAACCTTCAAGAGAGCGCAAGCGGCGCTGGCGGCCGGCGAAAGCTCCCAGCGCGAATTGATCGACGCGGAGCATTCGCTCAACCACGCCAAGCTTGAGATGACCGATCTGGAGCGCGAGCGCCGTGCTGCCCGACTGGTCCTGGCGAAAGCCGCGGGATTTCTGCCGGCGGAGGTGATGCCATGACTTCGCCTATTCCTCTGCCGGGTCGGCGCATCGGCACCCGCGTTCTGCTGCCCGCGGCGATTGTCGCCAGCGCCTCGGCCATCCTTGCATGGTCAAGCTGGCGCGCGTGGGCTCCGCTCACGGTGGTCCGCGCGACGCCCGTCGTGATCCGCACGGCGACGCAGTCGAACCCGACTTCAATCATGCGTCCGGGCGTGGAGCCATCATCCGCGGCCCAAGGCATGGTCGTGCAGGCTCCGGGCTGGGTCGAGCCCTCGCCCTTTCCCATCGCAGCGGCGGCGCTCACTCCCGGAGTGGTCCGCGAAGTGCTTGTGCTCGAGGGGGACCGAATTGAAAGGGACCAGGTGGTCGCGCGGTTGATCGACGACGACGCCAGGCTCTCGCTTCGCCGCGCCAAGGCCGAGGTGCAGGTGAAGGCCTCCGAACTAGCCCTGATCGAGGACGAACTGCGTCGCAAGCGTCAGCTGGTCGCCGGCGGCAGCGTCAGCGAAGGCGAAGTGGCTCGCCTTGGCATCAAGGCGACGGGCGCAAAGGCTTCTCTTGAGCAAGTGTCCGCCGCGCGCGATGAATCGGCGCTGAATCTGAGCCGAACTGAAGTCCGATCACCGGCCGCGGGAGTCGTGATGGCGCGCCTTGCGTCGCCCGGAATGATGGTTGGAAAATTCGGGCAGGACGCGGCGATCGTCCAATTGTTTGACCCGCAGAGCCTGCAGGTCAAAACGGACGTGCCGTTGTCCGATGCCGGGCGACTTCGGGTTGGCCAGATTGCCCAGGTTCAATTTGATTCCCTGCCCGGACAGACGGTGCGCGGTCGCGTCTTGCGGCTGGTGCAACAGGCGGACATCGCCAAGAACACCCTGCAAGCCAAGGTGCTGCTGGAGAATCCGCCCGACGGGCTTGTGCCGGACATGCTGGCGCGAGTCCGAATTCAACTGGACTCACTGCAACCGCAGGGCAAGGCCGCCGAGGGCGACGTCGGCGCGTCGAGCCGGACCGAGATCGCGATTCCGGAAAGCGTGCTGGCACAGACCATCGCGGCCGCGAATGGAACTCGAAGCGGATCGCTCCGAGTGGTGGTGGATGTGCGCGACGGTGTTGGCCGGATTGAATCGCGCGAAGTGGTCTGCGCCGCCGCACCCGCGAACATGAAGGCGGCGGGCGATTGGACGACGGTGTTCAGCGGGCTTCGACCCGGGGATTTCGTCGTGCTCCCAGACTCGCCTGCCACAAGCGTTGGTCAATCCGTTCGTGTCGCGGCGTCTCCCACATCCACGGATGCCGCAACCACAGAAAGGGATCCGCATGCCAACCACTGACCCCATCATCACCTGTCGAAAACTTGAGAAGCATTACGCGCGCGGCGGCGAGGCCGTCCGCGTGCTGGAGTCCATCGATCTGTCGCTCGCGCGTGGCGCGTTCGTGGCGCTCATGGGCCCCTCGGGCTCGGGCAAGACCACTCTTCTGAATCTGTTCGCCGGAATCGACCGCCCCACGGCGGGTTCGCTGGTGGTGGATGGCCAGGATCTTGTGCAGCTTTCCCGCGCCGAACTTGCCAAGTGGCGCGCCGAAAAGGTGGGCTATGTCTTTCAGCTCTACCACCTGGTGCCGGTGCTCACCGCCTATGAAAATGTGGAATTGCCGCTCTATCTGCACGACCTTTCGCGGTCGGAGCGGCATCGCCGCGTCGAGGAGGCGCTCGAAGCGGTGGGCATCGCCGATCGGCATGCGCACTATCCGCGTCAGCTTTCCGGCGGGCAGGAGCAGCGCGTCGCCATCGCCCGGGCCATCGTGACGCGGCCGGCGCTGCTGCTGGCGGACGAGCCGACCGGCGATCTCGATCGCGTCGCGGCGGCAAGCATCATGACGCTGCTGTCGAGCCTGCATCGCCAGCGCGGGCAGACTATTGTGATGGTCACGCACGACCCGGCGACCGCGTCTCACGCCCAGCGCTTGGTGCATCTGGACAAGGGAAAGCTTGTGGAGGATGCGGCGGTGCGCGCATGAACACGCTGAGATCCATCATCGGCATGGCGGCGCTGGCCTGGCGCGGACTGGTCCGCCGCGCCACGCGCAGCGCGCTGGTGCTGGCCGGCGTCGCGGTGGCCGTCTTCCTCTTCTGCACCGTCGAAGCCATGCGGAGCGGCGTCGAGCGCGCCACGCAGCAATCCTCCGGCGAAACCGCCCTAGTCGTCTATCGCCAGAATCGATTCTGCCCCTTCACCAGCCAGCTGCCCCAGTCCTATGAACAAGCCATCGGCAAGATCCCCGGCGTCGCGAGCGTGACGCCGGTGAAGATTGTGGTGTCCAACTGCCGCGCGTCGCTGGATGTGGTCACCTTTCGCGGAGTGCCGCCGGAGGACTTCGCTGCCACCCACGCCTCCAGCGCGAGTCCGGAGTCCATGAAGAGCTGGCTTGGCCGCGGCGACAGCGCGCTCATCGGGCGCGAGCTGGCCCATCGCCGCCGCCTGAAGCCGGGCGACCGATTCACCGCCGCCGGCATCGACGCTTTCGTCGCCGGAATCATCGAGAGCGACGAGCCGCAGGATCAAAGCAGCGCCTTCGTGCACCTGCCCTTCCTGCAGGAGCAGGCCAAGCGCGGCGGCACCGGGGGCGTGGTCACCCAATTCGATGTGCGCGTCACCGACCCGGCGCGGCTGGACGAGGTGGCCCAGGCGATCGACCGGCAATTCGCAAGGGACCAGTCGCCCACCACCACCCGCGCGGAGACCGCGCATGTGGCGCGGGCCGCAACCGATGTCATTGTGCTGGTGCGCTTCGCCGAGGCCCTGGGACTCGCGGCGCTGCTCGCGGTCTTCGCCCTGGTGGCCAACGCCATCGTCCTCTCCATGCGCAGTCGCGAAAAGGAGATCAGCGTGCTTCAAACGCTTGGTTTCCGCGGCGTCCATCTTGCGGCGCTGGTGCTGCTGGAGGCCTGCCTGCTGGGAGGAGTCGGCGGCCTGGTTGGAGCGGTCAGCTCCTATGCAACCGTGTCACTGGCGCGGACGGCGATGACCATGGAGGGCGTGTCGATCGCGATTCCGCCATCGGCCGGCATCGCAATCACTGGCGTCGCCATCGCCATCGGACTCAGCATGGCCGCTGGCGTCGTGCCCGCGATCCTGGCGTCCCGGCAAACCATTGTCGCGGGGTTCCGCTCATGAGAGTGCTGCCGATTCATTACGCGGCCCGCAACATCGGACGAAGTCCGCTGCGCCTGGTGCTGACCGCGGGCGGCAGCGCCATCGTGATCTTCCTGGTGGTGAGCGCGGCGGCGAGCGTGCGGGCACTCGACCGGGGCATCCGGGCCAGCGGAACGCCGGGCAATGTCATGCTGCTCGGCGCGGGCAGCGAGGAAAGCGTGGAGCGCAGCGAAATCTCGGCGTCGACTCCGGGCGTACTCGCGGCGAGCATTCGCGGCATCAAATCCGCTGGCGGCGCCGCGTTCGTCTCGCCGGAACTCCATGTGCCGCTGCCGCTTCGCCGCGCCGAGGCGTCCGCTCCCGGCGGCAACGCGCGCGATCTGGTGATGGTGCGCGGAGTCGAGCCCGGCGCGTTCATGGTGCACCCGCAGGCCCGGCTTTCCGTTGGCCGTCTTCCCGAAGCCGGACGCGGCGAAGCGCTGGCGGGTCGCTCGCTGGCGGTCCGACTTGGCATGGCGGACGCGGACCTGTCCGATGCCGCGACTCCGCCCTCGATCCTGATCGACGAGACCAATTTCGCGGTCACGGGAATCATCGATGCTCCCGGCGTGGCCATCGACGGCGAGGCGTGGGTGCCGCTCGGCGATCTTCTGGTGCTGACCAAGCGGCAAACTCTTTCGGTGGCGGTGGTCTCGCTGGAGGGCGCCGACATCGGCGACATGGAAGTCTTCGCGTCGAGGAGGCCCGATCTGGAGCTCGCCGCGATCGACGAGCCCGCCTATTACGCGGGTCTCGCCCGCTTCTTCCGCCCGGTGCAGATCCTGATCGGCGTCAGCGCGCTCATCGTTGCCCTGGGAGCCATGCTCGGCGGGCTCAATGCACTGGACGCCTCCTTCGCCTCGCGCTCGCGGGAAATCGCCATGCTGCAGGTGCTGGGGTATTCGAGAGGCGCCGTCGTCCTGAATCTCATTCAGGAATCGATCATCACCGTCGCCGCCGGAGCCCTGCCCGCCCTGCTCATCGCCGCGCTGTTGCTCGACGGCTTGGGCGTGCGATTCTCCATGGGCATATTCTCGCTCTCGGTCGATGCCGCGTGCGTCGCCAGCGGGCTCGCCGCAGGACTGTTTCTCGGATTGATCGGCAGCCTGCCCCCCGCTCTTCGTTGTCTTCGCGCGGACATTCCGTCCGCGTTGAAGTCGGACTTGGCCTGATTCACCCCTTTCGGAGATTCATCCATGAGATCGCTTCGCAACACCATCATCGGATCCAGCATCACCGCACTTGCTTGTGCCTTGCCGATGGCGTGCGACCCCGCCACGCCGCCGCCGACACCCTCCGCGACGGCAGCCTCGTCGCTGCCAAAGAATTTGTTCGTCATGCAACAACCTGCGGGAGCCGTCGGCGTTCTGGAGGCCCGAAAGCAGGCAAAGGCCGGCCAACGAGTCGCCATCATCGGCCGCATTGGCGGGTCGGTGTCGCCCTTCGTCAGCAACCGCGCCGTGTTCACCCTCGTTGATGCATCGCTGAAAACTTGCGCTGAAATGGGCGACGACGCCCACTGCCCGACGCCCGCGGACTACTGCTGCGAGGAACGCTCTTCGCTTGCGAAAGCACTGGCCTCCGTCGCGATCGTCGATCGCAGCGGAAAGCCGCTCGCCATCGCCCTGGATTCCGAGGGCTCGCTCAAGCCGCTCATGTTGATCGCCGTCGAAGGGACATTGCAGCCGACCGAAGGCGGCGTGTTCAGCGTGAACGCCGACCACATCTACAAGATTCCCAACGATCCGCTCGCCAGCAAGATCAAATAGCGTTCGCACGCCGATTCCTTCGTGAAGGGTGTCACCTTCGCCATCCACCGATGCCATGAGCGACTCACAGCCGTTTCGTCATGAGATGGCGCTGGTGGCCGATGTAGCCGCTCCGGGCATAAAGCTCCGCGGCGCGGGTGTTGGAGATGTCCGCCTCCAGGCGCAGAGCGCGCATTCCGAGCTTCGCGCAAAGTGATTCAATGTGCGCGAGCACCTCCGACCCAACACCGCCGCCGCGCGACTCCGGACGGATGAAGAGCTCGTCGACGAAGGCCACCGGCCCGTCGAACTCCAGTCCGAAGGACCATGCCAGCAGCGCGTAGCCGACGCACACATCGCCCTGCCGCACCACCAGCAACCGCCCCGCCTCGGGCGACTTCAGAAATTCAAGAAGCACCCCGCGCTTCCCGGGCTCCGAATAAGAAAGATTGAAGTGCTTGTAGAAATCGCGCACCAAAGGCATGACCCCATCCAGATCGCGCTCCGTCGCTGCTTGGATGGTCAGCGTCACTTCTTGGGGTTGCCGAAAATGTCCTTGAGACCGTCGCCGATGCCCTTGGCGCCGCCCTCGATCGCGCTGCCCGCGTCCTTGAGGATGAGCTTGTCGAGCTGGCTTGCCGCGTCATTCAGCCCGCCGACCATGGCGTCGGAAAGGCCCGAAATCTTCGCCTCCACGATTGCCGTCGTCAGCCGTCCGATGAGTTCGCTTGAAAGCATCTTGGCCACTTCGCTCATGGGCATCTTGTTTCCAAGATTCTTGATCTGGATGTCGGGAATGTCGACCGCGACCATCTGGCCTGCCGTCATCATGCCCTGCACCCGAACCTTGATGGCCGTCACCGTGACCAGCTTGATGGTGACGGTCTTCTCCGGCGATGTGTCCTTGGGCGGCGCGGACTCAGGAGTCTTGGCCGGCGCCGTCTTCGATGCGAGGTTGTCCGAGACCACCTGCAGGTTCACCTTGCCATCCTTCTCTGCCAGCAGCACATCGATGCCGTCGATCTTGACCTCGTCGATCGCGATGTCCTGATTGAGCAGTTCGGAAAGCCTGAGCGTGACGCCCGCGTATTTCACATCAAGCATCTTGTCGCTGCTGAAGCCCGCGGGTTGCGCCACGGTGAGCTCGCTGACCGAGGAGGTGCCTCCCAGCAGCGCGATGTGCACCGACGACACCGCGGTGTCCACGCCCAGGACCTTGGTGCCCGCGATGCCCACGATCCGCGCCGCTGCGGCGTCCAGGAAGAGCACCGCCGTGACCACGATCACCGCGACCAGCGCGATGCCGGCGAGGATCAATTTGCGAAGTAGGTGGCGGCCGCCCTTGGCTGATTTTGGAACGTGGGGGATCATGGGGGCGAAGATTAGCAGGGACGCCCGCGACTTTCAGCGGCGAGGATTCATGCCCGCGTCAACGCGTCGCGCTTCTCAAGAAGCTGGGCCGCCACGCTGACGGCGATCTCAGCCGGGGAATTCGTTCCAAAGGGCAGGCCCACCGGACAGTGAATCCGGGCGATCAGCTCCGCGCCGAATCCCTCCTTCTCCAGCGTGCTCCGCAGCGTGCGCGCCTTGGTCTCGCTGCCGATCACGCCAATGAACGCCGCTTCATTGCGCTTGAGGATCTGGCGGACGATGGGCAGGTCAGTGGCATGCCCCTGCGTCATGCACAGACAAAACGCGCCGGATGGAAGCTTCCTCACCTCGTCGGCAAGTTCGACGGCCACCACCTTGCGCAGGTTGGGCCGCGGCGCAATCTTGTCGAGCCACTCGACCCGGTGGTCGATGCAGGTCAAGTTGCAATGAAAGGTCGCCAGCAGCGCCACGACGGCCTGGGCCACGTGCCCGGCGCCGAAGACGGCGATGTTCCAGCCCGGACCCGCGGAGACCTCGTAGAAGAGCGCGGCCGCACCGCCGCAGACCATGTTCAAATCGCGCTGCAATTCGTAGCGCACCATCTCCGGCGCGACCGGCGAGCCGCCCGGCGCCGCGCTTTCCGCCCGCGCGATCATCTCCTTGGCGTGCTCGATGGCGCGGGCCTCCAGCCGACCGCCGCCGACGGTTCCCCACGCTAGCCCGGCCGCCGTCACGATGGCCTTGGCACCGATGTCCTGCGGCACGTGCCCTTCCGGGCAGACCAGCGTGACCGTGGCAAAGATCGTCCCGCTCTCGGCGAGTTTGCCTGCGTGCTCGAGATATTCGCGCATGACGCGGCTCATCGCGCACAATCTATAGAGTGCGGCGGAAAGCTGTATTCACTTGGCCGCTTCCCAGGCTGCGAAGGATTCCGGCGAGAGACCTCGCAGCACGCGCTCCGCCGTGGCCGGAATCGCCAGGGGAACCACGGCCGCACGGCGGGACATGATGGCGTCGCGCACCGCAGTCCACACCGAGATCGCCAGCAGCAGCGGCGGCTCGCCCGAGGCCTTGGTCGCCCGCACATTGTCGGTGTTGCCTTCGTTGAAGATCAGGTTGGCGTTGAGGATGCGCGGCGTGTCCTGCACGCTGGGAATCTTGTAGGTGCTGGGCGAATGCGAGAGCAGCAGTCCGTCGTCGCTGTAGACCAGGTGCTCGGTGGTGAGCCAGCCCATGCCTTGCGAGAAACCTCCCACCACCTGTCCCAGGTCGAGGGCGTGATTCACAGGGCGACCCATGTCCATCAGGATGTCCACGCGTCGCACCTTGATCTCGCCGGTGTAGCGATCGAGCTCCACCTCGCTCGCGGCGACTCCCTGCGTGAAGTAGAGAAACGCGCGGCCCTTGCCCTTGACCTTGTCGAAGCCCAGGTGCGGCATTCGGTAATGGCCGTAGTCGCTCACGGAAATGCGGTTGAGGTAGGCCTCGCGCACCAGCTCGGCGAATCCGATCTTGAACGGGGCGTTGTCCTTCACGCCGACGACGACCTGTCCGTTCGTGAACTCCACGCGCTGTCCATCTTCGCCGTCGGAATCTCTCCCCGCGCCGACGGACACTTCCGGCTGAGTGCCCAGGCCCGCGGTCTTGTCCGCCCACGATTCGCGCGGAATGCCCCGCAGCGCGATGGCCAGCGCCGAAAGGCGCCGCTTGATGGATTCGCAGGCCATCATCGCCGCGGCGCCGTTGATGTCGGTGCCGGCGCTGGCTGCGGTGGGCGAGGTGTTGGCGTTCTTCTCGGTCGAGGTCGGCATGACGCGCACCGAGGCCAGCGGCAATCCGAACTGCTCGGCCACGATCGCGGCGATGCGCGAGTTCACCCCCTGGCCCATCTCCACGGCGCCGGTCGAGACTTGCACCGTGCCGTCCACGTGCAGGTTGACCAGCGCGTTGCCTTGGTTAAGGAAGCGCGTGGTGAAGGCGATGCCGAACTTCACCGCCGTCAGGGAAAGCCCGCGCGGATGCCCGTGCGGATTGACCGTGCGGTCGGCGTTCCACGCGGCCACTTCGCGACGGCGCTTCCGGTAGTCGCACTCCGCTTCGAGCTTCTCGAAAAGCGCCGGCAACTGGTTGTTCTCCACGCGCTGCCCATAGTGCGTCATGTCCTGACCCGGCCCGTAGCAGTTCAGCTTGCGAACATCCAGCGCGTCGCGGCCGGTCACGCGGGCAATGTCCTCGATGATCGACTCGATCAGAGCCACTCCCTTGGGCCCGCCGAAGCCGCGAAAGGCCGTGTGCGGATGGAAGTGGGTGCGGCAGACCCTGCCCCGCACGTGCATGTCGGCAATCGAATAGGCATTGTCGCAGTGCAGCAACGCCCGTTCCATGATCGCCGTCGAGAGATCCGCGTAGGCGCCGCCATCGGAGTGAAGCGTGGCGTCGAGGGCCAGAATTTTCCCCTGCCCGTCGAAGCCGCATTCGTAGCGAATCTTAAAGGGATTCCGCTTTCCCGTGATGATCATGTCATCGTCTTTGGAGAGGGCAAGTCGGGCCGGGCGGCCGCTCTTCTTTGCGATCAGCGCCGCGTAAGCCGCGATCGGCGAGGCTTGCGACTCCTTGCCGCCGAAGCCGCCGCCCAATCGCCGCGCCACGCACACCACGTCGCTGAGGCGCAGGCCGCACGCATCCGCGACCACGCGCTGCGTCTCGGTCGGATGCTGCGTCGAGGAGTGGACCTCAAGCTGCCCCTCCTCGCGCGGATAGACGACCGCGGCCTGGCTCTCCAGGTAGAAGTGGTCGGCGCCCTCGATCACCAGTGTGCCCGCGAGCCGGTGCGGCGACTTCGCCAGCGCAGACCGCGCGTCCCCCTGGCAGACGGAGCGCTCGCTTCCGATGAAGTTCTCCTTCGCCACCGCTTGGTCGATCGAGCGGATGGCAGGCAACTTCTCCCACTCGACCTCGACCGCGGCCATTCCCTGCGCCAGCGCCTCCCTGCTTTCGGCGCCCAGCACCGCCACCACTTCGCCGGCAAAGTTCGTCTCGCCGGCGGCGATGATGGGTTGATCCTGGAAGATCATGCCCCAGACGTTGTGCACGACATCGGCGGCGGTGACGGCGCAGATCACTCCCGGCACCTTCAGCGCCCGCGCGCAGTTCAGCTTCTTCACTCTCGCATGCGCGAAGGGGCTGTAGACCAATCCGCAGTGCAGCTCGCCCTTGACCATCGGACGGTCGTCGACATACTCCGACTGGCCGGTGACATGCGTCGACGAGGAGTCGTGCGGCGCCGATCCGGGATCCGGGAGGATCGCCGCGGCTGGGTGGGCGGGCCTATCCATGCAGCACCTCATGCCCGTAGCGGCGGAACAAGTTGGCGGCCGTCACGCGCCGATAGGCGGCGCTGCCGCGCACATCGGAGAGCGGCTTGATGGAGCCGGCGATCAATCGCGCCACCTCCTCCACCTTCTGCTCGGTGAGCTCGCCCACCAGCGCTTCCTCGGCCTGCGGCACGCGAATGGGAGTCGCGGCGACGCCGCCGTAGGCGATGCGCGCCGACGCGACCATCGGCGCGGTCTGCTTCCCGCGCCGACCACCGAGCACCAGGGCAAAGGCTCCGCTGATGGCGCTGATGTCCAGGTCCTTGCGCTGCGAGACCTTGTAGAGGCGCAACACCTCGTGGTCCGAGCCGCAGTCGAAAGTGACATGCGTGATGATCTCGCCGGGTTGCAGCGACAATTTCTTGTAGCCGAGGTAGAGCTCGGTCATGGCAATCGATCGCTTCTTCAGCGGCCCCTTGCCGCCGGGCCGGCCCACGACATGAATGGTCCCGCCCGCGATCAGCAGAAAGGGAAGCGTGTCGCCGATGGGTGAAGCGTTGGCGATGTTGCCCGCCAGCGTGGCCACGTTCTTGATCTGCGGCGACGCAAAGAGGTTCAGGAAGCGCGCGAACTCCGGTGCCGACTTCTCGCTCAGACGCCGCAATTGCGCCAGCGTCACCCGCGCCCCCACCGTGATCCCGCGGCGCGCGGTCTTCGCCTCGTAGAGCTCCGGCACCAGATGCAGGCTCAGCAGCGTCCGGGGCATCGGCTTGCCCTTGTTGATCGGAACGCCAAGATCGGTGGCGGCGCCGAGCACTTTGCACTCCGGCTCGAGTCCCGCGAAGGCCGCGGCATCGCGCAATTTCACCGGCGCGAAGAGTTTCACGCCGCCATGCTCGATCCGCATCGGCCGCTTCGTGGTTTCCAGCGCGTCCCGGATCGCGGCGGGATCGGAGTATCGCCGCGCCACCGAATGCCTCTCGGTGGCCCGCACCGTCACGGCCGCCTCGACGATGGTCGAGTACCCCGTGCAGCGGCAGAGATTTCCGGTCAGGTAGTTGGCGGCCGTCCGGGCGTCCGCGCGGTCGTGCTTCTCCAGCATGCCGCTCATGGCCATCACGAATCCCGGCGTGCAGTAGCCGCACTGCGAGGCGTGGCACTTCTGCATCGCCGACTGCGCCGGCGAGAGCTCGCCGCCGCAGGCCATGCCCTCCACCGTGACGATGTGCGAGCCGTCCATCTGGGCCACGGTGGCGATGCAGGAGTTCATCGCCTCGAACTCGAGTTGCGGCGCGACCGCGCCCTCCTTCGCGCCGGGCGCCGGAAACGCGCGCAGCACCGTGCAGGAGCCGCAGTCTCCTTCCGCGCAGACGATCTTGGTTCCCGTCATGCCCGCCTCCTTGCGGAGCCATTCGGCGAGCATCATCAGCGCCTCCCGCCCGCGGATCTCCCGTCGCACTCCGTTGAGGTAGATCAGGGCGAAGTCACGCATCAGCATGGATTTTAGCAGCGGCGCGCGCCGCATGTCACGCTCGCGGAGGCGTGCCGGCCTGGAAGTACTGGATGACCGCGCCCTTCATCGAGTTGTCGCTGTTGATCCGCTCGATGATCGGCGGCACCGGCGAGGCGTCGTGCCAGATCTTGATCGGACCGAAAAAGCTCTTGTGCCACATCGGCCGGAAGTTCCAGTTCATCGGCAGCACGAAGGGATTGAACCCGGTCTGCTCGATGGCCAGCGCGAACGATCCCTGGTCGTTGGCCTTCATCATGTGCGGCTTCCCGTCGCGCACCACCATGAGCGAGGAGTCAGTCACCGGCGCCAGCTCACGCCACTTGGAAAAGACCGGGGCGGCCTTCTTCGTGAAGAAGATCACGCCGGTGTTGTATTCAATCTGGTCACCCTCGAAGATTCGGTGGTAGCGCCGCGCCCAGGGGCACTCGTTCAGCGCGATGGCCATGCCGAAGATCGCGGCTTTTTCAAAGCCGAAATTCAGGTTGCCCTGGACCACCGTGTCGATGTCCAGATACAAAGTCTCGTCGAAGGGCGACAGGTCGAACATGGCGGCCTTGCGAACCAGGCTGGAGTCGTCCCCGGCCGGGGCGTCGATCTTGATAATTTCGTGGGGAAGCTCAGGGTGGAATTTGCGAACCGAAGTCTTCAATCGCTCGACGGGCAGCTTCGACTCATCGCCCCAATAGATCGAAAGGATTCCTCTGGACATGGACACTCCGCTGGATGGACCGAACTCGGCTTGCCGCACTCGACGCGACCAGAGCCTACATCCTCCCCGTCATCGCATGATTTGCGATGATGGATGCAATAGAAAGTGATCCCGGCGCATTCATCAATCCGATATGTTTTCACTCTCGTGCGCAGGATCAAAGCCTTGCAGCGGGAGCCTTATCAAGGAATTGGACCATGCGAATCAACCGTTATCTCGTTCTCCCCCTGATCGCCGTGCTCGCCCTGGGCGCCTCAGCCACCGCGGACACCGGAGACATTTCAGTCGTGAATCCCTCGCCGACGCACCATGCCGCCAAGTCGGCAGGCCATCATGCCAAGGGTCATCATGCCAAGGGCAAGCACGCCAAGGCCAAGCACAAGGGCAAGCACAAGGGCAAGGCCAAGCACGGCAAGCACGCCAAGTCGAAGAGCGGCCATCGCGCTCCCGCCAAAAACTGAAGCGGAGCTTTCCTCGGATTGAATCGCCTCGCCTCGGGGTGAGGGCGAGTGCGGGGGTCCCGTGGCACTACGCGTGCTGCGCTTCGCGCGCCGTGGTCAGCTCGAACAAGGCGCCGAGCGACTTGGCGGAGTCTAGGCCCATGATGCACTTCCGCAGTTTCTTGCATTGATCCTCGCCGATGACCTCGCCGCCCAGCGCGGTGAACTTCACGCCGATCTCCTCCTCGGTCATCGGGTCGCGCGGGTCGCCCTTGGGCACGTCAACTCGCGTGGAGTGCGACGCGCCGCCGTTGGTGGTGATGGTCACGCGGCTGGGCTGGAACTTGGGAAAGAGCGCCTCGAACTCCTGGTTGGCCACCACCTTCACCTTGTCCATGATCGGCTGCAGCGCCTTGTCCATGACGCGCTCCTCGCGGAATTGCAGCGGGGTCACCATGCCATCCACCAGGCCCACCGCCATGCAGTAGGGCAACGAGTGGTCGGCGGTCTCCTTCGAATCGGGCCGGTACTTGTGCGGATCGCCCAGGATGTCGGCGGCACGGGCGATCACCTCCACCTTGATCTCCTTCACGTCGGCGGCGCGGAGACCGTGCTCCTTGATCGTCTTCATCATGGCGGTGAGCGGCGCGTGGCTCAGTGCCTCGATGGGAAAGCTCTTCATGCCGCAGTCCAGGATGCGGTAGTGACACTTGGTTGAAGTCGGAAGGTCCGCGACCAAGGCCGCGCCGTCGAAGGTGGCGGGATTCCCCTTGTATTGAACGTGGTTGAACACCGCGAAGAGGCCCTCCTTGCCATCGATAATGTGCTCGGGGCCGGAGAATCCGCCGCGGGCCAGCAGCGCACTTTCGGCGCCCATGCGTCCCGCCCAGGGATCCACCGTGTTTTTCATGTTGGTCAACTTGCCCGCCGTCACGGCGCCAGGGCAGAACGTTCGCGACGCGCTGATGCCCATGGCGGACACCATCTGCGCCGGAGTGAGATTCAGCACCCGGCCCGCCGCGATCGGCGCCGCGAACGCGCTCAGCGTGGCGT
The DNA here is from genome assembly GCA_021414025.1 of Planctomycetota bacterium. Classification (NCBI taxonomy): domain Bacteria; kingdom Pseudomonadati; phylum Planctomycetota; species Planctomycetota bacterium. The sequence goes on along the minus strand of JAIOPG010000004.1, from coordinate 61,613 downwards.
GGTGCCAGCCGTACTCGCGCACGCCGGGGCGGCCCACTTCGCACAATCGCATCTCGATCTCATAGGCGATGATGGTGGCAAGGATCAGCTCCCGGCCGCCCAGTCCCTCGCTCTCGCACAGTGCCAGCGGCGCCGCGATGAGGTCGCTTGGATGGCAGGGGTCGGCCTTCCAGTAGATGTCGTTGTAATCCATGGCGCGGATCATGTGCCCGTTCAAAAATGCCGCGTCGACGGGATTGGTCTTGAAGCCGCTGACGAACGCTGTGGCGCCGCCCTTGCCGCCACCCATGGTGCGGTAGTGCTTGAGCAGGATCTTCGCGTCGTCCTGGCGGCTGCCGCCCAGCGCGCAGCCGATGGAGTCGAACCAGAACAGCTTCGCCGCCTGAATCGCCTCCGGGGAGAGGTGTTCGTACTTGAGCGAGCAGGCCCACTCGGCGATGGTGTGCGAGAGAAGACGCTTGGACTCGGTGGTTGCGTGTGCCATGTGGACTCCGTGGTGTGGCGAGAGGTGAAGTGGATTCAGTTCGGCGCGATCGAGGACGGGGCTCAGGCCGTCGCCTTCTCGGCGACCGCCTTGGCCATGTCGAGCGTGGAATCCTTGCCGCCCATGTCGTAGGTGCGCACGCGCCCCTCGGCGATCACCTTCGCGATGGCCGCCTCCAGGCGCGTCGCCTTCTCGGTCTCCTTGAGCCAGTCCAGCATCATCTTGGTGGTCAGGAGCATGGCGATGGGATTCACCTTGTATTGGCCCGCGTATTTCGGAGCCGACCCGTGCGTCGGCTCGAACACCGCATACTTGTCGCCCAAGTTGGCGCTGGGCGCGAAGCCCAGGCCGCCGATCAGGCCGGCGCAGAGATCGCTCACGATGTCGCCGAACATGTTCTCCGCCACCAGCACCGAGTAGTCCTGCGGATTCTTGAACATCCACATGCAGATGGCGTCGATGTTCGCCTCGTCGGCCCAGATGCCCGCGTAGCCCTTGGCCACTTCGCGGAAGCAGCGGGTCATCAGTCCGCCGGTCTCGCGCAGCACGTTGGGCTTCTCGATCAGCGTGACGCGCTTGCGGCCCGTCTTCTTGGCAAACTCGAAGGCCTGCTTGCAGATGCTGGTGCAGCCCTGCTTGCTCACGATGCGGGTGGAGAGGGCGACATTCTCCAGCCCCTTGTCCTTCCAAGGCTTCATCTTGGGGTTGGCGCAGAGCGCGGTGTAGACCGGCTCGGGCAGCGGGAAGAACTCCACGCCGCCATACATGCCCTCGGTGTTCTCGCGGAAGACCACCTGGTCGATCGCGACATCGCCGCCACCCGGGTTGGCGATCTTGGTGCCGCGGTAGTTCAGCGGATTGCCGGGGTAGCTCTTGCAAGGCCGCATGTTGGTGTGCAGGTTGAACATCTGGCGCAGCTTGACAATCGGCGAGAAATAAACCAACCCCTTGCCCTTGAGCTCGGGGATCAACTCCTCCTTGGCCTCGTCCTGCGGCTTGCTGGTGATGGCGCCAAAGAGACCGCAGGTGGTGTCGGCGAGCGCCTTCACGGTCCGGTCAGGCAGCGCGTTGCCCTCCTTGCACCAGAATTCCCAGCCGATGTCGCAGTGGATGTACTCGGCGTCAAACTTCATCCGGTCCAGCACCAGCCGGGCCCCCTCCATGACATCGTTGCCAACTCCGTCGCCGGGCATCCACGCAATCTTGTATTTGGACATTGAGCTTTCTTCCTTGGATAGGGATTCGGACTTGAAGAGCGGGAAGAATACAGGCCCGACGATGCATCGATGCGGAGCGCATGGCCCCACGGATTTACGCGGTCTTTTGCGGCTTCGCCTTCAGCCGAGCTGCCACCAGATTCTCGGCGCCCCCCGCGACGATCAATTCCTGCGCCGCCGGGCTCAGCGGCGGAAAGGCGAAGGTTTTCCCGTCCAGAGTCAGCTTGGACTTGCCGTAGTCGATGGTCATCTCGGCCGCCGCCGTGGTGGGCGCGCGGTTGGTCAGCGTGGCGCGAAGATGCGCCACCAGCTCAGGGCACTCGAAAACCACGAAGCCGTTGTTGAAGGCGTTGCGCTTGTAGGTTTCGGAGAAACTGCTGGCGATGACGCAGGGAATGCCCTTGAACTTGAGGGCGGTGGCCGCCTGCTCGCGGCTCGATCCGGTCCCGAAGTTCAGCCCTCCCACCACGATGTCGCCAGCGCGATAGAGCGTGTTGAAGTTCGGGTCAAAATTCTCGAAGGTCACCGCGGCCATCTGCTCGTGGGTGAGGTCGTCGCGGTAGGTGTGCTTGCCGGCGTAGATGCCGTCGGTGTTCAAGTTGTCCTTGTCGACGAAGAGGACGCGGCCGCGCACACTCGGCGGAAAGCCGGCGATGATCTCCACCGTCCGCGCTTCGGGCGGCCGGCCCGCGGCGCGGCGCACCGAGGTTCCTGCGGCGCGGTCCGCGAAATTCTGGGGAGCGCAGATGAATCCCGCCATGGCGCTCGCCGCCACCACGGCGGGCGAACCCAGGTAGACCTGCGCGTCGGGGTCGCCCATGCGCCCCTTGAAGTTTCGGTTGGTGGCGCTGATCGCCGTCTCCCCCTTGCCAACAAGTCCGCGGCCCAGTCCGATGCAGGTTCCGCAGCCTGGCGGCAAGGCAATGGCGCCTGCGTCCAAAAGTGCTTTCCAATCGCCCGCGGCTTCGCTCTTGCCCTGCACTTCAGCGCTGGCAGCGGCCAGATAAAATTCGACCCCTGCGGCCACGCGCCCGCCCTTGGCGCGCACCACGGTCGCGGCGTCGTGCAAGTCTTCCACCCGCGCATTGACGCACGACAACAGATAGGCCTTCTGAATCGGCACGTGCTTCCGCTGCATTTCCGGCAGCGACACCATGGTCTTCACTTCGTTGGGTCCGGAGACATGCGGCACCACCGTGGCCAGGTCGAGCTCCAGCTCGATGGCGTAGTGCGCGTCGGCGTCGGCGCTGAGATTGGCCCGATCCTTCCACCACGCATCGATGTCGGCATTGCTGTAGCCCGATCGACTCTTCGGGCCGCGCGTTCCCGGGCGACGAAGGTTGGTGAACTCACCCACGCGCGAACGCAGATAGTTCACGGTCACCTGATCAAAGGGAAAGAGCCCCGCCAGCGCGCCCCACTCGGTGGTCATGTTGGCGATGGTCATGCGCGCATCCATCGAGAGCCGCGCCACGCCATCTCCCAAAAATTCCACGGCGTGGTTGAGCACCTCGTCTTTGTTGAAGAGGCCGCACAGAGCGATGATGACGTCCTTGCCGGTCACCCCCGCCGAGAGTTTTCCCTTGAGCACCACCTTGGCCACCGCGGGAACCTGCCACCAGGTGACTCCGGTGGCCCAGATGCTCGCGGCGTCGGTGCGCACCACGGGCGTTCCCAGCGCCGCCACCGCGCCGTAAAGATTGGAGTGCGAATCGCTGCCCACCACCAGCGCGCCTGGTGCAACATAGCCCTGCTCCACCATCACTTGGTGCGAAATGCCCGTGCCCGGCGGGTAGAAATCGATGCCGTGCTCGCGGGCAAAGGCCTGGATCTTGGCGTACTTGCCCAGATTTTCCGGCGTGACGTTCTGGATGTCGTGATCGATGGTGAACACCGGCTGTGCGGAATCCGCGATCGTGGTGGCGCCGATCTGCTTGAACTTTGGAATCACCGCGCCGGTGTTGTCATGGGTCATGACGTGGCGCGGCCGGATGGAAATGAAATCGCCCGCTCGAACAAGAGCTCCCGCGGCGAGCCCGTCGGCATGGCGTGCGGCGATCTTCTCGACGAGCGTGAGACCCATGCGGTCTACCTTAGCACACGATGTTTCGCCGCATTACATCACTGGCGCATTACTCTGATTATCACAGAGCCTTACTGTCGCTTGTGCTCACAGATTGCATTTTCTGCCCAGACCTTTGCCCAAGAACATCATGAAGTCTGTCTTCAGGAGAGACGTCGCAAAATATCATTCAAACCGTCTTGAAACTCCCTTGCCCAGAGAACCCCCGGCCAGCCAAACGGAAGAGGTTGAATCGGACCCGCCGTGTCAACAAAGTCCAGATCAGAACTCTTAATGCTGTCCGAACCCTTCAAAGCGTTTGCCCTTGTGTCCAGAGCCTTAAGAATTTGGCCTTCGGAATCCTTCATTGCAATTACCTCAGGCTTCACCTCACACTGCCGCTGTTGCCGCCGCAGCCAATAGCCCCATGCGAGAATGGCATAGCCGGACAGGAAATTGGCAATCGATGCAGACTGTTTCAACTTGTATTGATCAATGTGACCTCCGTGCGCCAAGCACGATCTTTGCCCGTACAAGCAATAAACCGTGTCGCGCACCTTGCGATAATTAGTGCGCACAGTTTTTTCATCTTGCGGATTGCTAGGGACGGCTTCCGCATTTGAGTCCTCCTGCACTTCAGAGACATGCGTCGCAATTAGTGCGCCGATGCGTTGGCGCAATTGCTTGCCAATTTTCCTCTCGCTGTCGGCGAACAGTGCTTCAAGAGCCGCCACATTGAACGCCAGCATCGCCTCTTGAGAATCTTTGCTTCTAGTTGCCAGAGCATGTAGTCGAAGAGCTCTGGTAATTCTCGGCGGATCGTCGCGTGACCCAATTCCCTGTAAGCCGGCTTCGATGGTCGCCTTCACTGTGCTGGCGTCAAAACGAGGCGTACTGGTCCGCCAGGCTTTGTTACGCGAATTGTTGAAGTGAATTTTCCAGTTCATTGAGCTTAGGCTCGGACTAGACGCCGACTTCCCCCCTGCAGGGGACTTGGCATTCGAGTCCTGATGCACCGGGGCGAGCGTATCGCGCACCGAGCCAAAGCATTCGGGTTCGAGCAAGTAGGCGGCAACATATGCCGATAGTGCGCCCTCGACTATGTTGCAGGCATCTGTCCCGATCGTTTGCGCATAGTTTGGTGCACCCCATACCTGCACCGTTAGCGTTACTTCGTGCAACGGCGTTCCATGAGTCTCCGTTTCCTCCACAGCCGAACGGACTCGCAACCCTGACCTTGGATTCTCACTCAGCAACGCAATATTCTCATGCCTCACCAGCACGATGTCCCTGTCCTCGCTCGGCAGAACGAGTGTAGGAACTGAATTTTGCCTTTGACGAACGGGAAAATAGTTTTCTTCGGCGAGGCTCATGGCTGCCAGAACGATTGGCACTTCTTCATGCAGGACTTCTTCAACGCGTCGTGCACAAGTCTCCAGCACACTAGATGGCGGCCGCACTGGTGTTTGGCCATTTACTCCTTTTGAGCAATGCTGCAGTAATTCTGACAACTCTGATAGAGGCACGACAATATCACGGACTGCATCTTGCAAATCCCTGCGCTCAAACCTGCTTGAACTCGCGTAATTGTTGCACCACTCGGCCATACGCGTGCATTCTTGCCAGGCCTCTGAGTGTGCCGCCAAAAGTCGAACAACGAATCGGGCTCGCGCCGGTCGCTTTGGAGTTTGATGCAAATCAAACCGCGGATGTTCATGCAATCCGAGGTCGAAACTATCTTCGCAATACTCCTCAATTAGGCATTGGACAATGCGTTTTGCCGCGTTTGCAGCCCAGCTCTTGAACTCTGGGGATTCGGACAACTTTGGGGTCGACGGCTGCATGAACTCCGTTACTCAAATGTGCGAGCGGCCCACATTTTATTTCTGTATCGCGCGCTTGCCCAGGAACTTGGCGATGTCAAAGTCCACGAAATCGGCGTGATGGAAAATGATCGACTCGATCGAGCGCTCCATCTTGTCGCCTTCGTGGCTGTGCGTGGCGATGATGTGCATCACCTCGCCGGGCAGTCCGTGCTTGTACGCCAGCGCGACCCCGGTGAAGGGATGCCGCACCTGCTGTCCGAAAACTCCCTGCACCACCTTGCCCGAGGCGTCCTTGTCGAACTCCAGCGGCTTGCCGCAGTCGGCCAGCAGCGCGCCGGCGATGAGGAAGTCCCGCTGGATCGGAATGCCGCAGCGGAAGGAGCCTTCAAGCACATCCGCGATGGCGATGCACTGCAGCGCGCAGGAGTTCAGGTGCTCGACGAAGGTCATGTCGATGTCGCCGGCGAGCAGCGTGAACTTGACGGCGCGGAGCTCGTCGAAGGTCCAGCCCTTGCCGCCGCACCCCGTGGCGATGGCCTCGTTCCACACGGCGGCCACCTTCTCGCGCAGCGCCTTGTCGCTGATCTTCATCAAGCTGGGAAAGAGCTGGGCGATCTCGGCGACGCCGTGGGTGGTCCGTTGTGTTGTGGTCATGGTGGTCATGTCGATTCTAATTTACGCGGGAAGGTTTCTCGGGGCGGGCCCGTCGTAGCCGTGGTTGACCGGGTCGATCCGGCGCATCGGCTTCTCGCGGGTCTGCTCTTCGATGACATGCGCCACCAGCCCCGGCGTCCGCGCGATCATGAAAATGCCGTTGAACGCCGCGGGATCCATGCCAAGATCGGCGAGAATGGCCCCGATGGCCCCATCCACGTTGATCGGCAGCGGCTTCTTGGCGTCGGCGAAGGATTTCTCGACCGCCCGCGCCGCCTGCATGTGCGCTCCATCCACGCCTGCCTCGCGGGCCAGCTCGAAAAGCCTTGCCGTGCGCGGATCCTTGGTGTGGTAGCGATGGCCGAACCCCGGCATCCGGTCTCCCGCCTCCTTCATCGTGGCCAGCGTGCGCGTCGCCGCTTCGTCCATCGAAATTGACTCGCTTTTGGCGCGGTCGGCGATCACCTTCAACTGTCGGGCGCAATCCTCGATGGCGCCGCCATGGTGCCGGTTGATCGACATGATGCCGGCTGCAACTGCGGCGCTCAGCGAGGCTCCCGTTGAGGCCACGGTCCGCGCTGCCAGCGCGCTCGGTGGCGTGGCACCGTGATCGATCGAGGCAACCAGCACTGCGTCCATCAGCTTCGCGATGACAGGCTTGGGAAGCTCCCCGGTCAGAATCAAGTGCACCGCGGCACCAAAGGAGGCCCGCCCCATGAGGTCGGCGATGTCGTAGCCGCGCACCGCGACCTTGTTGGGCTCGATCCGCGTCACCGCCGTGTTCCACACCGCGTTTTTGTCGGTTTCGCTCATCAGGCTCCGCCCTTTCATCCGCTGAAGAATTTCCACCACGGCGCCGGGCAGCTCGCCGAAGGCGTCGACCACAGTGGCCCCCGCCTCGCGCAGCGCCTTCACCTTGCCGGCGTGCGTTCCTCGGCCATTCTCGATGATCGCCCCCGCATGACTGAATCGCGTGCCTTCGCGCGCCGCCTTGCCGCCGATGTAGGCGACCACCGGCTTGGTGACCTTGCGGTCGCGAATCAACTGGGCCAATTCCTCTTCCTGCGAGGAGCCGATTTCGCCGAAGACCACGATGGCTTCGGTAAGCGGATCGGCCTCGAACATCAGCGCCGCGTCAGGAATGCGAATTCCCAGCACCGCGTCGCCGCCGATGTGCGCGATGGTCGAGAGCCTCACACCCGCCTGCCCCAGGTAGTAGCCCGTGCTTGAAGCCATGCCGCCGGAGCGACTGATCACTCCGACGCCGGCGGGAACGCCGGGTTTGAACCATTGCCGCGCGCTTTCGGCGCGGCCGCCGATCATGCCGACCACGCCCCGCCCAGGACTCAGCGCGCCAAGCGTGTTGGGTCCGAGGAAGAGCGCGCCATTCGCCTTGGCGGCCGCCGCGATCTCCATGGCGTCCCACACGGGCACGCGATCCGGCACCAGCACAGTGAGCTTGATGCCCGCGTCGATCGCCGACAGCGCCGCGTCCTTCACGCCGACCGCGGGCACGAACAAAACGGAGATGTCAATTGTGCCAAGGGCTTTCACCGCCTCCTGTGGCGTGTTGAAAACCGGAACGCCCAGCACCGTTTGCCCGCCCTTGCCCGGCGTCACGCCCGCGACGACCTGGGTTCCATACTCGCGCATAAGGCGAGTGCGAGCCTGACCCTCGCGACCGGTGATGCCCTGCACCAGGACCCGCTTGGTTTCGTCGATCAGGATCGCCATCAGCGGACTCCCCCCACGGCGACCGGCGAGCCCGCCGTCGACTTGCATCCCACCAGTTCTTCAAGCCCGGGAATGTCCAGCTCAAGATGAAAGCCTTCAACTCCCGCGAGCCGGCACTCCACGTCGCAGGCGAGCAACTCGGAATCCTTGCTGGCAAACTCCTCAAGGGGCAGCGAGGCCGACGGTGCGCCGCCGCGATCCACGATCAAGCCACCCGAGTGCGTTTCCACGGCGCGGCGAATCTGCGCCCAACGAGTGGCGTCAATCCACACGCGGCCACTTTTCACCGGAAGTTGCATGGCCGACGGATCCTCCACGAATTTCGGAACGCGAGGGGCACGCGGCTTCCACTTCACACCGCCTGAATCCGCGACGAGCTTCGCGAATCGCTCGGCAATCATGGCCGGTGCGTCGGTCTTGCGATAGCCCTCGACCGGCGCACGAAGCAGCCCGGACATTCGCCGCAGAATGTCCACGGCGCGATCCTCCGTGTTGCCTCCCAGCCGGATCACTGCGGGAATGTTCAGATCGAGCTCCCAGAAAGCCTTGGCCAATCCGTAGGCCGACCAAAATTGTTCCTGGCTCGCCACTCCGGAGCCGGAGCCGAAATAGCCCACGATGTCGGGCTGGGCCAGAATGATCCGGCTCGCCCGGTACACCTTGGTCGCGGAGGGGTTGCCGCTGGTGTCGGTGAAATTGGCAATGGTGAATCCCGCGTTCACGATGGCGTCCATCGACATCATCGATCCGCCGCCGCCGGCGCCGTGAAATCCCACAAGCCCCTTGGAATCCTTGGAAGCCGCAGTGGCGAGCTGGGCGAAATAGAACGTTCCGCGATGATCATTCTGTTCGGCGGCGTAGGCCACTCGTTCAAGCGCCGTGGGCGGATGATCGAACTCCCTCGCGATCTCAATTCCCAGTTCGGGGTGACGCACCACCGCGTAATCATCGATCGTCATTCGGCAGTCGGCGGCGACGAATCGGCCATCCCGGGTCAGCACCAACGGATTGATCTCAAGCGACCGGGCCTCGACGCTTTGAGCGGCGATGAACAGGGCATGAATCATTTCGGCAAGCCGGGTCGCATGGGCAGGAGAAAGACCACACGAACCCGCGGCTTCACGGGTCGCCGCTTCAAGGGGTCCACGTTTCACATCGCAGGGAATCCGCCGCGTCGACGCGGCCCGTTCCTCGATTCCGCTGCCGCCCCCGGCCGCGAAAATGATCACCGGCGCTCGGGAGGCGTCATCGATGGCCAGCGACAGGAAAAACTCCCTTTCGATGTCCAACTTTTCCTCGACCAGCACCGCCTCAACCGGGAATTGCCCAACCTTCATGGACAACATTCGGACCGCATGAGTCCCGGCCTCCTCGCTGCTTTTGGCGAATGCCACGCCGCCAATGCCGGCGCGCCCCGTGGTCCAGGCCTGAATCTTGACGACCACGTCACCCCCGGTTTTTCCAATCAAATCCTTGGCAATTTGTTCAGCATGTTCCGCGGTCGTGGCGGCGGTGCCGCGGGGAATCTGGAACCCCTGTTTGGAGAGGATTGCTTTGCCTTGATATTCGTGAATTCGCGCCATGGGTGGGGGTTGCTTCAAGGATCGTAACCAACTTCCCCGTCCCATTGCGGCATCATGGACTCAACAGAACCAAAGGAAAACACGGCACTTTTGAATGAGTTTTGACAAAGGTTTGATGTTGCCGCAAGGCAATTCCACGATGACAATTTCATGGGATTTGAGATCCGCAAGATCATCAAATTTCAGTTTCGCGCAAGAATTTCGGGCATACCCACCCTCCCGATTGCTCGAATCTCACTTGAGGCGGCCCTGGAGTTAATTCCGGGGAACTGAAGGTCGACCCATAACCAAAAACGAGACATTTTTTGCACAAAAAGGCTCCTGGTCTAAATAAACGATTAGTTATCCTTCATATGCACTTTTGCCGAATATTGCGGCTGTTTTCCTTGACGGGAGGCTTTTTCAGCGCATTGTCACCGGGCCTGTTCCCTTTACTGTTCCCTTTCCCTTTGCACAAGAATCTCATTCACTTCCTTAACGAGCCATTGGCTCAGAGAGTTTGGATCCCTATGTCCTTACGCGTCAATACAAGCCGTATCTCCCTTGCCGCGGGCATCTTTGCCCTGGCGGTTGCTGGTGTTGCTTCTCCCGTCCTCGGTGATGTGAGCATCAATTTCAACAGCAATGATGGTGGCTTCTCATCGTCCTTCAACACCGCGGCCTTCGAGGGTCCCTGGGTTTGGAGCCCAACCGGTGGCGCTGCTGGTACAGGTGGTTGGTACACCGTCGGTCAATCCGACGATGTGAGCCACTCCTGCACCACTGATCTCACCAGTTCAGTGTTCACGGTGAGCACCACGGGTGCAGTCCAACTCAGCTTCGACCACCACTACAGCTTTGAAAATGGCTGGGATGGCGGAGCGGTGTTTGTCAGCCACAACGGTGGTGCATACACCATGCTGGACAACAGCGCATTTGTTTCCAACGGCTACAACGGCGCCTTGACGGGCTGGGGCTATGGAAGCGAACTGGCTGGTGCAGCGGCGGTTTTCTCCGGTGAATCTGCCGCAGAATCCAGTTCATTCATGAACAGCCTGGCGAACCTGGGTTCGTTCAGCGCTGGCGACACGATCTCCATCCGCTTCCGAGCCGCCTTTGATTCGAACACCCGCGCTGGTCTTCCCAGCTGGTCGATCGATGGCCTCGATATCAGCAATGTCGTTCCGGTGCCGTTCCCCGGCGCCACCGCGGTGCTGGCGATTGCGGGTTCGATGGTCGGCCTTCGTCGTCGACGCAACTGAAGTTTGAAGATTTCATTGCACTGATCAACCGCCTTGGGTCTCCCGATCCAAGGCGGTTGTCTTTTTGAGACTTTGTTGTTTGGGTTTTGTTTGGAATTATGCGTTGGAAAAATCCATCACAAAATTGGAAATATTGCAAATATCCCTTGCTAAATACTGCACTTGTGACATCTTCATTTTGAATTGTGCGCCCTTTTAACGCACAATGCCGAGATAGTTCCCTTTCACCCTTCTTCAGCATTGGAAATCCCATGAAAAACCGCTCGCTATTCGCTTCGATTTTGGCTGTGTCAGCCGTGACCGCCGTTGCCCAGGCCACCTTGGTCAACTTCACCTACTCGGGTGGAGCTGCCAATCCAGGCATCTTCGCAACCGGCCAAATCGATATCACCGGCATCAATGCGGTGACGGGATTTGTGACCGTGACGGGCACGTCCGGCATGGACGGAACCTACACCCTGATCGCCGGATCGGGCAGCAATTCCTCCTTCGTCTGGGACGGCATCTTCGACCTGAATTCCTCGACCTATATGACCACCTCGGGTGGCTTGGAGTTCATGGACAATTCGGGCAACGAGATCAACATGTGGGCCAACAATCCCTCCTCGCACTCTCTCTATGGCCACAAGAATGGCGATGGTGCCAACACCTACTCTCCATTGGATGATGGCGGGCTCCTTGGGGTGGTTCCTGTTCCGACTCCAGGTGCGTTTGCCCTGCTGAGCCTTGCCGGCTTGGTTGGCAGCCGCCGTCGCGTCTGATTCAATCCACAATGCTTTAAAGAACGCCTTGGATCCCAGATCCAAGGCGTTTTTGTTTCATTCCTCGGGACGACTTTGAGGGGTTGCCATCAATTTGCAGGTGACTACGAGGGCGTACATTATTGGACCTACATTGTTGATGGCCAGATTGCGAGTGCCGTTTTTGACCACCAAACAGGCATTCTGACCCAAAACTCATCCATTTCCTTGCCTTCGAAACTTTCATATTCGACAGTTTTCGAGTCTGGATTGTTACTGCAATTCACTCGGGCTTCGGCCCAGAAAGTTGAGATGGGTTATGAAAACTTCAATCACCAATTCAAAGATCAAGAATTCAGCCTTGGCGAAGTTCTCAGCCAGCGTTTTGACACTTGCGGTTGCGGGCATTGCTTCACCTGCGTTCAGCGATGTGAACATCGACTTCAATGCAAACGACGGAAGTTTTACCTCAGCCTTTAACACGGCTGAATTTGAAGGTCCCTGGACGTACAGCGCCTCCGGTGGTGCGGATGGAACGGGTGGTTGGGCGACCATTGGACAGGCCGCCAACATCGGTCACTCATGCACCACGGATTTGACGAGCTCGGCGATGACCGTTCTTGCGAACGGAAGCGTCACCCTGAGCTTCGACCATCGCTTCAGCTTCGAGGTTGATTCGGGCGGTCGGTGGGACGGTGGTGCGGTGTTCGTCAGCCGCAATGGCGGGGCGTTCACCAAGGTTGACGGCAGTGCTTTCGGTGCCAATGGGTACAACGGCGTGCTGACGGGCTGGGGCGCGGGTAGCGAATTGGCCGATGGTTCGGCGGTTTTCTCCGGCGAATCCACGGCGTTTCTGACCAGCTCGTTCATGAACAGCGTGGCCAATCTCGGAACGTTCGATGCCGGCGACACCCTTCGCATTCGCTTCCGTGCGTCGTTTGACTCCAACACCAGTGCCGGTGCGCCCAGCTGGGCGATCGACAACATTGGCGTGGGCAACGTCATCCCGGCTCCTGGAGCCACCGCGTTGCTTGCGGTTGCCGGCTCGATCGCGGGCCGACGTCGCCGACGAATCTAATTCGTCAGTCACATAACTTGTCACTTCAACACCCTGGATCCTTGATCCAGGGTGTTTTGTTTTTCAACGCCTTCGCAAGTCAGCTTTGGAAGTCAAGGCGATGCAAAAACCCGCATGAAATCCCGGATAACCCCGCGAAATTCGTACTGGTCTCATAAGAGATAAGTGCAGTTTCTAAGGCATTTTGCCTTGCTTTACGCTCTTTTTGGCGCAGTATGCCTTAGACTGTTCCCCTCACTTCACTTTCACTCCCTTTTGTTCCCTTTCCCTTTTTTTAGGATTCACAATGAAAAATTATGTTTTTGCTGTTGTTTCGGCCTGCGCCGTCGCTGGTTTCGCCCATGCCGCCACTGTTGATGTTGCGTGCACAAGCGTCAGCAACTACCAGATGATCAACACCCTTCTCGCCGGCAACCCTGCCACCGAGTACACGGGTCAGATCGATCTTGCGTTGACCAACAGCATTGGTGGCCCGCCCAATGGAGTCTACAAGTCCTTCTGCACTGAAATCACCCAGAACATTCAGATCGGCGGCTCAGCCCAGACCTACCAGGTGCTTTCAGTTGACGCACTTCCCATTCCCGGATTTGGCATGGGAATCGTGAAGGCCGATGCGATCGCCCGCATGTGGTATGCGGCAGCCGGACAGCAGTTTGTCGCGGACAGCGATTTCGCTGCAGCGTTCCAGCTGGGCGTTTGGGAAATTTACAATGATTACACCGGCAACCCCGCCAGCCTCGACCTGAGCGCCGATCTCTTCCAGGTCACCCAGGTTCTCAACCCGGCCACCGCGGCCGATGTGGCTTTCCTGTTTGCGGCAGCGGCCAATCTCGGTGGTCCGATGGCGACCAACCTTGTGGGACTTGGAAGTGAATCCTTCCAGGATCTCATCATCGAGGTTCCCGCCCCTGGCGCGGCAGCCCTCGTCGGCTTGGCCGGACTGGTTTCGAGCCGCCGTCGTCGGAACTGATTGATTCGACATCACCCCCGCCGAGGCGCGAATGCGCCTCGGCGGGTTTTCTTTTGGAATTATTGTGTTGGCGAACTCACGGCGCGCGGGGCGGCGAACCCGAGACAGAGCGTGACGAGCTCGCCCTTCTCGTCACGGAAGGAAAACGTCTGCTTGTCGACGATGACGACGCCGGGAAGATTGGCCATGGCGCCCTCAAAATTGTTTTGATCGCAGGCGCCGCCCGGATCGCTGACAAACAGGGCTCCATGGGCAAGCACATCGTCGACTGAGAGTTGGGCGTTGTAGACATTGGGCTTTTGCTCGTTGGACCAAGGCGTGGTGGTCCGTGGATGATCGGGCGCGTAGAAGGTCATCCACTGTGAGAAATGGCTCCCGCCGACATATTTCAAGGGCGTGTGGTACTTGGCCCGCCAAATGGCGTTGACCTCGGCGCCAAGGTTCTTGATGTACTTGAACTTGGTCCCCGCGCCGCGGATGTCCTGCTGCAGGATCAGGGTGTAGACCACGCAAAAGACGAAGGCGATCCCCGCGAAGAAAATCGAGACGTGCCGCAAAGTCTTGACCTTGTCCAGGTCGAGGCACGAGAAAAGAACGACCGGCGTCAGCATGGCGAAGGGCTGCAGCCATTCGGTGGGACGGGCCCCGCTGTGCAGCGTGAAGTAGACAACGATCAACACGACGGGTGGCAGGAACACCAACGGCACCGCCAGTCGCTCCTGCGTGTTCGGCCATCGGAACGCCCCTCCGCGGGTCAGGAGCAGGGCGAGCAACACGAGCGCGGGATAGAACACGGCGAGCATGGCCATCACCGCATCGCGGTTGAGCCCTCGGTCGATTTCCGAATGAACCCAATGGAACGCTGCGTAGTCGTGCTGCGAAAGCCAGAGGGCGTTCGGCGCCAAGATAAGCAGATAGAGAAGGATCGCCAGGTAAATCCAGGGTGCCCGATAGGCCCGTCGCGCCACCGGCGACCACAGCGTGTAGAGGAACATGAAGGGCAGAAAGACGAACGACGAATACTTGGACATCGCTGCCAGGCCGGCGGCGATGGCAAGCGCAAACCAGTAACCAGGTCGGTCGAAAATGGCCTTGACGAAGAACAGGAAGATGTAGGGCCAGAGCGTGATCAGCAGATAGTTGTCGTTGTAGGGAATGGTGTCGAAGTTGACGGCCGAGCTGAGATTCAGGCTCATGAACGCAAGCAGGGCGATTTCGTTGTCGCCAAAGAGACGCCGGCTGAGCAGCCACACTCCAAGCATGCCCATCGAGACGCCGACGAAGTGGGAGAGGTACCAATAGACGTTCAGAGGGATGATCGGTGCGAGGATTTTGCCCACGGCCATGACTGCTCCCACCATGTAGGGATTTTTCGGCGAGCCGAATTCGGCGTTGCTTCCCCAGCTCAGGGCCTCGATGGCGTCATAGGGAACCGCCGGATCGAAAAGGGATGTCGCCGTGGTCCACGCGATGATGTAGATCAGCAGATAGCCCGCGACCATCCTGGAATAGCGAGTCGACGAGCTGTGTTTCTGCGGCATGGCCCCGGCAATTCCATCCTGAAGGAGCGTGGCCACGGGGGAAGAGTACCGAATCGCGCCTAACTGTCGAGCCGGTCACGCATCGTGCGACGCGCTTGAGGACGCGTTTCCACCCGCCGGCATCCTCAATTCACACTGATTTTCTTTTCCAGGACCACACGCTCGAACCAGAGTGCATCCTTGGGCATTGTGGGTGTCCCATTTTCCTGCCAATGAAGCTGTGGCCAGAACGACGGTAGGCACACAAGCCAATACTCGACGCGCACGGGAACTTCTCCGGGCTGCTCGACCACAAGCGTCTGCGGAAGGACATCTCGATGTCGAGAGAAATAGTCCGGGCGCAGTTCAAATGCCCACTGCGTTTCATTGCGCCGACCCACCGGCTGGCTGGATTCGCCCACGGTGTAGCCCGCAAAAAACAAACCCAGGTTGTTCCTGCCGCCTCGTGAGCAGCGGGTCACTCGCAAGTTGACCGTGAACTCCTGCCCCACTTTCACGCGATCAGGAACGATCAGATCCGCCTCGAACCCCTCGTGGTAGTAGCGCTCGAGCAGATCGGCGGGAAGGCTGCCCGCGGCTTCCAACTTCTCGAGCCATTCAGTCCCCTGGCCGGAGTCATGCCGCCCGGTGCGCAAACAAAGCACACGCTCGGCCATGGTCCGCGTGCCCCAATCGCCCAGCGGCCGCGTCGCGAGCTCGTCCCATGCGGTGTAGGAGCTGGTCGGCGCGGCGTAGAGCATGCCGCAGAGCAACGAAGTCGGCAAGCGCGGCGCGAGGTACCCCATGTAGAAGACCGGGCTCAGCGCGAAATAGAACGCAAGGGTGATGACGAGGACCGCGGCAATCCGTTTCGGGGATCGGTTGCGCCGCCCCCTGAGTAGGCGGCCCCGCCAGATCGTGCCGCACTCGGGGCACTCCCACGGCACCTGCGATGGGTCGTCGTACCGGCACTCGTATTCGCACTTGGGGCAGTGCAGCGAGTTGCCGATGCGCCGGTTGAAGTACATCCCCGCGATCATCATCGGCAGCATCCACCACGGCATCACACTGCCGATCCGGTCACCCCAGTTCAATGCGAATTCGAGCGCTCCCCAGCAAGCCACGATTGCCAAGCACAGCATTGTCAGAGAGATGGTTTGCCGGTGATCGATTTTCGTCGTCAGGAATGCGCGATGCAAGCGCCGGTACACCAGCACCGCTGCCACGCCAACGATCGCGATCCGCGTTGAGGAATTCAACAACTCACCGACCGAAATGTTGTCGTACCACGCCCGGATGCCATTGACGATCACGGCTAGGGCCGAATAGCCCAAGACGATCCACCCGTACTTGCGAGGTTTGATCTTTGGCGGTGCCAGTAAGTCCCGTTGCATGAATCGCGCAGCGTATCGCGGCCCAACAGAGCCCCCCTCCCTGGGCGCAAAAAAACACACGGGGGTGAGCCCGTGTGTTTTGAATTGCAATTCAAACCGAGAGAATCAGCGGCGACGGCGTCCGGTCATCAGGCCGCAAAGGCCAGCAACAGCAGCCACGCCGGGGGCGGGAACCAGGAAGAGGAATCCACGGATTTCACCACCCGGGAATGCCGTCGTGTGAATGTTCAGGTAGGCCTTGCCTGAAGCAATCGCTGCCATGAGGTCGACTTCAGCCGACGCTGGCGTACCGCCGTGAGCGGTGACATAGGACGGGTTGTAACTCGCCGCTGACAACATGGAGAGGGTGACGTCATAGTGACCCGCGGTAACCCCGAGCGGGAAACCAGCGAAGGTCGGAGTTGTCGTGGCCACGCCAGCCGTTCCAGCACCGGCAACTGCCGTTGCGGCGTGGATGTGGGATGCGGTCGTGGTGCCGACAAGTCCACCAAAGTCCACAATCATGTGCAATGTGTGGGCCGTGGTGTCGTAGTCGAAGGTCGCGAAACCAGTTCCCGGGGAACCGTTTGGCGGAGACTCGGCAGGACCACTCAAGGAAGCTGCGTAGCTGATGATCGCTCCTTGAGCCGCTGACGCAGCCAAGGCAATTGCCGCCACAGATCCGAGTGTCAGGAAATTCTTCATGGCCATGATTCCTTTTGAGATGAGTAGGACTTTCGAATCCTAAAAGGGTGAAAGGGAACTACTTAGGGTGTCATAATGTACCGAAATCGATTTATAGCAAGGATTTTTTGACTGAAATTCTTCAAATTGCCAAAATCAGGGGTTGATTGGCATTCAAGTCGTGGAATGGTCAAAACACGGTTATTGGAAGAAAAGAAGGCCTCTACTCCGGTGCCAAGCGGTACTTGAGCTTGAGGAAGTGCTTCTCAAAGAGGTGCCAACTGGCAATGGCGAGGGCCAACGTCGCGGCCGTGGTCAGGAGCTGAAAGGCGACTTGGCCAAGCATTTCGCTCCCGGCGATCTGAGGCAGCCGGTCCGGCCGAAAGAAGACCTTGATCACCGACTGCACGCTCAAGTGGAAGAGGTAAAGGGCATAGGCGTACTTGCCGAACATTCGAAGAATGTGGCAAGTGAAGAAGCGATTGGTCCTTGAACCGGCACCCGCGCCGACGGCCCGCACGAGGAGTGCCCCGAAGAAAAGCGCGATCACTGTCAGGCCGCCGGTCTGCATGAGCACGTCGTACTCGCTCAGATGGCCGCGGTAGATGAAGAGGCCAACGAGAGCAACGCCCGCTATGGCGAGAACCCAACTCGCGGGTTTGAAGATCGTCGCGAACCCCCCTTCGCTTCGGATGACCGCTGCCAGCAATCCGCCGGTGGCCAGCGCGTCGAGCCGCGAGGGCGTCAGCACATAGATCGCGATCGGGTCCACGCCATAGCCGACCAGCACGCATCGAAAGATGAGCGACCCCGCGATGATCGCGAGGCAGGCCTTGGCGAGATGCTCACGCGCGATCCAGAGCACCAGCAGTGGCCACACCAGATAGAACTGCTCCTCGATGGCCAGCGACCAGAGCACATCGGGAATGGCGTGCCCCATCCAGCCGTGCAGAGCGAAATAGAAGTTGCTCATGTAGGTCCAGAACCACCATTGATGAGGACGGACCTCCGCGTATTCAGTGATGGCGTGGGCGAGCGGGCCGCTGCCGGAGTGCGGCAGCATGGGAAGGATCACGACCAGCGCCAAGAGCACCGCGTAGTAGAGCGGGAAAATACGCAGCGTGCGACGGATGTAGAAGTTGCGGAAGTAGCGGGCGCGGGACTTGGTGTCGAGCAGGATGCCGGTGATGAGAAAGCCCGAAAGCACGAAGAAGAGGTCGACGCCCACCCACCCGGCGCGGCAAATCCGCGCGTAGACCAGGTCGAGCAGCGGGCCGCCATGCTCCTGCGTTGATTTCGTGAGCAAGTCCGCCTGGTGGAAGAACATCACCATCAGGATCGCGATGCCGCGAAGTCCGTCCAGGGGCAGGATGTGGGCGCGGTGCCCGGCCGCGGGCGCCGCTTCAGATGTCAGAGTGGGCTGCAAGTCGCTCTCGCTCTTTGCAAACGATCTCCCAAATTCAGCGGCCCTCGACGCGGTAGAAGTTGCGCGGATTAATCATGAAGTAGCAGTCGTACGGGGCCAGCGGCGGCAGCTCGACGTAGGGCTTGCCCTGTGCGTCCTTCTTCATCAGGTAGAACCACGAGGGCATCTGGCGCTCGGCGGGCTTCTTGCGGATGCCCTCCTCGCGGATCTCGTTGACGATGTGGTCGATCCACTTCAGCTCGAGGGCACGATCGGCGAACTCATCCCAGTCGCCGCTCTTCTTGGCGGCGTACATCTTGGCCTTGAACTCCTCGAGGGTGATGCCCATCTTCTTGGCGATCGGGTCGGCGAGGCGCCGCTCCCACTCCTTCATGGTGGCCACTTCCTGCTCGATGTTGGTCATGTTGCCGGATGCGGTGCTGGACATCTGGTGATGCAGGATGATCGCGTTGGGATAGGCGTAGCTGTGCGGCGCCAGCGTGGCGATGGTGGCCGCCATGGACGCCGCAAAACTTTTCACGACCACATGCACCGGCGCGTCGCTGGTCTGGATCGCCTTGAGAATGCGGTAGCCCTCCATCACGCTGCCGCCCGGCGAATTGTTGATGACCACGAAGATCGGCTTGGTGCGGTCCTGGTTGTTGAAGAAATCGATGCGGTCGCAGACATGGTCGGCGGTGCCCGAGACGATGGGGCCGTCGAGCTCGATCTTGCGGTCGCTGACGGTGAGCACGCCATCCTTGAAGGGCTCGTCGGTGTACTCCACCGGGGCGTTCACGCCGTCGCGCCACTTGTCCTCGGAGTCGCGATTGAGCAGCTTCGCGGTGGTGGTTTGGGCGAGGGCGGCGGCGCGGACCTGGTCGTCCTGGATCTTGGATTGCTCGGCCTTGCGCTTTTCGGCGGCGAGCAGATTTTCCGCGGCGAGCACCTCCTGCTCGCGCTTCAAGCCGGCGATCTTGGACTTGCTCTTCATGTCGAGCAGGTCCTCGGTCAACTTGGCACGCTCGAGTTCGGCCTTGCCGGAAGCGAGCTCGGCCTGCAGCTTGGCAGTGTCCACCTCGCGGACCTGCTTGAGGCGCTCCTGCTCGGAGGAGAGTCCGGCGAGCTCATTGTTGAGCTGCGCCTCGCGCAATTTCTGGCTGCGCTGCAGGGCTTCAAGCTGGGCCTTTTCCGGAGCCGCCGCGGTGTTCTCCTTGGCGTTGAGCAGGGCCAGGGCCGCCTCCAGCTGCGCCTTCTCGGCCTGCAGTTGCTGCAGGGCCTTGACCTGCTTCTGCTGGTTCACGTCGTTGGCAAGTTTCAACTGGTCGTTCTCGGCTTTCAGCGCGGCCAGTTGGGCCAGCAGCTGCTGGTCGCGGATCTCCGCCTCGGTGCGGAGCTCCTTCAGCAATTTCTGCTGCGGATCGTCGCCGGGCTTCGGTTCATTGCTCTTCTCGGTGAAGACCTTGACGGTGGTGTTGGTGTCGTCGGAGGACTTCTTGGCGGCCGCACCCTTGTCCGTGGATTTCGTCGCCGCGTCGGGAGCCGTGGATTGGGCGACGACGCAGGAAGCGGTCGCAAGGAGGGCCATCGAGAGGAAGAGGGTGGCGGTGCGCTGGTCGAGTTTCAACATGGGCTTGCTCGCTTTCGGGGGACAAAGTGCGAAGTGGGACGATCTCGTCGGAGTCTATCCAACGGCGGTTCCGCGGGAAAATGCCGCGGAGTCTGAAATTGCCCGCGAATTGCCCGCTACTTCTTGAGCAACCAGAGAACGACCATCACGACCGCGGCGATCACGAAGATCGAAATGATGAAGGCTCCACATCCCGCGCTGGCGGGCTGGACCACAAACAGTTCGGGGCTCGCTGCGCGGAGCTCGCTCTCGAGCTGGTCGACGAACATCTTCGCATCCTTCAGATTTGAGCCCGTGGCCTCGCGGTGCTTCTTGATGGCGGCGATCTTTTTCCCGTGAAAAAGGTCGTCCTTGATTGCAGACAATTGGTCGCCGGAGAGTTCGCGCGGTGTCGGGGGGTTGACCACGCGGGCCAGTATAGAAGTCGCGCGCGTTTTATTTTTGGGAAGTCCATGGTTAGAATTGCGGAGGCACCGCCACAAGGAGCGAATCCATGAATCCAAACACGAAACGAGTTCTCTTCTGGGCACCGAGGGTCCTGGGAATTTTGTATGTCCTGTTCCTGTGCCTCTTCGCCATGGACGCCTTCAACCAAGGGCACGACTTCTGGAAAGCCTTCACCGACCTAGGCATGCAACTGATTCCGGCCCTGATCGCGGCGACCTTGCTGGCGATCTCATGGCGACGGGAGCTCGTGGGCGCGATCTTGTTCTTCGTCCTGGCGGGGTTCTATTGCGCCTGGACCAAGCGGTTTGACTGGAGCCTAGTCATCGCCGGGCCGATGATTCTGATTGGCGTTCTGTTTCTCTTCAGTTGGAAGAGCGGATCCCGATCGCGAACTCCGACGCTGCAGCAAACTTGAGTTGAAGACCATGGATCCCGAAAAACTGGCACCCGGTTGGCAGATTCGATGCGTTCGATGCGGATTCACGGATCCGCTGGGCAAGTATGGAGTTCG
The DNA here is from genome assembly GCA_021414025.1 of Planctomycetota bacterium. NCBI lineage: Bacteria > Pseudomonadati > Planctomycetota > Planctomycetota bacterium. The sequence continues at coordinate 40,454 of JAIOPG010000004.1, read as the reverse complement.
ACTTGGCGCCGCGTCTGTGGGCAAGTACACGCTGGGTCGATGCAAAAGCTGCAAACGGTTCGCCTTCTTCGCGATCGAGAAGCGGCCGGAACTTGCGGGCAAGAAGAAATAGGAATCATTCCCGCGCTACTTCAAACGCTCGGCCTGATCAAGATTGAACTCGCGCAACCAGTGCACAGCCTGCGACGCCGGCACACCGACGGGTTCCCAATCACCTTTATGCGCATACTTCCCCTGCGACCCCATTTCCTCGCCCGCATAAAACTCCACACGCGCAGGCGGTTCCCCATCGAAGCATGTCGCCAGAAGCACGATGCGCCGTTGAGAATCCGTTTGCGGGAATTCGATTTTTCTGAGGGTGAAATCCGGCGGAGGCTCCGGCGTGACCAGGGCATTCCAGCCCACCACCGATGCGATTGCGAATGCGGCAATCGCCAGCACCCTAAGCCATGTTCGCTTACCGCGCGAACGAGCCGACATGGCCGCAGCCAACATAATCATGCCGATGCACACAACGATGCCTGTTGCGGCGACGAGAGCGCGATGGCTCAACAACCCGTCGCCAAAGATGCCTAGAGCGTCGCCAACCGAACCCGGTTTCGGCTTCGGAGCCTGGGGCTTCGGTTGCCTCGAAGCCAGATTAGCGTCCTTCGACCTTAAGAGAAGTTTTGAGGCGCTCAGCATTTCCACAAATTCTTCGTCATCCGGGACTGCGATGAGCGGTTCTGTTGCCTTATACCACTGGTGATCAACGCTGAATTTCGAGTCGCCATAATTAAATTTGAACCCCAAATGACCGTCCATGAATTCTTCGCCGGGCTTCAATGCACAAAAGTCGGACTGCGTTCGCTCAAACTCATCGGCAGCGATTTCCCGAATGCCCGTCAACCGTGTCTCGACGCTGGGTTCCCGAATCAGAAACTGAGGTTCGTTGTATTGCATTGATTTGAAATCCACGCGATCGCTGTCGCAAACAAACTTCCTTGGAAAGACCAGACCCCCGGCTTCCTGTTCGCCGGAGACAACCATTTTCCTCACCGACCAGAGCCAGGAGGGCCTGTCCGGCGGCATCCTGTATTGCAACTCCTCCAACCCGGTGAATATGAGTTGGGTGGGTGTTTCACGAAAGGACCATTTGTACTGGCATGCCAGGCGACCTTTCCAATACCACTCGCCGATGATTGCCCTTCCGCCCTCGATCGGCTCAGTCCGCAACGTGGGAGGTGGGTCTCCGCCTATTCCCCAACGCATGCCGCCATCTCTTGCCATGTTTTGCGAGTTGTCGCCACATTGAAGCAGCATGGGCCAGTACCTGAGTCCAAGCTCGAATATTCCGTTGCTGTCTCCGTGAAACAACGAAACCGTTTGGGGCGACTCGCTGTTGCGCTCCCACAGTCCCTTGCCATCGGACACCATCGTGGCCGTGTGTTCGACATGCTCCCCTTCCATATCTCGCGACAAGTAAGAGATGTGAAAGATGGACCGTCCCTTGTACATCTGGCCAATGAACCTCTGAAAATTCCAATCGGTGTGCTTGAGCAAAATCCCGGGCGCCGGTTGAATACCGCCCTCGCCTTCAAAGGCGAACGCTTTGTCCGCAGCGGGCAGATGCGGCAAGTGCGCGTCATCTGCGCCGAGAAATTCGGCGGGTTTCACCTGCGAACACGCGAAGGCTGTCGCAACCGACGTGAGCGAGAACACAGCAAACACAATGCGTGGCCAGAAAGCGAAAGGCCACCGAGCTGCAACGGAAACGGTTTGAGCCTTGCTGTGGCTCATGCTTACGCCAGCGAAGCCATGTCGATCACGAAGCGGTACTTCACATCGTTCTTGAGCATGCGCTCGTAGGCCGCGTTGATGTCCTGCATCTTGATCACCTCGACATCGCAGACGATGTTGTGCTTGCCGCAGAAGTCCAGCATCTCCTGCGTCTCGCCGATGCCGCCGATCAGGCTGCCTGCGATGCTCTTGCGGCCCATGATCAGGCCCACGCCCGCCACTTCCTTCAGCGGCTCCACCGCGCCCACGATGCACATGGTGGCGTCGAGCTTGAGCAGGTTGACATAGGGCGTGGTGTTGTGGCCGACGGGAATGGTGTTGAGCAGGAAATCAAAGGTGTTGGCCGCTTTGGTCATAGCCGCCTCGTCCGTCGAGAGCAGCACCTCGTGCGCGCCGAGCTTCTTGGCGTCCTTGCCCTTGCTTGGCGAGGTGGTGATCATGACCGTGTGCGCGCCCATGGCCGCGGCGAACTTCACGCCCATGTGGCCCAGGCCGCCGAGTCCGATCACGCCGACTTTGTCGCCCTTCTTCACCTTCCAGTGCTTCAGCGGCGAGTAGGTGGTGATGCCGGCGCAGAGCAGCGGTGCCAGGGCCTTGATGTCCAGGTTGGTGGGCATGCGCAGGACATAGTTCTCGTCCACGGTGATGCGCTGCGAGTAGCCGCCGTAGGTGATGCCGCCGTACTTGGCGTCGGGCGAGTTGTAGGTCTGCGTCATGCCGCCGCTGCAGTACTGGCCGAGATCGCGCCTGCAGGCCTCGCACTTGCGGCAGGTGTCGACGAAGCAGCCGACGCCGACCAGGTCCCCGGTCTTCCACTTGGTCACGCTTGAGCCGACGACGGTGACGCGGCCGAGCACTTCGTGGCCGGGCACCAGCGGATATTGCGACCAGCCCCAGTCGTTGCGGGCCTGGTGCAGGTCGGAGTGACAGACGCCGCAGTAGAGAATCTTGATCTCGACATCGTGCGGCGTGGCGTTGCGGCGCTCGATGGAGAATGGCGCGAGCGGCGCGGTCGCGGAGTGCGCGGCATATGCGGCGGTGGTTGTGGTTTTGATTTTGGGGGCGGAAGATGTGGATGTCGGGGAGGTGGTGGGCATGGGGGATTTCCGAGTTAGGAATGCGCAGCAACGATTGGGAGTAACACATTGGCTACGAACCGGCCATCGAATCGACGATGGACACTACATCGAGTTACACTGACACTATGCCTAATCTACTCGAAGAGCTAGTTGGCAGATTCGAGCAGTGCTGGTGTGAGCTAAGAATTGTGCCGAATGAAACATAAAGACAAAAAATTCATCGCTACAACACTCCCAACAGTTCGACTGTACTTAGATGATATTGAGAATATCATTCAGTGCATTCGCGATGCTGGCTTTGAGCCAATATTTTCTGATGATGAATATGAATTTTCTACTCTTGAAGAGTTTATAAAGATCCGAGGTACCGCACCGAGAATATTCGAACTTGGTGGCGGAAATGTATCTATTAGGATCCAACGCAGAACAATCTTTGCAGGGCTTATCTTCGTCGCCTGGAATAGAGCCGAGAATGAAATTCTGGTTTTCAAGCTTAAGGAAATTTTAGAGCGGCGGCGTGTATGGTTTGCTAGGGTTTTTGCACCAAAACAGTTGTATTCGTTAGCGGCCGTTTTTATATGTGCGATTATTTTTGTTGCGTCAGCAATGACACAGGAGCCGCATAGGTCGATCCTTTTGTTTGGTTTTGGTGTCGCATTTTCTTTCGCATTTGGCTTCGCAGTATCCAGCGATCTGACTTCGCATGGTGTCGGAAGCGAAGTCAATTTGGCGCATCGGTATCAAACCACTAATTTTTGGTCCCGCAACTCAGAAAAGATATTTGTAAGCATATTGTGTGCAATTGTTGGAATATTTCTTAAGACATTGTGGGACAAAGTATTCTATATTTCTTAGAATTACGGAGATATATTTGTGACCGACATTGAAAAACTTTTCTGGGGTGGAATCATCACTGTGGTCGTTGGTCTCTTAACCGCCCTAGTGATAGGTCTAGTCAGGCGTACGATGGTACGTCGCGACGATTCATTAAAACTTGTCGGACAGTTGCAGGTGACATGCGGCATTGAAGTACTTCGAGTAATCGGCTGTGCATGCCTTGAACTTACTGTCAGTTGTCTAAGCCAACGAGCAGGAAAGATAGCCAAGGCTTGGATCCGTGTGCGCGGACATGAGTGGGTACCTGCATTCGAGCGAGGCTTTGGGCACTCAATGGGTACACCCGCACCAAACGCGCCACCACCCGCGATGATCGTAAGACTTTTTCCTATCCCGCTACGGCCCGACACCGAATCTATAGTCTTAACTCGTGACGACGCAGCCTGCTTCGTTCTTCCCATTCAAATATTTGTTCTTCCACTCTTTACTACATGCCCTTCAGAAAATGTCTCTGTCGGCATCACACTCGTGGACGGTACCGAGATCATTCTCTGTCCAGGCGTTGCGGTCCAGCATCAAATTCGGACGCTCATGGAATTGTACGGCAAGGAAGTGCAATGCCTGCGAGTTTCGCCAAAGTTTGAGATTCAATTAACCTCTACGACTATACCGCAGCCACCTCCTGTCGGACAACGGAACCCCAATCCCATAAAGTTCGCGCAACACCCGCCCCCGATGCCTAACGACCGATCGTCGGTGCTATAGTGCACGTCGGTCACTTATCGATATTTCAATGCATCACGGCGTTCCTCTGAAGACGATTACCAACTAATAGACGCTCGGTTATTCACTCAATTGTGACTCAAACAATTAAATTAAAATGATGATGAGACTAAACGCCCCTTCGCTATTGATCGGTTTAATTATTGTCAGGCCTGGTAGATTATGACCATATCCATCGCCTGGCTCCGAAAATTCAAATCCATCGAAGAATTAGTCTTTGCGACGGATAGCCGATTGAGTTTCGGGTGCAGATGGGATTGCTGTCCCAAGCTACTTGCAATGCCTCGGGGTGACTCGGCCATGTCATTTGCTGGCGACACTCTGTATGCATACCCCGTCTTGCTTCAAGCGATAGCTGCTGTTTCTCAGCACCAGAAACTACTGAGTCGTGGCATGGATTTGGACGAACTGAAGGGCCACATGCTGCGAGTCCTTAACAATATGGTCGGAGCGATTCATAGTCTTCCCGCAGGCGCACCTAATGAACCAGAGACCAGTTTTCTGTTTGGTGGGTGGTCTTGGAAGCACAGCACCTTCAAAATCTGGCTCCTTCATTTCGATCCACGATTAAAGCGATTCACGTTTCGCCCGGCTTCCCGGTGGAAAGGACTAAACGACCAGAAACTCTTTGCGTTCACAGGGGACTACGGACCCGAGTACAAAATACAACTCATCTCGCTCCTGCGAAAAAAACGCAAGCTTCAAACTGGCGGTTTTGATATGGAACCGTTCGAGGTGCTTCGTGACATGCTCCGACAAAACAATTACGACCGCATTGGTGGCCCGCCTCAAGTGATGAAGGTCTACAAATTCTCCAGCACACGACCATATGCAGTCTTTTGGCCGGACAAAGCATCCGCTGCCGTCAGCCTCCTTGGCAGGCCGCTGCTTAACTATGAACAATCCGACTACCTTGTTTTAGACCCCGATAAGTTGAAAACCATCAAGCACGTCGACGCAACTTAACCCATCATTGCTTGCGGAGCGTTCTAGACTGCCCCACGACCCGGGGTTCGACCACTCGTAGGATGCACGACATGGATCTTCTGGACCGTCTGCTCGGACACGACGCATGGACGACGCGCCAGTTGATCGAGCGCTGCGGCGAATTGTCAGATGAGCAACTCGACCGTCAATTTGATATCGGGCACCGGTCCATCCGCGCGACTTTGCAGCACATTATCTTCAACATGGAGGCGTGGTCCGCCCTGATGGCGGGCGTGGAAGTGCCGAGTCCGGCCGTGCCGAACCACGAACAATCGATGTCGCATTTCAGCAAGCGACTCGATCTTGCCGCGGATCGGCTCGCGAAAGTCGCCAGAGGCGTTTCCACTCGCGGCGCCTGGGACGAACGCTGGCTGGACACACTGGACCAACCGCCCACCGAGAAGACCTATGGCGGTGCGATCGCTCACATCATCACGCACAGCATGCATCACCGTGCGCAGCTGCGCTACCTGCTGCGGCAGCTTGGAGTCAAGGACCTGCCGGAAGGTGATGTGTTGACCTGGGAACGTCAACAGACGACGGGCTCCTGACATTTCCGCGTGATCACTGAGTTAGACTGTTATGGGTAAGCCATGAATACGAATGCAAAACGCGATGCAGCACTCCGGCTTCTCGCCGCAACTGGCATGCGGCGCAGCAATTACGCTCCGCCGCTGACACGGCTCCTATGGCGTCTTGGCTTCGACGCGCCGCCTCCACACTTGGGAACATTTTTGGGAAACGCGATTCTCATGGGTGTGTTCTTCGGAGTTGGTTGGGGCGTGTTGTTTGGGTTGGAAATGAGTTGGTGGTATCACCGATGGATGCAACTTGACATCCTTGGAATCGCAGCAGTAGCCGCGGGCGTCCTGTTTGGTCTCTGCATGGCCAGTATTTACTCATACGGCAAGCTCAAGCATGGTTTGCCGTCATGGCAGGATTTCAATCCCGCCGATGGTCCTTCCGAATCATTACCCAACAGCAGATAAGATTTCAAACATGCAGTTCTCGGAGTACTACAACCACGAGTTTCGCGCTGACTTGGCGAAGGCGTACGCCGCCTTGCCGCCGATGCACGAACACTCCAAAGGCGTGGCCATGATTCAGCCACGCATGATTGGCCATGACAATCCAATCGTGCATGCTTGGCCCGAGGAACGCCGCCTTCTTTTTGCAGCCAGCCTGTTCCTGACAACCCTGGCGGATCAAGTTTGCTTCACGCACTTTCGGGACCAGTACGCCGCATTCAGCGAACTCACGCGATATCCAAAGTGGTGCGGCGATTGTCCCGGAGCCTGCCGGTATCACATCCATCCCGGCGCCATCTTTCAAATAATCGCCACGGGTAATAGCCGAGGCAAAGGAATCGCAAAGGAACACTTTGCCCTGCTACCGAACGACATCCTTTCCACGATGAAACAAGAAGTCTGCGACTTTGTAACCAAATATCTTCCTGGCACAGATCCAGTGGAATTCTGGAATCACTGCGACGCGGAAATACCACTTGATTTCCGCTTGCAGTACATGACATCTCGTTGATCCGTGACCGACCCCACTCAAACATTCCTCCGCCACACGCTCGCCACGCTGGCTTACCGCGCTGGTCGCGTCTGCGAAAATGCCCCGCCCGGGTTCTCCGACTTCCGCGCCACGGACTCCACCCGCACCGCCGGCGCGGTCCTCGCGCACATGGGCGACCTGCTCGATTGGGCGGCCAATCTCGCGACGGGATCGCCCAAGTGGCAGACGGCGGCGCCGCTGTCATGGCCGCAGGAGACGGACCGCTTCTTCGCCATGCTGGCCCGGCTCGACGGCGTGCTTGCGTCGGACGCGCCGCTCGCGTGCCCGATGGAGCGACTGTTCCAGGGACCGATCGCCGACGCGCTGACGCATGTCGGCCACCTGGCCATGCTGCGCCGCGCCGCGGGCAGCCCCATGCTCGGCGAGAATTATTTCAAGGCGGACATCGCGATCGGCCGCGTCGGGAAAGATCCGGGCGCCGCGACGATTCCGTTTCGGTGACGCCCGGCTTGCGACTCGCAAAAGAAGTTCATACAACAGCGGAACGAAATCGGGGCGAGTTACACTGACAGGGAACCTAAACTCCGCAGCCATGCTTATGTCAAATTGTTGCACCATCCCTTTCTTACTTTCATCGCTATTCCTAGTCGCATGCGCGAATCCTAAAATTGTGGAAGTGGCGCCAAACACGTACTACTTGAGCCGCGTCGACCAAGCCGGGGTCTTTGGCAACGCGGAATCAATGACATCCGATGTATTGGGGGAAGCAACCCAGTTTGCTCAACAACGTGGCAAGGTTGCCATTCCAATTACGTTGAAAACGTCTCCATCCTGGCCGGGACACTTTGCAACTGTTCAGTATCAGTTCCGCCTGGTTGACAAAGACTCTCCCGAGGCACAAAAGGCGGCGTTGTTACCAGTGCCGAATGTGCGAATTGAGACTCCGCCAGCCGCGGTACCCCCCAACCAGAGCAAAGATGTCTACGCCGAACTTATAAAACTTGACGATCTTCGCAAGCGAGGCGTGTTGACCGAAGCTGAGTTCGAAGCCCAAAAGAAAAAGCTTCTTGAGGACAACTAAGGCCGCGCCATTTCAGATTTCAGTGATGGTTTTATGCTGCTCGAGAAGTTGCATCACCTGATCTTTGGTGACCGTTGGAAAATCGGTCAGGAACTCGTCGATGGTCTCGTTCCCTTCGATGTAGTCGAAGAGGTTTTGAATAGGAACACGAGTCCCCTGAAAAACCGGGGTTCCGCCAAGAACATTGGAGTCAACTTGGATGACATCGCTCACGATGCAAAATTAACAGAAGTTTTGGTGCAGTCCAAATTTGAAGAACAAGAGAACGATAGAATCTGTTCGAAATGCGAATCAAAGGACACATTTTATGAAGATCATCCATTTCGAAGACACAGACACCCTCTACATCCAACTGAAGGATGAGAAGCCATCGCAGACCAAGGAACTCAATGAGAATGTGATGTTGGAGCTGGACGCACAGGGCAAGGTCATCGCTCTGACCATCGAGCATGTGAAACAAGGAAGCGGCAAGCTGGATTTTTCATACGAGACAGAGGCCGCTTAATTCCATGCTGCCACAATTGCGAGAAGCCCAATACCGGCGCGACTACCGCATTTGGCTGAAGTTCGCCAATGGCGTGGAAGGCGAGGTCGAACTTGAAAGCGAACTGTGGGGCGAAGTGTTCGAGCCATTGAAAGACAAGGCTCGATTCGTGGAGTTCGTGCTGAACAACGAACTCGGGACTATTGTTTGGCCCAACGGCGCCGATTTCGCGCCAGAGTTTCTCTATCAGAAATTGCGTCCCGACTACTCTCTCAAACCGACGCGAAAGAATGGCATGGCTTAGTTTTCTGCGGACATCGAGGTACTGAAACCATGAGTTCCACCCCAGCTCGTCGCGGCGCCTACGGCATTGACGCACCAATCGCTCCGCTCCTATTGATCCTTTTCGGCACCTGCCTGCTCGCTCTATCGGTGTGGGGGCTGTGGGGCGATGATGACGCGGCGACGCAGCACTCCCGGTTCAAGACCGTCGCGATGGGCCTGGAGGGACTCTTGCTGCTTCTCTTCGCGGGCATCTACATCTACTTCACCCGCGCGGGCAAATTTGCCGTCTGGGCTGAGTTGCTCGATCGGCTCGAGCTCAATGGTGACGAACGGTTGCTCGACATCGGCTGCGGCCGCGGCGCAGTGCTGCTGATGGCGGCCCAGCGCCTGCCCCGTGGACAGGCCGTCGGCGTGGACATCTGGAGCAAGATGGATCAATCGGGCAATGCCGATCAGGTCACCCGCCGCAACGCGGTTCTCGAAGGCGTGTCCGATCGGGTCGAGCTTCGCACCGCCGACATGCGCACGCTGCCCTTCGACGACGGCTCGTTCGACGTGGTGGTCAGCTCGCTGGCGATTCACAACGTGCCCGGCTCCGATGGTCGCGCACAGGCACTGCGCGAAGCGGCCCGGGTGCTCAAGCCGGGCGGCAAGCTGATGATCGCCGACATCCGAATGCGCTCGCGCGCGTATGCCAGCGAGCTGGAGGCCTGCGGGTTGGAGATCTCCGAAAGCCGACCGCTTGGCGTTCGCTTCTGGTACGCCTTCGCGCTTCGCGTGGTGGCCGCGACCAAGCCGTAGCAAGCCATTAGAATCGAGGCACCCATGACTCCATTCATGTCGTTGCTGCTGCCGATCGCCCTCTCCGCCGTCGCCGTCTTCGTGCTCACCATGGTCATTCACATGTTGCCCTGGCACAAGGGCGACTACGTCAGGCTTCCCGACGAGGACGGCGTGATGAAGGCGCTGCGCCCGTTCAACATTCCGCCCAACGACTACACGGTGCCGCATCCCGGCACGGGCGACTACATGAAATCGCCGGAATACGACGGCAAGCGCGACGCGGGCCCGGTGATGTGGATGACCGTTGTTCCCAACGGACCGTGGAAGATCGGCAAGATCATGGGACTGTGGCTGCTCTTCACCGTAGTGGTCTCGGCGTGCATGGCGCTGGTCGTCGGAACGATCGTGCCTCCCGGCGGCAACACGCACGCGGTCTTCCACCATGTCGCCGTCATCTCGTTCCTGACCTACGCGATGGGCGCATTCCCGATGTCGATCTGGTACGACCGCAAGTGGTCGACGACCTTCAAGAGCGCCGTGGACTCGCTGCTCTACGCCCTGGCCACTGGGCTCATCTTCTCAATGATGTGGCCGAAGGCGTAGCGTCAACATCATGACCTTCGGAATAATCATCTTTCCCCAGGCCGAGGAACTCGACTTTGTTGGGCCCTGGGAGATGCTCGCGATGTGGCACCAGGTCGCAGAGGGACCGAAGTGCCTCGTGGTAGCGGAGCACGCGGCGCCGATCACATGCGCCAAGGGACTTTCCATCAATCCGCACGTGTCGTTCGATGAGTGCCCACCGCTTGACTACCTGCTTGTGCCGGGCGGCCAGGGAACACGGACCGAGGTCACCAACGCCACGCTCCTTGACTTTGTGGCCACGCGCGGCAAGGCTTGCAAAGCGGTGCTCTCGGTCTGCACCGGCTCCTTCGTCCTGCATGCCGCGGGTCTCCTCGCCGGCAAGAAGGCGACAACGCATTGGGGTTCTCTTGATCGACTGCGGGCGCTTGGGAACGTGACGGTCGTCGAGGAGCGCTTCGTCCGAGATGGAAACGTTTGGACAGCGGCGGGCGTCTCCGCGGGCATCGACCTTACCCTGGCATTCATTGCTGCGGTCGCGGGTGAAGAAGCTGCCGCAAAAGTCCAGTTTGAATCCGAGTACTACCCGTCCACCAAGCGGTACGGGACGATCCACAACACGCACCCATCGGCGCCGGCCTACACCAAGGACGCCTAGCCCCCGGAGAAACGCGGTCATGAGAAAACTCACTGTGTTCGAACACATCACCCTTGATGGCGTCATTCAGGCCGCAGGCGGACCTGACGAGGACACCAGCGACGGCTTCTCCCTTGGCGGATGGGCGGCGCCCTATTCCGACGAGGTCATTGAAGCGGCCCTGCGAAAGAAGATGACGATGCCGTTCGACGTGTTGCTGGGGCGCAAGACCTTCGAGGCGTGGGCGGCCTACTGGCCGCATCATGCTGAATACTGGCCGGAAATCATCAAGGCAACCAAGTACGTCGCCTCGAACACCTTGACTTCCCACGAATGGAAGCCCTCCGTGTTTTTGAATAGAGACATCAAGGAGAAAGTCGCCAAGCTCAAGCAGCAGCAAGGACCCGATCTGCATGTGTGGGGAAGCGGCAACTTTGTTCAGACGCTCATCAAGCATGATCTGGTCGACGCGTTCTGGCTGATGATCTATCCGATCACGCTGGGCGATGGGAAGCGGCTCTTTGCCAAAGGCACGATTCCGGCGGCGTTCAAGGTGACGGAAAGCATCGTTGGTTCGAATGGCGTGATTGTCATGAACTACGAGCGTGCCGGCGCCGTCACGACCGGAATTTGTGGCCCGCCAACGGATTAATGCCCGAAAGGTAAGCATGCAGTTTTCCATTCTTCTGGCTGAGATCGGGGTTTCAAAGGACGGCGCCCAGGCCATTCAGCTCGCACTGGCGCCCGTGTTCCTGCTCACGGGCATCGCAGGCATTCTCAATGTGCTGACCGGAAGGCTCAGTCGCATCATCGACCGGGGCCGCTACCTGACGGAATCGCCGCGCGAGAGCCTCGCCCTTTCGCCGCGCGACTGCGCCGACGAGCTTCGCATCCTGGAGCGGCGTCGCCACCTGGCGAGCGTGGCGATCACGGCCTGCACGCTTGCGGCCCTTCTCGTCTGCATGGTGGTCGTTCTGATTTTCGTGGAAGTCTTCTTCAGCCTGCCGCTGAAGTGGCTCGAAGGAGTCGTATTCACAGGCTCGACCGTCGCGCTGGTCGTCGGCCTGACGTATTTTCTTCGCGAAGTGCACTTCGCCACCCGGAATGTGCGCATCAAGTTGAAGACGGACACGACCAAACCATGCGACTCCAAACCTGCATCGCCTTGACCCTCATCGCCGCGCTTTCCGCGTGTGCCGCCCGTCAGGACAAGAGTCCCGACGGTGAGTCGGCGCGGGAGTCCACTGCCAACGCAGTCTCGCTCGAAGGTTGGCAGGCCGAGACTTTCCCGCTGCCGCCCGGGTTTGCGCCGGATCTGCCGACCGGTAGTGAGTCGCTGCTCTTCGCGCCTGGGTGGCGTGATCCGAGCTCCGAGAATTTCTGGTCGTACGCCTTCGTGATGCGGATCAACGAGTCCGCGCCAGACGCAGCGCGAATCGACGAGCTCCTGGAGAAGTATTACAACGGGCTGATGGCTTCGTTTGCCGCCGGCAAGAACAAGGACATCAGCGGCACCCCGGCGCGAGTCGAGGTGGTGCGCACCGCGCCGAATCATTTCGAGGCGCAGATGCACCTCATTGACGCCTTTGCCACCTTCAAGCCGATCGACCTGCGCATTGTGATCGACACAGTCGCCGTAACCGATGGGAGTTCCATTGTGTGCATCAAGGTCAGTCCGCAACCCAAGGCGCACGCCATCTGGCAATCCTTGGAGGCGGCCATCCCGAGCCTTCTGTCGCAAGACGGCGCCTTGCACGTGAAGAGGAATGACAAGGCCGCCGGATGATTGCCGCTGTGTACTATTTTCCAAACGCGAAATGGCATGAACAAGCGATCCACACTGCCACCGTCGTCGGTTGAGCCGGAGCCAAAAGTGCCGACGGCATTTCGCACGGCACTCGCGGCTGCCCCGAAGGCGAAGGCCCAGTGGAAGGACCTCACACCGATTGCGCGGCGGGATTTTGTGACCTGGATGGAGTCGGCCAAGCAATCCGAGACTCGCACGCGCCGGATCGAGAAGGCCTGCTCGATGCTTGCTGCCGGAAAGCGCCGCCCCTGCTGCTATTCCATCGTGTCCTTTGATCTTTTCACCGCCCTCGCGGCCGCCCCCAAGGCGAAAGCCCATTGGAGCGATCTCACGCCGAATGAGCGGCGGGACTTCATCGCTTGGATGGACTCGGACAAGGAACCGGAGAAACACCGACGCCGGATCGAGAAGGCCTGCGGCATGCTTGCGGCCGGAAAGCGACGCCCCTGATGTCTTTCAAACTCTGACCGAAGCCATGAGTTCCCCAAAATTCAAAACCGTCGAAGAGTATTTGGCCTCGGTGGACCCGACGAAAGCCAAGACCCTCAAGTCCGTGATTGATTTCATCCTTGGCGAATTTCCCAAGCTGGAGTCCAAGATCGCCTGGAACGTGCCGATGATCCACCGGAACGGCGAGTACATCGTCGGCGTGTGCGCCTACAAGAACCACCTGACCTTTGCGCCGTGGAGCCCTCATGTCCTGAAGGACTTCAAGGCGCGGCTGGGGAAATTTGTCGTCATGGCGAACTGCTTTCAGGTACCGGTCGACTGGAAATTCGATCGAAAGCTGGTGAAGGATCTGGTCCGTGCCCGGCTCGCCGAGCTCGATTAGACCCCTCAGTTTGGGGTACATTTTTCGACGTGACATGAAATGCACAACTCGAACGAGAAAGAAACAGCCATGACATCGACAACCAAGAATGCCTCGCGGAATGTCGCCATCGCCGCGATCTCCATCGCCTGCGCGGCGACCGCCAGCGCCCAGATCGTCTTCGCCGACAATTTCAATTCCGGTGCATCGCCGCTCTGGGGGAACGAGACCGGCAACTGGTCAGCGGGCGGCGGTGTGTACAACGCGCAAAATCAGTTCGCCGGCGACATCTCATCGCTGCCCTATGTGGTGACCGACATCGACCTAGAGGTGGACATCAATGATGTCGCGGATGGCGGCGTCTGGCTTCGATGCGACGAAGGTGGGCAAAATGGAGTCCTGCTTGTGACCGGTGGCAACGGCTGGGGCTTCGGCAACAGTGGCGGCGGTCGGTCGCTCTACTGGCACATCGTCCATAATGGTAGCGCCGGTCCGATTATCAACTCGGTGAATGCGCCGTTCAATCCTGGAGTTACCGATGTCCATCTGCGCGTGACCGTGGTCGGCGACATCTACTCCGTTTATCTCGACGGTTCCGCCACGCCGATGACGACGTTCACGACGAACGCATTCCCGCGCGGACGCGTCGGGCTCTACGATTTTTCCCAACAGACCTTCGACAACTTCGAAATGGTTGCCACGGCGTCATGCCCGGCCGACTTGGATGGCTCGGGTGAGGTGGATTCGGGCGACATCGGCCTGATGCTGCTCGACTTCGGACCTTGTCCCGGGTGCCCCTCCGATCTCGATGGCTCGGGTGAGGTGGATGGCGGCGACATCGGGTTGGCGCTGCTCGACTTCGGCCCGTGCCCATGAGTGTCGGCGCGACACCATGACGATGAAAGTCACAGAAATCTGGAGATATCCGGTCAAGACCATGGCCGGCGAAAAATTGCAACGGGCGGCCATCGGGCCACTCGGCATCGAAGGTGACCGAGTCGTGCACGCGGAGGACGCCCGGTCGAGGGTGATCACCTCGCGCACGCATCCGCGTTTCCTCGGGCACAAGGGAACGCTGGATCCGGATGGCGCGCCGCTCGTGGACGGTCGGCCGTGGAACAGTCCGGAGGTCGCCGCCGATGTCGTGGAGATTGTCGGGCCAGACGCGAAGTTGGTGCACTACGAAGGAAGCGATCGCTTCGACGTGCTGCCGCTGCTGGTGGCCACCGACGGCTCCATCGCGGCCTTCGGCCACGACCATCGCCGCTTGCGGCCCAACCTTGTGATCGGCGGCGTCGAGGGGCTGGCCGAGCGCGAGTGGCCCGGGGGTTGCCTGCGCATCGGCAAGGTCGTCATCGGGGTCCAGGATCTGCGCCTGCGATGCGTCATGACTTCGTTCAACCCCGACACGCTCGTGCAAGACAAGGAAATCACGCGCGGCATCTACAAGAGGTTCGAGGGCAAGCTCGCGCTCAATTGCTTCGTGATCGAAGGCGGCGAGATCGCCGTGGGCGACGCTGTGCAGCTGATGCGCGGCCGCGCCTGCGACAAGTTCGCCGCGGCCTTTGCCGAATAATCCAAGCACGACTGACTTCCACGCTCCGGACTCGACCCGCACCGCCGGCTGGGGTAGATTCAGGCCATCGATTGCAGTTTTCATGCACTCTCAAGGAGACACACCAATGGCCATACTCGCAACAGAAACCGCCAGCGCCACCGCAGGTCGCGCCGGCAAAGCCACCAGTCCCGACGGCAAGATCAACCTCACGCTTTCCCCGCCCGGATCCAACGGACCCGGCACCAACCCGGAGCAGTTGTTCGCGGCCGGATACTCGGCGTGCTTTGGCGGCGCGATCGGTGCGGCGGCGGGCCTGGCGAAGGTTCCACTTCAACCCCACGACATCAAGGTGACCGCGACCGTGAATCTCAACAAGGAAGACAGCGGATTTTTCATTGACGTGACGCTGAACGCCGAGTTGAACGGCGTCGATCAGGCGAAGACCGAGGCGCTGGTCGCCAAGGCGCACGAAATCTGCCCCTACTCCAAGGCGACCCGCGGCAACGTCGAGGTGAAGCTGAAGGCGAATGGCAAGTCGCTGATGCAGACGGCGTAGCGCGCGGCACGCACTCGCCATGAATCCCTGGTTTGCCAAGGCGGCGGTTCTTGCCGCCAGCATCGTGCTTGTGGTCATTCGGGCTCCGCATGGCCAGCGCAGCCGCGGCGTGAAGGTCGTGACACATCGCAAGGGCACACAGGAAGTGATCTTGCTCACTCTCGCGTGGCTTGGCTTTTTCGTTCCGCTGATATGGGTGGCATCGCCCGCGTTTGCGTTCGCCGAGTACCCCCTTTCACCGGGGCCGTTCGTCGGTGGAGTCGTGTGTTTCGCAATTGGCCTCTGGCTGTTCCATCGGTCGCATGCTGATCTGGGAACGAACTGGTCGGTCACGCTCCAGGTTCGCGAGCACCATCAACTTATCACCCAGGGCGTCTATCGGCGCATCCGCCACCCGATGTACACGGCGATCTTTCTTTATTCGATCGGCCAGGCGCTGGTCCTGCCGAATTGGATTGCCGGTCCTTCTTACCTGGTCACCTTTGGGATTCTTTTTGCGTTTCGACTCCGCGAAGAGGAACGGATGATGCTCGACGAGTTTGGCGAGCCGTACGCGGCGTACATGGCAAAGACGAAGCGGCTTGTTCCGGGTGTCTGGTGATCGGCCAGAGTGACGATGCGGTCAATTCCCGCGCACTGCTTGCGCGTCATTGCTGATCTCGGACCGCTCGGTTGAGATTGTTGGCACAGATAGAATCTGCGAAATGAAAGTCAAGCTCAACATCAGCAAGCTGCTGAAGGAAGGAAAAATCACCCGCGAGGAGCACGACCGATTCCTGATGCTCGCCCGCCAGGATGGCTGGAAACATGCGTGGGGCGCGGTGACGGTGCTGGGATTGATCGCGATCGCTCTGGGTGCGATCGGCCTGTTCCCGAATTTCTTTGATGCCATCTGGGACATGATCCATTCCGCTTATGTGGCGATGGGACGGCAGGCGTTCCATGTCCTGCTCTTTGTGTTGATTCTTGGCGCGGGCGTCCTGTTGCGAAGCGGATTCCTGGCGGGAATCAGCTGCTTCGTGATCCTGAGTTTTCTGAGCGGAACCATCCTGTACAAGCATGCCAGCTACACGATCGTGATCACAGAACCCGCCATGACCGTGCTGATTTTTGCCCTGCTGGCCATCGCAAGCCTGCTGGTGTCCAAAAAGCTGCCCGTCGACTACGAGCGACTCGCAATCATTTTCTCCCGCACGTGCCTGATCCTGATCAACATCGGGTTCTGGGTGGGCTCGCTCTGGGGCAGCGAATCGCCGGTCGGGAAAATTCCGGCCTGGGGATTTTCGGTCGCCTGGATGGCCGGATTGCTGATCACCCTGGTCTGGGGCGCCAAGGTCGGCCGCCTGTTTGTCGTCAATGCGGCCATCTGTTTCGGAGCCATTCATCTCTACACGCAGTGGTTCGAGAATCTCGGGGCCAAACCGCTTTCATTGCTTGCCGGCGGCCTGGTCGCGGCCGGACTCGCCTATGCGGTTCCGCGCTTCAATCGGTATTTGAAGAATCGGGGCGCGTCCGTTGCAGTCGAAATGTAGTTGTCTGCTCGTTGCATCGAACGACCGCGTGTCGGGCGACGATAAACTCCGGCCATCATGAAATATCTCTTCCCCATTTGCATCGCTGTTGTCGCTTCATTGAGTGCGTGCTCGGGCGGTGACCATGAAGTGCTTTACCACATTCAGGGAAATTGGAAACCCGTCACGGCTGAGTTGGCCGGACAGCCCTTGCCCGAGGCGGTGCTTAAGACAATCAGCTTGAAGTTGGAAAAGGGCAATTACGACGTGCTCGCGGGCGGAAAGCCGGACAAGGGCACCTACACGATCGATCTCTCAACTAATCCCTGGAGCATGAGCGTCACCGGCACGGAGGGGCCGAATGTCGGCAAAACTTTTCCTGCGATCTTCGAATTCAACGGCGGCACGCTTCGCGTCTGCTACGACCTGTCCGGCGCAATGCGGCCGACGGAGTTCAAGAGCCTCAAGGACACGAAGCTTTACCTCGTGACCTACAAGCGCCCGTAGATTTAGGCGAACCAATCCCATGCTTCTAGGTCTGCGAACCGCCATCTATCCGGTCAATGACATCACGAAGGCCAAACTCTGGTACGAGAAGGTGCTCGGAGCCAAGCCATACTTTGACGAGCCCTTCTATGTCGGATTTTCCGTCGGCGGTTTTGAACTGGGTCTGATTCCCGACGGCACGCCGGGCACCAGCGGCCCCAGGCCTTTGTGGGGAGTGCAAAGCGCAGAAGCTGAGCTCACGCGACTTCTCTCGCTCGGTGCGACGGATCTGGAGCCGGTGCTCGATGTCGGCGGAGGCATCAAGGTCGCGGCCGTCAAGGATCCCTTCGGCAATCGGCTGGGCATCATCGAGAATCCGCACTTCAAGGCGTCGGAGGTTCGTTGAATGGCACGATTCGTCGCGTTGTTTCGCGGTATCAATGTCGGAAAGGCCAAGCGCGTGGCCATGGTGGATCTGCGCGAGCTGCTGGAATCGCTCGGCTACAGCGGCGCGCGCACTCTGCTCAACAGCGGCAATGTGGTGTTCGATGGGCCGGCTGGTCCGTCAGCCAAGCACGCTCAACGCATCCAGGCCGCCGTCGCCAAGAAGCTTGGCGTGGACGCGCTGGTGATCGTGAAGACCGACAAGGATGTGGCCGCCATCGTCACTGGCAACAAGCTCGGAGCCATCGCCAAGGATCCGTCGCGTCTGCTGGTGGCCATCACCAACGACGACAAGGTGCTGGCGTCGCTCAAGAGATTCGCCACAACCGAGCGGGGCAGCGACGTGGTTCAAGTCGGCAAGCACGCCGCGTATGCCTGGTGCGCCAACGGGTTGCTGGAGAGCAAAGTCGGCGTCGCGCTGCTAAAGGACCTTTCCCAGACGGGCACCACGCGCAACTGGGCCACGGTCGAGAAGCTTCATGCGATGATGCAATGCGGCGACAAGCCTCGCATCATGCCGCCCAGAAAGTGATCCATGAAGAGCCGATTCGCAATTTCAATGCTGGCATCCCTTGTCTGGGGCGCGCTTTGCACGGTTGCGGTCGGCTGGTATTTCGCGTTCACGGCGAAGGCGGGGTACTCGCCAAAGATCGGCAATGGCATCCTTTATGTGGCCACACGAACGACTTCTCAAATCTGCGATGAATGGGACATAAGGTTCATCGACCGACATCCTGTCTTTCAGGGTGCAGCCATGGCGATCCAGTATCCGGAGAACCGCGGCTACATGCAGCGTCGCTATCGATCGCCGTTTGATCCGACCAGCACGGACCCCAAAGACATTGCCATGTCAAGCAAAATCCCCGAAACAACGATTTCCCTCTGCGGCTGGCCCTGGCTCGCCCTGGAAGCCGAGGAGTCGGTGCCCAATCTTCTGTCGGGTCTTCCGCAAGTCTCGACGATCAAGGGCGGGTTCAGCGTCGCCATTCCATACGGGCATGTCAATCCAACTCGCGCCATCCCTTGGTGGCCGGTGTGGCCGGGATTTCTTGCCGACACCGCGATTTTCGCCGTGCCCATTTTGCCAATCGTCAGCATTGCCTTCTCGCGCTTGACACGGAATAGGCGACTGCGACGCGGCCTCAGTCCCCGCTGCAAGTACCCGATCGGCTCGTCGCCCAATTGCAGCGAGTGCGGGAATAGTCTGGCGGCGAACTGATGGCGAAGCAAGCGACGAACCCAGGCATGAAACGCGGCCGGACATCAAGCACGCCATTGATTGTTGACAACTTCGAGCAGCGGCTCTTCGCATAGAGTTAAGGACCGCACATGAGACACCTCGAACAGCACCGAACGCACCGCATTGGATGGCTTCGCGCCGCGGTGCTCGGCGCTGATGACGGAATCCTTTCGACCGCCAGCTTGATTGTGGGAGTGGCGGCGGCGGACTCCTCACGTAGCACCATTTTGATCGCCGGCATCGCGGGCCTGGTCGCGGGCGCGATGTCGATGGCGGCGGGCGAATATGTTTCCGTCAGCTCCCAGGCCGACACGGAACGCTCCGACCTTGATCGCGAGCGGAAGGAGCTGGCCGCGAACCCCGCCAGCGAGCACGCGGAGCTCGCTGCCATCTATGTTGCCCGCGGGCTCGATGCCGAGCTCGCCGACAAGGTCGCCGCCCAGTTCATGGAGAAGGATGCGCTGAGCGCGCACGCCCGCGACGAGTTGGGTATCACCGACGCGCTCAGTGCGCGGCCCATTCAGGCGGCGCTCGCCTCGGCCGTCACATTTGCATTCGGAGCCGCCCTGCCGCTGGTGGTCGTTCTCGTCGTGCCGTTGCACACGCTGGTCTGGTCGGTCTCGGGAAGCACTCTGCTTTTTCTCGCGCTGCTTGGCTCGCTGGCCGCGCGCGCGGGCGGCTCGCCCGTATTGAAATCCGTTATCCGCGTGACCTTTTGGGGGGCGCTGGCCATGGGGGTCACTGCCGGCGTCGGGGCGATCTTTGGAAGAACCCTGTGAGTGCAGTGGTGTGCCATGGGTTGGATGGGAGCGATCGCACCACTTTCATGAATCAAATGCCTGCATGATCAATTCGACGCTCTGGACCCATGCGATTGCCGTGGTCTTCGCGGCATGCTTGACTTGCGGCTGCCATCAGCCTGCGGACACAAGTGCGCATTCGGCTGCGCCTGAAACCACAACCGCCGAACCCGCTCCCGCGCCGCAATCGTCCAGCGCCGCCTTTCCCACCGATGAATTGCTGGCGACGCTCCGTAGTCATTCCGTTCATCGCCACCATGTGGATTGGCCGAAGGTGGAACCCGACATCCGCGCTCGCGTTGCCCGTGCCGCCACGGACGATGAGAAGGCGGCGGCCATCGTTGGGCTGTTCGCCCAGATGAACGATGTTCATTCGGTCCTGCAGATCCAGGGCCGTTCGCACTTGCATTACGAGGGGCTCGACGAAGATGCGCGGCAAAAGTTGCTGCCGCTGCTTGAGCGAGAGCAGGCTCAATCGGGAAAGGTCGCCGCGTGCCTGCTCGACGGCCGCTTCGGATATGTGCTGGTTCCCACGATGGCGGCGTACACACCCGAACAGATCGAGCACTTCGCCCATGACCTGAGCAGGCGCATCACCGAGATCGCGGATCAAAAGCCGGCGGGCTGGATCGTGGATCTGCGGCTGAACGGTGGCGGCAACTTGTATCCGATGCTGCTGGGGCTTGGCTCGCTGCTCGGCGAGGGCGTGGTCGGCGGAACAATCGATGCGGATGGCCGCGCGGTGCAGCAATGGGTGCTCAAGAGCGACGGTTTGTATTGGCGGGACAGCGGCGAAGATCGCCGATTCGTGGCGATGGATTTGTCGCTCCGGCGGCCTGACGCAACGGCGCCGGTGGTTGTTCTCCTTGGTCCGATGACACGAAGCTCCGGTCAGGCGACGGCGCTCGCCTTCAAGGGCCGGCCGCGCACGCTTCTGCTGGGAGAGCCCACCGCCAAGGGCTACACGACCGTGACCAACCCGATCTCATTCGGCCCCGATGTGACGCTCTCGCTGGCGGTCGGCTACATGGCCGACCGAAACGGAAACGCGTGCGAACTGCTGGTGCTTCCGGAGGAGACCGTGATCGGGGGCGACTCCTTCGACGACCTGAAGGAAGACCGCAAGGTGCGCGAGGCAATCAAGTGGCTTGAGCTGGACTTGAAGAATGGAAAGTGAGCGTCGCGAATACTCTTGCACTGCATCCATAATCCAAAGGATGCGAGCCGACCACACATGACCGCCGATTCGATCACCATCATCCGCGCTGACTTTGCTTCCGAGGAAAGTCGTGCCCTGATTCAGTGCTTGAACGTCGAGTTGAGCGGCACCTATCCCGAACCGGGCGCAACGCATTTCCAGGTGGATCCTGCGGAATTAACCGGCACACGCGGCGCGTTTCTCATTGTCTACAAAGATGGAACTCCAGTCGGCTGCGGCGGGCTTCGGCTCATCGATGCGGAGACTGGGGAATTCAAGCGGATGTACATCGCCCCCCAAGTGCGCGGGACGGGTCTGGGTCGGCGCCTCATCGCCGCCCTTGAAGCTGAAGCGCGAGCGCTGGGCGTGCGGCGGCTCGTTCTGGAGACTGGCGTGCGCCAAGCAGCCGCCCTCGCGCTCTATCGCGGTTGCGGCTTCAACCCGATTCCGCTCTACGGGGAATATTGCCTCTCGCCGGATACAAGCATTTGTCTCGGGAAAGATCTTGATCAACGCGAGCCGTGACGAACCGGCTGCGCCGTAAGATCGCGACCTCGATGAGCCCCCAAGCCGCCGCAATTGAATATCGAATCGCCACCGGGACCGACGCGCTGAGCATCGGCGTGCTGGGGACGCAGGTCTTTCTCGATACCTACGCACCCGACGGCGTACGGCCGGCCCTGGCGCAGGAAGTGGTTGAGCATTTTTCCACCGTGGTGATCGCCGAGCGCCTGGCCCTGCCGACCACCGCATTCATCGTCGCCGAATCCGCGGGGCACTTGATCGGATTCGCCGAGCTCGACCGCGACGCGCCGCAGAAGCTGGCGCCGCCGGGCATCACGGTCGAGTTGCTTCGCCTCTACGTCCAAAAGCAATTCCACGGCAAGGGCGTTGGCAAGGCGCTCCTGGGCCGCTCCGAAACCTGGGCAAGGACGCACGGGGCAAAGTCGCTCTGGCTCACCACCTGGGTGAGCAACGATCGCGCCATCGCCTTTTACAAGCGCGAGGGCTACCAGGATGTCGGGATGAGCATCTACACCTACGACGGCGAGGACTACGAGAACCGGGTGTTTGTCCGCTCACTCTAAAAGGAGGAGCGATTGACTTCCGCGGGGCCGCCGATATCCCGTGCGTTACCATTTGCCCGGGCCGATGGCCCCCAACACCGAGGAGTCGAGATCGCAATGGACGCGCAAGCACTGCTGGACATCCTTTCCTACAAGCGGCAAATTCTCGAGCAATTCCTCACCGTGTCCAGCATCTTCGGCGGATTCGCCGTGACCGGCGTGATCGCGCTGCGCACCGACACCAATCGCGACCGAGTCCACACGCTGGCGTTCGGCGCCATGGCGGTGGCGGCGATTTCATTCATCTTCGCCACGGCGCTTGACGCCATCTGGCTTCCCGTCAGCCACATGGACAAGTACAAGACGGCGAAGGCGACAACCATTCAGACCCTTCTCGACACCGGAGAGGGCGTGGTGTGGTCGGTTCTCATCGGCGCCATCAGCCTTGTGATCGCCATCGGACTGCTGGGCTTTTCACGGTCGCGCAGCATGGGGTTCTTTGTCCTGCTGATTACGCTTTTCGCCATCTCGGCGTACATCCTCCATATCCGCGCTCTCTTCGTATCGCCATGACAAACACTCTTCGCGACGAATACTCCATCTCCACCGACAAGACGCTTCTGGATCCGAAGGCCATCCACGCCTACCTCACGCGCAGCTACTGGTCGCCGGGCATTCCAATCACCACAGTGAAGCGCGGCATCGAGAACTCGATGTGCTTCGGCGTCTACCACAAGGGCGAGCAGGTCGGCTTCTGCCGCGTCATCACCGACAAGGCGACCTTCGCCTACCTCGCGGACGTCTACATCCTTGAGGAGCACCGCGGCAAGGGATTATCCAAGTGGCTGATGGAAGTCGTGCAAGGCCACGAAAACCTCCAGGGGCTGCGCAAATTCCTGTTGGGTACGCGTGATGCTCATAGCCTGTACGAACAGTTTGGTTTCAAGCAGCTGGCGAACCCGATGAACCTGATGGAGATCCGCAACCCCGACGTGTACAAGTCGCAGTGACCTTTGTCATTAATGGATCGGTTTGAACATGAAGCAACCCCTCAACTGGATATTCCGATGATGAACAGGCTTGTCGCTGCAACATGCGCGATATTGTGGCTTTGCACTGGCAGTGCGCAGGCCCAGGCGCCGCTCAGCTTGGCCAAAGTTGCCGAGGCGCTGGAGAAAGACGGCCGCATCACCCTCGACCAGGGCCGGGTCCTGGCGACCAAGTACGACTTCACCTTTGACGGGGAAAACGTCGAAGCCATTGCCTTCCGGCCGACGGCCGAGGGGAAACATCCGGGGCTGCTGCTCATCCCGGGATTCTCCAAGACCGCGCAGGACTACATCCCGCTCTGCCTGCGCTTCGCCAAGGAGGGATTCGCCTGCGTCGCCATCACTCAGCGCGGCTTCGGCAAATCCACCGGCAAGGCAGACTTCGTCGGGCCCAAGACCATCGCTGCGCTGGAGGCGGGGTTTCAGAAGTTCCGCGGCGAGCCCTATGTGGACGGCTCGCGCATGGGAATCTTCGGATACTCGCGCGGCGCCATGGCGGCGTCGCTGATGGCCGTCCGGCTCAAGGCTGACGAGCTGCGCGCCGCAGTGTTCGCGGCCGGCATCTACGATTTCAAGAAGGCCTACGACGAGGTCAAGCTCGCCGGCATCCGCGAGAACATGGAGCAGGAAACCGGCATGGGCGAGGCTGCGGTGAAGGAGCGCTCTTCGGCGGCGATGATGGAGAACCTGCATTGCCCCGTGCTGATTCTGCACGGCGAGAAGGACGAGAACGCCCCCGTCAGCCAGGCCTACCTGCTGCGGGACAGACTGACAGGACTGAAGAAGGAATTCGAACTGAAGACCTTTCCCGACAAGGAGCATGACATCGGCATGCAGAACCTGATCGAAGAGTCGATGAAGTTCTTCAAGAAGCAATGCACAAAAACATCGCAATCGGGTTGATTGGCGACTTCGACGCTTCGGTGCCGGCGCATCAGGCGATTCCGCCAGCGCTGATACGGGCGGCGGACGCTCGGCGCATCGATCTTGAAATCGAATGGGTGCCGACGGAGGAGATCCGCTCCGCCGCGAGAGTTTCGCATTTCGACGGATTGTGGTGCGTGCCCGCGAGCCCCTACCGCAGCATGGATGGTGCATTGATGGCGATTCGCCACGCCCGCGAGAATGCGGTGCCCTTTCTCGGCACCTGCGGCGGATTCCAGCACGCCATTGTCGAGTACGCGCGCAATGTCCTGGGCTGGGCCGACGCGGATCACGCCGAGACGTCACCGGGCGCCACCCGCGCGGTGATCTCGCCGCTCGCCTGCTCGCTGGTGGAAGCCACGGGTTTTGTCCGGCTCTTCCCAGGCTCCCGCATCGCGGCCGCCTACGGCACGGGCGAAATCACGGAGGGATACCGCTGTCGGTACGGCTTGAACCCCGCGTTCCGCGCCGCGCTGCTCGCCGGTCCCCTTCGCGCTTCCGCCGACGACGAGACCGGCGAGGTGCGCGCGGTCGAACTGGATGGCCATCCCTTCTTCGTCGCCACGCTTTTCCAACCCGAACGCGCCGCCCTCATGGGCAACGCCGCGCCGCTGGTCGATGCCTTCGTCGTGGCCTGCGCCGCCAATGCGGTTCGATCGAGGTAGCATTTCCCGGAAGGCCGCGACTCCATGAGCAACGTTCAAATACCCGGACCGGACCATGCGCCTGCGCACATTGGCGTCGGAGTCTATTTTCTGGCCGGCCCCACCGTGGTCTGCCTGGCCGGCATCGGGGGACATTTCGGCGAGAAGCACTTCGACGGCGCGGGCTACTGGGTCGGCTGCTACCTCGCGGGGATCCTGGGCGCCGCCTTATTCGGCTGGCTCTTTGCACGGATGTTTCACAGCTCGCCGCTCTACTGGGCGCTCGGGGCGATCGGCCTGCTCATTGGCGGCCACCTGACCTGGGTTTTATTCGGCGGTAAATTTTCCGACGCGCCCGTCTCCGATTCCGACCATCTGATCATCGCCTTGGCATCCCTGGCCGGCATGCTGCTGGGATTCGCCGCGGCCCGCATGATCATTGCTCGCAAGAGCACGAGCAGGTCGACCTGAGTTCTGTCAGCAGCATCCCATGAGGTCCCGTCGATGAGCCAACCGCAGGTGTTGATTGTCGGCGCAGGACCGACCGGGCTGGTGCTGGCCCTGTGGCTGAAGAAACTTGGGGTGCGCTTCCGGATCATCGACAAGACCGCCGAAGCGGGCACGACCTCTCGCGCCATGGGCGTGCATGCCCGAACGCTGGAGTTCTACCGCCAAATGGGAATCGCCGACGAAGCGATTGCGCGGGGCGTGAAGGTCGCCGGCATCAACCTCTGGGGTCGCGGCCGCAAGGCGATGCGCCTGCGGTTTGGAAACATCGGCGCAGGGTTGAGCCCCTTCCCTTTCATGCTGGATTTCCCGCAGGACCAGCACGAGGCGTTCCTGATCGAAAAATTGGCCGCGATGGGAACGAAGGTGGAGCGACGAACGGAGCTGCTCGGCTTCGAGGAGCAACCCGGCGGCATTCGGGCGACGCTCAAGCGGCCCGACAACTCCGAAGAGATTTGCCAGGTTGCATACCTTGCCGGCTGCGACGGCGCGCGATCGGCGGTTCGGACCGGGCTCGACGTGGGTTTCCCCGGTGGAACTTTCGACGGCCTCTTCTATGTCGCCGACGTGGAGGCGAGCGGCCCGTCGATCGACCATGAAATTCATGTCGATGTCGACGACGGCGACTTCGTGGCCATCTTTCCATTCAAGGACGACAAGCGCGTGCGGCTGATCGGCGCGGTGCGGCAAAAGCCGGGCAGCGAACCCCGCGAGCTGACCTTCGACGACATCCGCGGCACTGCGATCGAGCACATGCGGATCACGGTCAACAAGATGAACTGGTTTTCCACCTACCATGTTCATCACCGCGTCGCTGACCACTTTCGCAAGGGCCGCGCGTTCCTGCTGGGCGACGCGGCGCACATTCACAGCCCGGTCGGCGCCCAGGGCATGAACACCGGCATCGGCGACGCGATCAACCTGTCGTGGAAATTGGCCGCCGTGCTCAATGATGGCGCCGCGGATGCCCTGCTGGACACCTATGAGAGCGAGCGGATCGGCTTCGCACGGCGGCTCGTGGCATCGACCGACCGTATCTTCACGCTGGTCGCCCGTCCCGGATCAATTTCCCAGTTCATCCGCCTGCAAGTCGTTCCGCGCGTCATGCCAAGGCTTCTGCGCTTGCCGCCTGTGCGCCGCCTGTTTTTTCGAACACTGTCGCAGATCGGCATCAAGTACAGAACCAGTCCGCTCAGCACGGGCGCGGCCGGCGGCGTGCATGGCGGAGATCGACTGCCGTGGGTTTCGCTGGATGATGGCGACAACTTCACTCCGCTCACTTCGCTGAAATGGCAGGTGCACGTCTACGGCGAGCCGCGGCGCGAGTTGCCTGAAACCTGCGCCAGGCTGCGAATTCCAATCCATTTTTTCACATGGAGCCCCGGCGCAAAACAGTCCGGCCTGGTGCGCGGCGCACTCTATCTCATTCGGCCCGACGGCTACATCGCGCTGGCGGATGCGGGCGGCGACCCGAACTCGCTGCTGCGATATTTCGCCGATCATGGCGATAGGCTTGGCTCGAGGACCTGACCATGGGCAAGAACCGACTCGAAGCCTTCAGCGATGGCGTGATCGCCATCATCATCACGATTATGGTGCTCGAGCTGCGCCCGCCCGAGGGCACGCACCTCGCGGATCTGCGGCCGCTCGTGCCGAAGTTTCTCGCGTATGTGCTGAGCTACGTCTACCTCGGCATCTACTGGAACAACCATCACCATCTGATGCACGTGGTCGAGCGCGTGGATGGCGCCATCATGTGGGCCAACCTGCATCTGCTCTTCTGGCTGTCCGTAGTGCCGTTCACCACCGCCTGGGTCGGTGAAGCCGCTGCGCACGGCGTCGAGCACACGTCCGCGACACCCGCGATGTTGTACGGTTTCTCGCTCTTGATGGCGGCGATCGGCTACACGATTCTGGTGCGCTGCATCATCGCGGAGCAGTTGCGCCACAGCAGCGGCAAGCAATCGAAGCTGCGCGACCTGCTCGGCAGCGACACCAAGGGCCTCATCTCGATCGCGATCTACGTGACCGGCAGCGCCCTCGCCTACGTCGATCCGCGTCTGGCCTACGTCGCGTTCGGGACGGTGGCGATCATCTGGTTGATTCCAGACAGGAGGATCGCGAATAGAGTTTCGTGACGTCCAAAGTCCAACGTTCGCGGTCCTTTGTCACTCGTCGTCTTGGGAGGTCCAAAGTCCGACGTTCGCGGTCCTTGGTCACTCGTCGTCTTGGGTCCTTGGTCCTAAGGACGTCCGAGGTTCAGAGTCTGGGACAGACTCGGGACCCTTGACGTAGGTCGACGGCGGACCAGGAACTGCGAACCTTGGACCTTGGACGACGGGGACGAGCTAGAGCACAACGTTGACCAAGCTAAAGCTTGGTCCTACGTACCGAGCTTGGTCCCACCCTACCCTACGTAATGCCCCACACTCATCGTCACGACGGCAATAACCATGAGCACGAGCGTGATCTTGTTCGCGGTGGCCATGCTGCCCTGGAGCGCGGCGGCTTGCTGCATGAGCGCGGACTTTTCGGCGCCGGCGGGCATGGGGCCGGCTTGCTGCATGAGGGCGACGGCCTTGCGCGCTTTGCGGCCGATGCCGCTGGCGATGACCGTGGCGAGGATGCCGGCGAGACCGCCCGTGCCGAAGACGCGTCCGCCCATCGAGCCGCTGATGATCGGATCAAAGCCCTGCGTGTAGTGGTGGTAGAGATACAAGCCCGTCAACATCACGAGGCCGGCGATGCTCGTCATCACCATCGAGTAGCCGCGCTTCATGACGTTGCCCATGACCTGACCACCGGCGGCTTGCGCCTCTTTGATCGCGGGCACAAAGAAGAACGTCGTCGACACCGTCGCGCCGACCCAGACAGCCGCGAGCAGAATGTGCAGCACGCGCAGAACCAGAAACATCGTCATCGTTTATCCCCAAGCCAGGTGTGAATGTCGCCGAGGGCCGCGCGCACCGCGTGCGGTCCCGTGGACTGCGGCGTCAACCTGGCCGCAACCGCAGCCTCGGGCGTGACAGCCGCAAAGATCGTCTGATCGAAGTCTCCACTGTATCGCTGCCAGTCGGCCAATGTCATCGACGAGTAATCACGCCCCGCCTCGTAGAGGTCGCGCGCGATCTTGCCCGACACCTCATGTGCCGTGCGGAACGGGATGCCCTTGTGCACGAGGTAGTCGGCCACCTCGGTCGCCAGCAACAGGCCCGAAGCGGCGGTGCGGGTGACGTCGGGGCGCAGCGTGAGGGTGCGCACGACCGTGGCGGTGGTGCGTGTGCAGCCGATCACGGTGTCTTCGGCCTCGAACGCGATGCCTTTGTCTTCTTGCAGATCCTTGTTGTATCCGAGCGGCAGGCCCTTCATGGTCATCAGCCAGCCCGAAAGAAGGCCGCCGACTTTGCCCGACTTGCCGCGCACGAGCTCGAGCGGATCGGGATTCTTCTTCTGCGGCATCAAACTCGATCCGGTCGCCACCGAGTCGTGCAACTCGAAGAAGCCGAACTCTTCGCTCGTCCAGAGAATCACGTCTTCGGCCAGGCGCGAGAGGTGCACCATCGTCATCGAGCAGGCAAAGAGAAACGCGGCAACGAAGTCACGATCACCCGACGTGTCGATGCTGTTCGCGGTGACGCGCGTAAAGCCGAGCGTGTCGGCCAGAAACTTCGTGTCGATGTTGTAAGCCGTGCCGGCGATGGCGCCCGAGCCGAGGGGCATCAGATCGGCTTCGTGCCGCGCGGTGTCGAAGCGCTCGAAATCGCGGCGAAACACCTGCGCGTGCGACAACCACACGTGCGCCACGAGCACCGGCTGCGCGCGGCGCAGATGCGTATACGACGGCATCACGGCCTGCCCTGCCGCGTCGGCTTGTCCCGCGAGCGCGGCCACGAGCCCGGCGAGCGTGCGCTGAATCTCCGGAATACGACGCCGGAGGTAGAGACGAAAATCCACGGACACCTGCTCGTTGCGCGAGCGTCCCGTGTGCAACCGCTTGCCGGTGTCGCCGATGCGCGCGATCAGCTCGCGCTCGACAAACGAGTGCACGTCTTCGTCATCCGCGCGATCGAAGATCGACGCGTCAGCACGCACGGCGGCGCGAATCTCTTCGAGGCCGCGCAACATCGACGTCACGTCGGCCTCGGTGAGCACGCCCGCTTTGCCGAGCGCCTGCGCCCACGCCGCGCTGCCGGTGATGTCATCTTCAACAAGTCGCTTGTCGACCGGCAGCGACTTGCCGTACGCAAACACGTCGGCGTCCGGCGCCGAATCAAAACGTCCCGACCACAAGTTGTTAGTTGCCACGCGTCACGACCTCACACACACCGTTGAAGATTTTCACATCCGCCGGCACACCGCTCTGCTTCGCGTTGTACGCCGCTCGCAGCACGGCCGCGCCGGATGTTGCCTGCGCATCCGCAATCGTCTCGAGGCTCGCCATGAGCTCAACCAGATCCATCTCGATGCCATTGATCTTCACCGGCACACCGCCGCGAAAATCCAGATGCACAAAGATGGGATGCGTGGCCGCATCGGCCTTGATCGCGGCGAGCGGATCGGGCGTCGACGACGGCGCGGCAAACGGAATGCCGCGCTCGCGCGCGTACTCGGCCATGCCCTGCGCATCAAACGTCCAGTCGACGGTCGCGTCGATCACGCGCAGCGTGGGATCGAGTGCCGCGACAGCCGCCGCCAGACGCTCACGATCCTGCGGACCCGTGGCCGCATGCGCCACGGCAGTCGCGCCTTCGATGTGCGCCAACTCCACGAGCGCCTTCGCGATCAGCGGACGACTGAGTGCCGCCACAATCGCAGGCGCATCGCTATCCAGCGCGCCCGACTCGATCGCCGGCAACAGATACTCGCGCGCAAACTCGTCGCGCCGATCGAGCACATGCGCGCGCACGGCGCCACTCGCGAGCGCGCGCGCGCGAATGCCATCCAGCGACTCGTGCTGTCCCAGATCCACAGACACGGTCACCACTTCCGCCTGCTGCTGTTCACGCAGCCACGGAATGGCCACCGACGATGAGGGGCCGCCGGAGTAGGCGAGCACAATGCGATCCATCAGAGTCCTTTCACCATCGCGTTCAACTTCTGTTCCATGACCAGTGCGTTGTCGACCCCGCGGCAAATCAAGAGAATCGTGTCATCGCCGGCGATTGTGCCGGCCACTTCGGCGAGCCGCGTGCGATCGATCAGCACGGCCAGCCCGTTGGCTTGGCCCGGGTCTGTGCGCACGACGATCATCGCGTCGACCCGCTCAAACGAACGCACGAGCGAGGTGACGGCCTTGCGCATCTGCTCGCCCATCACCGCGCCGCTGCGTTCGGCGCCGGGACGCACGTAGGCGCCGTCACCGGCGCGCTTCACGAGCCCCATTTCTTTGAGGTCGCGCGAGAGCGTGGCCTGGGTGACGTCGATGCCCCGGCCGTGCAGGTGCTCGCGGAGTGCCTCTTGCGAGGCCACCGCATCCTTATCTATGAGCTCGAGAATCTGAGATTGCCGCCAGGACTTCATAAGTATTCACCGAATACGCATGATTATACATGGACTGTATACGCCGAGTACCGAAAACACGTACGAATTCGTTGACGACTGTGTATGGAGTCTGTATATTTAATCCTAGCGATGCATAAGTATCCGTCGAAGATTCGTGTCGGGGTGGCTGGAGCCACCGGGTATGCCGGGCAGGAGCTCGTCTCGCTGCTGTCGCGCCATCCAAACGTGGATCTGGTGGCCGGCATGTCGTCGAGCGCCGATTCGGCCGCTCGGCCCCTGCCCCGCCTTGCGCGGGTCTGGAATGGCCAGCTCGAGCCGCTCGACATCGCGAAGCTTTCGACCAACACCGACGTCACGTTTCTGGCGCTGCCCGAAAAGGCCGCGGCCGAAGTGGCGCCGCCGCTCATCGCGGCCGGCGTGCGCGTCATTGATCTCTCTGGCGCGTTCCGCATTCGTGACAACGGCGACCGCGCGCGCTGGTATCCGGCCACGGCAACGTTGCCCGAGGGCACGGCCTACGGACTCGTCGAGCATGACGCGGCCGCGATCGTGAACGCGAAGCTCATCGCGTGCCCAGGTTGCTATCCGACCGCGGCGCTGCTCTCGTTGTTGCCGCTCACCAAGGCCGGCCTCATCGACATCGCGGCCGGCATCATCGTCGACGCGAAGTCGGGCATTTCGGGCGCGGGCCGCACGGCCAACGACCGCACGCACTTTTCGGAGAATCACGGATCGGTCGCCGCCTACGGCGTGCTGGGCCATCGTCATGTGGCCGAGATGCAGCAGGAACTGGCGCTCGCGGCGGGCCTGTCATCGGGCGCGTTGAACGATGAAGTGACGTTTGTGCCGCACCTCGTGCCGCTCGATCGCGGCATTCTCGAGACGATCTACGTGCGCACCAAGCCCGGCGTCACCGCCGAGCAGATTGCCGACGCGATGCAGGCGAGCTACGCAAACGCGCCGTTCGTGCGTCTCACGGGCGATGCGCTGCCTGAGATCAAGCACGTGGCGTACACGAACTTCTGCGATATCGGCTGGAAGTTCGATGCGGCGAGCCGGCGTCTCGTGCTGATTGCCGTGATCGACAACCTCGTGAAGGGCGCGGCGGGTCAGGCGATTCAGAACTTCAACCTGATTCACGACCTCGACGAGCGGACGGCGCTGCTGTGAACGTGCGCGTCATCAAACTCGGCGGCGAATTGATCGAAGCCGCCGCGACCCGCACGCAGACGGTAGCCACGATTGTTCGTGAGACGGCAGCGGCCACGGCCGCCGGGCAAATCGGACTCATCATCGTGCACGGCGGCGGCAAGGCGATTGATGCCGAGCTCGGACGTCGCGGTATCACTCCGAAGAAAGTGGACGGCGTGCGCATCACGGATGCCGACACGCTCGATGCGGTGGTCGCAGTGATTGCGGGTACGACCAACACGGACCTCGTCGCGTCGCTCGTGGGCGCCGGCGTGAAGGCCGTGGGGCTCACGGGCGTGGATGCCGGATGTGGTCGCGCGAGTCGCGTGGCGCCGATGACATCCACCTCGGGAAGCGTGGTGGATCTCGGCCTGGTCGGTGATCCGACCGAGGCGGATCCGGCGCTCTTTCGCACGTTGATCGCCGGCGGGTTTGTGCCCGTGGTGGCCTGTCTCGGCGTGGATCACGCGGGCCAGGTGCTCAACGTGAACGCCGACGTGATCGCGTGCCGCATTGCAGCAGCGGTGGGTGCGAGCGAACTGCTCATCGCCGGCACGACGGCCGGCGTATTCGACGCGACCGGCGCAACGATCGCCACGCTCGACGCGGCGGGCATGGCCGCGATGATCGCGAGCGGCACGGCCAACGCGGGCATGGTGGCCAAGCTCAACGCCTGCCGCACGGCGCTCGATGCCGGCGTGGGCGTTGTGAAGATTGTGGACGGTAGAGATTTGACGACAGGAACGACACTGCGATGACGACACATACGGCGAGTGAGGTACAAGGCCTCGAAGCGGAACACATCCTCCAGGTCTACAAGCGCGCGAACGTCGTGTTCGAGCGCGGCGAAGGTGTGCGCCTGATCGATTCGAACGGCCGCTCGTATCTCGACTTCATCTCGGGTGTCGGCGTCTGCTCGCTCGGTCACGGCCACGCGAAGCTCGCGGCGGCCATTGCCGATCAGGCGAAGACGCTGCTGCACACGTCGAACCTGTTCTATCACCCGCTGCAGGGCGAATTGGCCACGCGCCTCTCGACGCTCACGGGTCTCGATCGCGCGTTCTTCTGCAACAGCGGCGCCGAGGCGATCGAAGCGTGCTTGAAGTTCTCGCGCCGGTTCTGGCAGGGCTCGCGCACGAAGTACGTCGCGTTCACGCACTCGTTTCATGGCCGCACGATGGGTGCGCTCTCGGTGACGTGGGATGACCACTATCGCGCGCCGTTCGCGCCGCTCATCCCCAACGTCGTGTTTGTCGACGCGCAGGATCCGGCCGCGCTGGCCGCCGCCGTGGATGACACGACGGCCGCAGTGATCGTGGAGCCGATTCAGGGTGAAGGCGGCGTGCGCCCGATCTCGGCCGCGATGGCGGCTGCGATCAACGCGGCGTGCGCGCGCACGGGCGCGCTGCTCATCGCCGACGAAATTCAGTGCGGCTCGGGTCGCACGGGCACGTTCACGTATAGCGCCACGCTCGGCCTCAAGCCCGACCTCATGGCGCTGGCCAAGGCGATGGGCGCCGGTGTGCCGATCGGCGCGGCGATGTTCTCGAACAAGGTCGCGGCCGCCGCCGCACCAGGCGATCACGGCAGCACCTATGGCGGCAACCTGCTCGCGTGCCGCGCGGCGCTGCTCTTTCTCGACGAACTCGGCACACCCGGCAGCGGCGGCGTGCTCGACAACGTCCGTCGCGTGTCGGCGCACTTCGACACAGCGCTCGCGGCCCTTCAGGCGCGCACACCGCGCATCGTCGCGCTGCGCGGCGCCGGCGTGATTCGCGGCATCGACATCGGCGAAGACGCGGGATGGGTGGTGCCCGCGGCTCTCGAGCGCGGACTGCTCGTGAACCGCACGTCGACGTCAGTGATTCGTCTGCTGCCGCCGTTCGTGATTACCGAAGCGCATATCGATGAAGCCCTGAGCATTCTGGGTGACGTTCTACAGGAGAAGCAGTAGCCATGACCGATTTGGTGATTCGCACGGCCACCGAGCACGACGCAGAAGCGATGTTTGCCCTGATCAACGCACATTTGTCCGAAGGACATCTGTTGCCGCGTGAGATCAACGAGCTGCGTCGTCACGCCGACCGCTTTCTGGTGGCATGCCTGCCGTCGGCCGAAGGCGCGTCGCACAGCCACGACATCGTGGCCTGCGCCGAACTGGCGCCGCTCTCGGCGCGCGTGGCTGAGGTGCGTTCGCTCGTCGTGAGCCGCGATGTGCGCGGCGTCGGCCTGGCGTCGCGCATGGTCAGTGAAATTCAGAGCACGGCCAAGTCGCGCGGCTTCGAGACCCTGTGCGCGTTCACGCATGACGCGCGGTTCTTCGTGCGCCAGAACTTCTCGATCGTGCCGCACACGTGGCTGCCCGAGAAGATCTCGACCGATTGCCTCAACTGCCCGCTGTTCAGAAAGTGCGAACAGCACGCGATGATGCTGCCGTTGATCGACGTGCCGCGCTACGCGAAGGTCGCCTAGGTCATGGCAACTACGCGCACGTTTGATCCCACTGGCGGCGTCACGTCTCCGCGCGGCTTTCGCGCGCGCGGCGTGCGGGCCGGTATCAAGAAGAACGGCAACCCAGACGTCGCCATCGTCGAAGCGGCATCCGCCGTGCCGGCGGCTGGCGTGTTCACCACGAACAAGGCGCAGGCCGCGCCGGTGCTCGTGTCGATCGACCACCTGAAGACCACGGGCGGCCGCGCGCGCGCCGTTGTGGTGAATGCGGGCTGCGCCAACGCGTGCACCGGCACGCAAGGCATGCATGACGCCATCGAGATGACCACGCTGACGGCGGCCACGCTCGGGTGCACACCCGCGGAAGTGCTCGTCACGTCCACCGGCGTGATCGGCGTGAACCTGCCGATGGACAAAGTGCGCACCGGCATCGCGCAGGCGGCCGCGGGCCTCTCCATCGACGGCGCCGAAAGCGCCACGCACGCGATCATGACGACGGATCCGTTTCCGAAGTCGTGTGCGGTCAGCACGAAGGGCTTCACCGTCGGCGGCATGTGCAAGGGCTCGGGCATGATCGAACCGCGCATGGCCACCATGCTCGGCTTCATCACCACCGACGTGAAGATCTCGCCCGCCGTGCTGCATGCCGCGCTCGTCAAGGTGACCGACGCCACGTTCAATGCGATCACCGTCGACGGCGAATGCTCGACCAACGACTGCGTGTTCATCATGGCGTCGGGCGACAGCGGCATCGAAATCACGAGCGCGGATGACGACGACTTCATTGGCGCGCTCACGGATGTGTGCGGATTTCTCGCGCGCGAGATCGTGCGCGGCGGCGAAGGCGCGACCAAGCTCGTCACCGTCAACGTCACCGGCGCGGCGTCGCACAACGACGCGTGGCTGGCGGCGCGCACGATCTGCAAC
Organism: Planctomycetota bacterium; assembly: GCA_021414025.1. Lineage (NCBI taxonomy): Bacteria > Pseudomonadati > Planctomycetota > Planctomycetota bacterium. Next base: position 4,943 of record JAIOPG010000004.1, on the reverse strand, counting down.
TCCCCATTGGTGAAGACGGCCATTCACGGCGGCGATCCCAACTGGGGCCGGCTCGTCGCGGCGGCCGGTCGTTCGGGCGCGGCGTTCGACATCAACACGACGTCGGTGTCGATCGGTCCGGTGCAGCTCTTCGTCACCGGTGTGCCGCACGACGACCTTGCGCCGAAGGCGGCGGACGAACTGCTGCAGAAAGAGATCGCCATCACGGTGGATCTCGGATTGGGCGCGCACGCGGCCACGATGTGGACCTGCGACTTCAGCGCGGAATACGTGAAGATCAACGCGGAGTACCGCACGTGAGCACACAAGTGGCTGTCGGCCTTCGCACGAAGGACTTTCTGTCGGTACTCGATCTCTCGCACGAGGAACTCGACGACACGCTCGCGCTTGCTGCACAGCTCAAGGCCGAACGCCTGCTGGGGCGTCGCTCGCTGACGCCGCTCGCGGGCAAGCACGTGGCGCTGCTCTTCGACAAGCCGTCGCTCCGCACGAAGAGCACGTTCACGATTGCCGTGCGTGAGCTCGGCGGCGACGTGATCGATCCGGCGGCCGAGGTGGCCCTCGGCAGCCGCGAGTCGGTAACCGACGTGGCGAAGAACCTCGAGCGCTGGGTGGCGGGCGTCGTGGTCCGCACGTTTGCGCAGGCGCGACTGGTGGAGTTTGCCGGCGCGGCCCCGAAGCTGCGCGTCGTCAACGCGCTGACCGACGAAGAGCATCCGTGTCAGGCAATCGCCGACATGCTCACACTGCGCGAGCATCTGGGCGATCTGCGTGGACGCACGATCACGTTTGTCGGTGACGGCAACAACGTGGCGGTGTCGCTCGCACACGCGGCCGTCATGCTCGGCATGCATATTCGCGTGGCGTCGCCTAAGGGCTACGAGATGCCGGCGTCAGCGATGGCCGACTGCGCGCGCGTCGCTCGTTGGGGCGGCACGGTGACCACGACAAACGATCCGATGGCCGGCGTCACGGGCGCCGACGCGATCTACACCGACGTGTGGGCGTCGATGGGACAAGAGTCGCAGGCGGATGCGCGCGAGACCATCTTCGCGGCGTTCCAGGTGAACGAGACGCTGATGGATGCCGCCGGTCCCGATGCGCTCTTCATGCACTGTCTGCCCGCGCATCGCGGACACGAAGTGACCGACGGCGTGATGGACTGCGCGCAGTCGGTGGTCTTCGATCAGTCAGAAAATCGCCTGCACGCGCAGAAGGCGCTGCTGGCCAAGCTGTTCGCGTAGGCGTCGGCGCGGCTCAATCCGCGTCGTGCATCGGGATGTAGACCCGAAACGTCGAGCCCTCGCCGGGCCGGCTCTCCACCGCAATGGCGCCGTTCATCTGATGGACGGCGCCGTACACCATCGACAATCCCAGCCCGGTGCCGCGACCGACATCTTTCGTCGTGAAGAACGGCTCGAACATGCGCGCCTGCGTGGCGGTGTCCATCCCGCTCCCCGTATCACTCACCTCGAGCAGCGCGTGCACGCCCTCGCGACCGGTCAGGGTCTCGGCATCGGCCCCGCTGAGCTTCACCGCCTTCACGCGAATGGTCAGGCGCCCGCCGTTCGTCATCGCATCGCGCGCGTTGACCGCGAGATTCATCACGATCTGCTCGAGCAGTGACGGGTCGGCCATCACGGCCGGCACGGGCGGTTCGATCGCTTCGATGATCTCGATGTGCTCGCCGAGCAACCGCGACAGCATCGGCATGATCGATCCAATCGCGTCGGGCAGATGCACCACGCGCGGACGCAGCACCTGCTGACGACTGAACGCCAGCAATTGTCGCGTCAGGGCCGCCGCTCGATCACCTGCGCGCCAGATCTCGCCCACGGCCGCGCGATGTTCGGGCGCCACCACTTCGTCGAGGCTGGCCGCATAGCCGATGATGACCGTCAGCATGTTGTTGAAGTCGTGGGCCACACCACCGGCGAGACGGCCGATGGCTTCGAGCTTCTGCGCCTGCCGCAGTCGATCTTCGAGCGTGCGCTGCTGGCTCACATCGCGCATGACGATGACGAAGCCTCCCGAAGCGCGGCCGCGATCCTGCAAGGGACGAATGACGAGACTGGCCGTGAAACGCGTGTCGTCCCGACGACGGCCGGTCGTCTCGCTGATCATGGGCTCGCCGCGACCGGCGCGCTCCAGTTCATCGATCAGCCATGGCGCCATGTCATCGAAGAGGAAGTTGATGGGACGGCCGATCGCTTCGGCGGGCTCGTAGGCAAACACCTGCGCGGCGCCGACATTCCAGCTGGTCACCACGCCCTGCCCGTCGACCGTGACGACGGCGTAGTCTTTGAGGCTTTCGAGAATCAGATCGAGTCGCGCCTCGGCTTCGCGCTGCTCGCGGGCGCGCTCGTCGGCCAGTCGCTGCGCATGATCGAGAATTTCGGCAGCGTGCCGGCACAGGCGCTGCAGCATCGCGACGTCGTCGTTGAGAAAGAGCGAGCGACGTCGCTGCAGAATCAGCAACGTGCCCCAGACAACGGATTCGCCGAGAATCGGCACCGCCAGAAATCGCTCCGCCTTGATCCCGACGTTACGCAGTTCGGGTTCGAGGTCGGCCGCGTCGCCGTTGAGCACCGTTCGATCAGCGAGCACCCGCCCGAGCGCGCCGGTGAGCGACGTGACGTTGATGCCAATGAGCGACGGGCGCGATGCGCCAACCACCGCGAGCGGCCCCCTGCCGATCAGCACCATGGTCGCGGCGGTGGCGGTGCTGCGGCTGGCGGCTTCCGCCAGATCGGCCGCGACAAGCGTTCCGCGATCGCTAGGGGCACGTTCAGCCGTCTGTCGAAGAAAGCGATACTCCTCCCCGCGCTGCAACATGCGCCGCACGAAACGCGGCGGCACGAGGCCGAGGTAATACGTGACGAGCATCACGATCGCGAGATCGCGCACGAGCCACAGAAAACGCGCGAAAATGCCGTACGAGGCGTCGTTGGAGGCAAGCACCTGCAACGCAAACGTGAGGGCCAGCAACGCGGCGCCCACGGCCGCGACGTTGAGTCGCCAGGCGCTCAGCCCTCGGTGTTGACGGGCGGTAGCGGCAAGGGCGAGCGCGGCCAACACCTGCGCCAGCGCGACATACAGACCGGTGGCGACGCGAATACTGAACGACTTCGGGCTGGGCGTGGTCGCGACGTAGATGACAATTCCGGCCGTGCCCACCACCAGCAGCCACTCCCAACTGCGGGGGATGTCGCGAAAATGCCGAATCACCCGCAGCAACGCGTACGGGTGCGCCAGAAAGGCCACGGTCGCGATGATCTTGACGTAGAAACTGACCGGGCCGCCGATCACCGACGAGGCGATCGAGAGCAGCATGATCAGCAGCACGGCGGTGAGACCGAGCCATGCGTCGGCTCGGTCCCAATCGCGATCTACATGAGCTGGTCGGGTCACGAACGAATACTACTGTGTGACACCGCCCAGGTGTTATTTGGTCGTGCGGTTCATGTCGAGAATGATCGACCGACACAACTTGTCGCAGTCACCGGCCCACAAACACCCGCAGGTCGAGGCCGCGTTGCAGTCGCCTTCGAGACACGGCGACATGAGCCCACATTCGCAGAGTCCCAATCCGCGGCAGTTGCAGTCAAACTGCGCCGCGCCCAGTGAGACGGCCGCGCGGGCCTTCTCGCTGACCTTGACCCACGTGGCCGCAAACGACCGCGTTGGCTCGACACCGGCGGCGATACGCGTCACGCGCGCGCGCTGCGCGTCGTTGGTGAAGAGGCGCGCGATGTCATCGCACACTTCCGGCTTCGGCATCTCCTTGCGGAACGAATCCGGCGTCGCCAGGGCCATCAGCTTGACGACATAGGCGCGCTGCGGTTCGGTCAGCGTCTCGGTCTGCAACACGCTTTGCAGCTGCACGTGCCAAAGGCGACTCTGCTCGGTGATCGGCAGTTCCGCGAAGATCTGCTGACGGTACTCAGCCGGGAATGCCGCCAGTCCCTCCAGCGTCGTCGGGAGCGAGCCGACATGCGAGCGGGCCCACGCGCCGGCCCGCTGGGTCGACGTTCGGTGATCGAGGTTCACCGCGCCAACGCCAAGCAATCCCAACACACACACCGCAACAATGCCGCGGCCGCGCCGCGACGAAATCAGCGTCCACACCTTACGCATACAAACCTCCTGCAATCAGATAGACGAACCCGGGGTGCCCACGAAAAGGTTAGTACTGACGGCGATGCTTGTGCAATCGCGAAAATGCCGTATCCTTCTGCCCTTCGGAGGCACAGGATGTTCCAGACACTGCGCTCGGCGATCGCCGGGTTCGCGTTACTCACCGCGTTGGCTCTGCCGGCGTCGAGCGTGCGACTCGACGGCCAGGCGCCCAGCGGCATCGTGGCCATTCGCAACGCCACGTTGATCACCGTCACCAAAGGCACGATCCCCGCAGGAACCATCGTGCTCCAGAACGGCAAGATCACCGCCATCGGCGCCACCGTCACCATTCCCGCCGGCGCCGAGATCATCGACGGCACCGGCAAGTTCGTGTCTCCCGGCATCATCGACGCGCATTCGCACATCGCGAACGACGACATCAACGAAGGCGGCACCTCGGTGAGTTCGATGACGGGCATGGAAGACGTCATCAATCCCAACGACATCAACATCTATCGCGATCTGGCCGGCGGCACGACCACGGCCAATATCCTGCACGGCAGCGCCAATTCGATCGGCGGTAAGAATGCCGTGATCAAACTGCGCTGGGGCAAGAAGCGGCCCGAAGAGATTCTCTTCGCCGGCGCGATGCCCGGCATCAAGTTCGCGCTCGGTGAGAACGTCACGCAGAAGCGTGGACAAGCGCCCACCGGCCCCGAACGCTGTCCCTCCCCGCGCCAGGGCGTGGACTACGTGCTGCGCGACGCCTTCACGCGCGCGACGGTGTACCAGAAATCCTGGGCCGACTACGCTGCGGCGAAAGC